>JAPOWR010000002.1:0-300000 GCA_026707545.1 Acidobacteriota bacterium | reverse complement strand
CAGCGACTTCAAGCTGGAGCGCCGCGCCCGCCAGCTCGGCGTCGGCGACCACGTCCAGCTCGTCGGCCACGTGTCGGCAAGCGTCCTCCCGGCCCTGTATCAGGGAGCCAGCCTGTTCCTCTACCCGACCCTGTACGAGGGGTTCGGGCTGCCCGTGGTCGAGGCAATGGCCTCGCGTGTGCCTGTGATCACGTCGAACACATCGTCGCTCAAAGAGATCGCACAGGGCTATGCGGAACTCGTCAACCCCCTGGAGGTGGAAGAGATCGCTACTGCCATCGAGCGGTGCATGAACGACCGGGGCCACGCACGGCAGCTCACCGACCGCGGCGCCTCCCGAGCCGCCGGCTTCCAGTGGCAGACCGCCGCGGAGAGCACACTCGCGATCTACCGGGACGTGCTCGGGGAGACGGCAAGCTGAGCATCGGCCAGCCGCGGGAGGCCTGGCTGGATTGTTAACATCCGGCGCCCGCCAGGGTCGGGCGTCCCACTCATACGACCTTCAGCACCGTGCTCCAGAAGCGACTCCGCGTTACCGCCACGCTGAACATCGCCGGCGATGTCCTCGCCACGGTCGGCGCCTTCTTCCTCGCCTGGTACCTCCGCTTCGTGCAGCCGGTGATCGAAGTGACGAAGTCCGTACCGGACTTCGAGCCCTACCTCAGGATGCTGCCCTTCATCCTGCTGATCTGGCCCATCGTCTACTACTTCCACGGCCTCTACCGCATACGCCGCGGACACAGCCGCGTGGACGAGGCGATCAGCATCGTGGTCGCGACCATGCTGGCACTCGTGATCCTCACGGCCGTGTTGACGTTCGACCGGCTGACCCAGGCCGGCAGCGACGACCCGTTCTCCTACAGCCGTGCCTTCTTCGCCCTGTTCGTCGCCAGCGACATCTTCCTGGTCGCGCTGCTTCGCTTCGTCACCCGGGCCTTCCTGCGCGTCGTGCGGAGGAGCGGCCACAATGTGCGCCGCATCCTGATCGTGGGAGCCGGCGACAGCGGCGGGGAGATCGCGGCCAAGCTCGTCCGCCACCGCGAGCTCGGCTACGAGGTCGTCGGCTTCCTGGACGACGACCCGGCCAAGCAAGCCAGCGAGCCGGTCAGCGGCGTCAACGTGGTCGGCACCCTCGAGGACCTCGAAGCCGCCATCGAACGGTACAGCGTGGACCAGGTGATGATCGCCCTGCCATTCGAGGCGCACCGGAAGATCCTCAACCTCCTCGACCGGATCGGCAATGAGCTGATCGAGATTCGCCTGGTGCCGAACGTCCTGCAGTACGCGACGCTGCGCGCCGAGATGGAGGACGTGGACGGCACGCCGGTGATCAACCTCTCCCACGTGCCGATGGAGGGCTGGTCGAGCCTGGCCAAGCGAACGATGGACATCGGCATCTCCGTGGCGACCATGACCGTCCTGCTGCCCCTGTTGCCGGTCGTGCTGGTGCTGATCAAGCTGGAGGACCGCGGACCGCTGTTCTACCGCCAGGAGCGGATGGGACTCGACGGCCACTCCTTCATGATCCTCAAGTTCCGCTCGATGCGCATGGGCGCCGAATCCACGACCGGGCCGGTGTGGGCGGTCGAGAACGACCCCCGCCGCACCCGCATCGGCGCCTTCCTGCGACGCTGGTCGATCGACGAGCTTCCCCAGCTCTGGAACATCTTCCGCGGCGACATGTCGATCGTCGGCCCGCGCCCCGAGCGACCCGCGTTCGTGCGCAAGTTCCGCGACGAGATCCCGAACTACATGCTGCGCCACCGCGTGAAGTCCGGGCTGACCGGCTGGGCCCAGGTCCACGGCTGGCGGGGCAACACCTCGATCCGGAAGCGCATCCAGTACGACCTCTACTACATCGAGAACTGGAGTCTCCGTCTCGACTTCCAGATCCTCTGGCTGACCCTGCGCCGGGGTCTGACCAAGAACGCCTACTGACGCCGCCGGGAGTCGGCCGACGGGGTTGGCTGCGCTACTGCTCCCCGTCGAACTCCCGGTAGTCGCCGCGCTCTTCCATCGGGATCGGGTGCCGGACCTCGACGTGGAAACCGTCGCCCTCGGTGTAGGCGACGCCGGTCAGTTCGTAGACGACCTGCGACTGGGAGCCCTTCGTGAGACCCGCGGTTTCGATCCAGAGCAGCCGGCGTTCCTTCTCTGCCCCGTCCGGATCGGCGATCGTGAGATCGACGGTGATCCCGTCCAGCGTTCCCGAACCCTCGTTGTGCACCAGGATGTCGAGCAGAACATCGACCGTGGCGGGCTCGGCCGGCATTTCGCCTTCCGCCTCGGCCTCCATGTCGGCCTCGGCGGCTTCGGCTTCCATCGCCTCGTCGGCGACCGGGGCCTGAACCGCGAAGGACCGCATTTCGGCGATGTAGCCGACACGCGCCTCGGCCACGCCGCCACCGCCGCCGCAGGCAAGGGCTAGCAGCGCGACGGCCGCCACCAGGCCCAGGACCGCTTCCGGTCGCCGCCACCATGTCCGATTCAGAGTCCCGTTCATCGTCTCCCCCTTCGCTTCGTCAGCCTCGCGATCACAATGGAGCCATGAGGATAGCCTGTCGCGCCCGGTCCAGGTGGCGGTCAACCGGAACGGGCGCGCTCCCAGAACTCCTCCGCCAGGTCGCCGGCCAGCACGATCTCGGGCCGCAGTTCGACGCCGAACCGGTCTCGAACCGCCCGGTGCGCCGCCACCATCAGCTCGAGCACATCGGCTGAGCCTGCCTTCTCCCGGTTGACGATCACGTTGGCGTGCCGCTGGCTGATCTCGGCGCCGCCGCGGCGCAGCCCCTTCAGGCCGCAGGCTTCGATCAACCGGCCGGCGAAGTCGTCCTGCGGGTTGCGAAACACGGAGCCGGCATTCGGCTTGCCGGACGGCAGGCTCCGCCACCGCCGGCGATTCAGCTCGTCGATCCTCCGGAGCGCGGCGGCGCCATCGCCGCTCCGCAGTTGGAACTCCGCCCGGGTCACGACGGCGTCGGTCCCCTGCAGGTTGGTCGTCCGGTAGCCGGGCTCGAGGCGCAACACTGGAACGGTCTCGACCGGCCGCCCCGGCCGCGCGACGCGCACTTCGGTGAGAACGTCCCTGATCTCGGTGCCGTAGCAGCCGGCGTTCATCACCACGGCGCCGCCGACGGTGGAGGGAAACCCGGAGAGGGCCTCGAGGCCCAGCAGACCCTGCTTCGACGTGTCCCGCGCCAGTCTGGCCAGCGTGACCCCGGCGCCGGAGCGCACCGTCTCGCCCTCCACCTCGACCGACTCGAGTTCTCCGCGGAGCCGGCACACCACACCACGAATGCCGCGGTCCGGAAACAGGACGTTCGAGCCGTGACCGTGCAGATGCAGGGCGCTCGCGCACTCCCGGACCAGGGTCATGACCGCGAGCAGCGCCGCCTCGGACTCCACGCGGACGAAGAGGTCCGCGGGACCGCCGATGCGAAGCGTCGTCACCGACGCCAGCGGAACGGCTTCGCGCACCTTCACGCCGGGAACCACGGCGAGCAGGTCCCTGAGTTCGCGGTTGACGGCCAGGGGGGGCTGCAATACGCTGACTGCGCCCTTGTCGATGTCGGCTGTCACGTTGTTCTACACCACGTCGCCGAGCGTCCGCAGCGGCCGAATCCCGCCTTCCGTTCAACCGTCTGACGATCCAGGGGAGCGCCGCATCGGTCGCGCGGAAGTATAGCCACGACTCCCCGCGTCGACGACGCCGGGGCCGCCGCCAACGCGCCATTGCAAGAAGAGAGGAACGAAGAAACCCATGACCCCAACCCGCACGAAGGCGCGCAAGCAGCAAGCCGGCCGCGAGGAAGCGATCTCGGGCGCGCTCACGCAGATCGAACGTCAGTTTGGAAAGGGCGCGATCATGCGCCTCGGCGAGCAGGAGAACCTCGGTATCGAGTCGATCTCGACCGGTTCACTCGCCGTCGACCATGCCATCGGCACCGGCGGTTTTCCCCGCGGCCGCGTCGTCGAGGTGTACGGTCCGGAATCGAGCGGCAAGACGACCCTGGCCCTGTCGGTCGTCGGGCAGGCGCAGCGCGCCGGCGGCGCCGCGGCCTTCATCGACGCGGAACACGCGCTGGATGCCGAGTACGCCGAGAAGATCGGAGTGAACATCGACGAGCTGCTGGTCTCCCAGCCGGACAGCGGCGAGCAGGCGCTGGAGATCGCCGAGATGCTCGTGCGCTCGAACGCGCTCGACATCGTCGTGATCGACTCGGTCGCCGCCCTGGTGCCGCGCGCCGAACTCGAAGGCGAGATGGGCGACTCCCATGTCGGCCTCCAGGCCCGCCTCATGTCCCAGGCGCTGCGCAAGCTGACCGCCATCATCGCCAGGTCGCGAACGACCGTGGTGTTCATCAACCAGATCCGCGAAAAGATCGGGGTCATGTTCGGTTCGCCCGAGACGACGACCGGCGGCCGGGCGCTCAAGTTCTACTCGTCGGTCCGCATCGACATCCGGCGCATCGCAGCGCTGAAGGACGGCGACCAGGTGGTCGGCTCGCGAGTGCGAATCAAGGTGGTCAAGAACAAGGTCGCCCCGCCGTTCCGGCTCGCCGAGTTCGACATCGACTACGGCGAGGGCATCTCGCGCGTCGGCGAGTTGATCGACCTCGGCATCCAGCACAAGCGCGTCGCGAAGAGCGGCGCCTGGTTCTCGGCCGGCGACGTCCGGCTGGGCCAGGGCCGGGAGAACGCGAAGCAGTTCCTGCGCGACAACGCCGACCTCGCCGACGAGATCGAAGCCCACCTGCGCTCCGAGATGGGACTCCCGCCCATCGTCGCGGCCGCCGCTGAGGAGTCGGGCGACCGCACGGCCGCGGCGGGCTAGGGACCAAGAGCTCACCCGCCGATCCGGAGTCCGGGGAGAGGGTCCCAAACGGACGTTCGCGCTCAGTCGGAATGCGAGGGTGTGGCGCTCACTTCACTCCGCTCGCTTCGGTTAGGCGTCGGTTACCCAAACGGCGTCGAGCGTCGCTCGCTTCGAGCCCGCTGGGACCCTCTCCCCGGACTCCGGACCGGCTGGAGGGCATCGGCCTGCCGAAGCGCTTCCCTCGTGTACAAGTGGCAGGTGCGCAACCTGGCATGACGACCGCCGTACCAGCAGCTGCCGGACTGGATGATTGAGTCCGGGAATCTGAGCCGCCCAACAGTGTTATCCGGGCTAAGGTCCGCCACTGAGGCTGGAACTGAAACCGAAGCGATGAGGAAACAAGCTCTACTGGTTGGGGCGATCGCGCTCCTTGCAGCACTGCCGGTCGCCGGGCAGTTGCCCTGTAATCCGTGTGTCGGTCTGGCGACTGAGGACCCCAGCGGAGCGGCGGAGATCCTGGGTGCGCTGCCGGAGTTGCCGGAGGAGGCGCTGCTGGTGGTCAAGTGGCCCGTCGATCTGACGGATGAGGCCGCGATCGACGACGCGGCAGAGGTGGCATCGAGGCTGCGCGACAGTGGCGCCGTGCCCTGGTACGCCGTCCGCTTCGCCGGTCCGCCGCCGGCGGCGGACCGCGGGGACGAGCTTTCCGAGGAACTGGAGGGACTGGCCGATCTCGCGCGGACGGCCTCGCCGGGCGCCTTCTTCCAGCTCGTCTGGCCGGTGGAGCTCCGGGACGAGCCCGTGCAGGTCCAGGAGTATGCCCTCGCTCTGAAGCGGGCCGCGGTGGCGGTCTCCGGCGCGCAACCGGATGCGGTCGTCGTCTCCCAGTCGTTACCGGCCGATGCGGAGCTGATGCGCAGCCTCTATGGGCAGGAACTCGACGCCTATCTGGACGGCGTCTCGGTCAGTGCCGGCGCGGCGGTCGGAGAGATCGATCTGGCCGCCCTCAGGCGACTGCTCCGGGACCTGGATCCGGACGCCTTCATGGCGGTCGAGCGCGGTCCGGCCGCCGACGCGGACGCTGGCGGCGCCCTGCTGGTGCGCGCCGCCGCCGAGGCGGAGGCAGGTGCCAGCTTGTCCCTGTTCGCACTCACCGGCGACCCCGACGCCGACGCCGCGGCGGTTCGCGCCGCACGGCTGATCGCCCAGGAGTTCTCGGGCGACGTTGCCTACGATCCCTACTCGACGCCCGCGGGTGCCGACGCCTGGAGCTTCGTCCACGGCGAGGACCTGAGCTTGCGGATCGTCGTGTCACCACCGGCGGCGGGAGCGCCGGTGACCCTCAGCTTCAACGATCGGCAGATCGGCTCGCCTGCGCGCTTCGATCCGGCGACCGGCGAAACCGACCTGCTGTTCGGCGGACGGCGCACCCGGCGCGGCTACGAACTCGAGCTGGCCGAGACCGACGGGCCCTTCGTCTTCCGCCTCGACCGCGACCTGGCGGTCAGTCTCGAGGGCGCGGCGAGCGTCGAGGAGGCGCTGACCGTCGCCGACACGCGTCAGGTCCCGGTGGGCGAGATCCTGAGGCGGCTGCAGGCCTTCGAAGACGACCAGTCGCGGCGCATCGCGAACTACACCGCCACGAACACGACGTCCATGCGCTTCCAGCTCGGCACCGGGGTGCAGTCCGTCGACGCGACCTTCCAGGGCCCCTTCTTCTTCCGTCAGGGGGCCGGCTTCGACTGGGTCTGGCAGACGCTCTACGTCAACGGGATCCGCTGGCGGCGCAAGAAGATCCCGGAGATCCCCCTGATCCAGCCGGAGAAGGCCGCGGCCATGCCGGCCGAGATCACCTTCACGAAGGAGTACCGCTACCGGCTCCGCGGCACCGCGACCGTCGAGGGCCGCGACACCTGGGTCGTCGACTTCGAGCCGGCCGGCGCTCTGGCCGAAGGGCGCAGCCTGTTCCGCGGCACGGTGTGGGTCGATCGCGAGCTCTTCGCCCGCGTGAAGACCCGGGCGGTCCAGCTAGGCCTCACCGGAGATGTCCTCTCGAACGACGAGACGACCTTCTACACGCCGCTCGACGCGAACGGCGAGCCCGCGGCCTGGGACCGGTCGTCGTACTGGTTGCCGAACCGCCTCATCGGCCAGCAACTGTTCTCGGTCCTGAACGCCACCACGATCGTCGAACGGGAGATCCAACTGACGGGCATCGAGATCAACCCGACCGAGTTCGAAGCTCGCCGTCAGGCGGCCCTGGGCTCCGAGGCGACGATGGTGCGCGACACGGAAGAAGGGCTTCGCTATCTGGTCGTCGACAACGAGACCGGCGAACGGGTCGTCAAGGAGGACGACAAGACCCGGATGTTCATCCTCGGCGGCGCCTTCTACGACGAGGCCCAGGACGGCCCGCTGCCCCTCGGCGGCGTGAACTGGCTCTCATTCGACTGGCGCGGCACCGGCACCCAGGCCGACCTGTTCATCGCCGGGCCGCTGATCCTGGCCGACATCGCCAACCCGAGCCTGTTCGGATCGCGCTGGGATGCCGGCGTCGACGTCTTCGCACTGGCGTTCGCCGGCCAGGACACCCTCTACCGCGACGGCATGGAAGCGCCGGAGGAGACCGTCGAACGGCTGCGCCCGAACATCGATTTCAGTCTCGGCCGGCCCCTCGGGAGCTTCACCAAGCTCGACCTCCGCTACGAGCTGTCCTGGCACAACTTCCAGCGCGCCGACCAGACCGGCGACGACTTCGTCCTGCCCTCGGATCACCTGAGCCACAGCCTGGGGGCCACCCTCCGCTACATCCGCTCCGGCTACCGCCTGGTGGCGGGCGGCACCTGGAACGTGCGCGCGGACTGGGAGCCCTGGGGCCTGGGCGGGGCCAACCTGACCCCGGATCGCTACACGCTCTGGAACGTCGGCGCTGCCAAGACCTGGCATCTCCCGAAGTTCCAGAAGGTCGGCCTGTCTTTCGAGTACGTGGACGGCAGCGACCTCGACCGTTTCAGCAAGTACGAGTTCGGGTTCTTCTCGGACGTGACCGTCCACGGCTACCAGAGCGACAAGGTGCGCGCCGAGCGGGCAGCCGCCACCCATCTGACCTACGGCTTTGAACTGGGCGAGATCTTCCGGATCGACCTGGTGGGCGATGCCGCATGGGCCACGGACGCCGCCTCCGGCCTCGACAACGAGCTGCTCGCCGGCGTCGGCATCGTCGGCACGTTCATCGGCCCCTGGGGTACGGTCGTCAACATGGACGTCGGCACCGCCCTCGCCGGCCCCGACGACGGCTGGAGCGCCTTCATCGCCGTGCTCAAGCTGTTCTAGCCATAGCCAGGCATGGCTCCCGAAGACGAACTCCAACCCGAAGACATCGTCGAGGTTCCCATCGGCGACGAGATCGACCTCCACCCCTTCCAGCCCCGTGAGGTGAAGGACGTGGTCGAGAGCTACCTCGACGCCGCGTACGAGAAGGGGTTCCGCGAGGTGAGGATCATCCACGGGCGCGGCATCGGGGTGCAGCGCCAGATCGTGCGCAAGGTGCTGGAGCGGGATCCACGGGTCGTATCGTTCAGAAGCGGCGGCCCGGGCGGAGGCGGCTGGGGCGCCACCGTGGCCCGACTTCGATGAAGGCTCAGCCGTCCCGGGACGCGGCGCGAGACGCGCTGTACCGGGCCAGCAGCATGCCGAGGCCGAAGGCGATCAGCGGCGTCGCGATCAGCAGGTCGGACGCGCTCACGGTATAGACCGGCTCGGCCGCAAGGGCGTCGGCCAGCGTCTGGTCCGGCGCCGGCACGTCCGGCGTCTCGCCGCCGAGGACCCGGGTCACCGCCGCGCCCGCTTCCGGGCGTTCCGCCCGCAACTGGTAGGCCAGCCAGCCGCCCAGGGTCACGCCGCCGAGGAGGAACTGGGCGCTGGCCCGCCGCAACCGCGACTCGGCCTCACGGTGCGCGTGTTCCCGTTCGCCCGAAGTGAGGTCGGGGTCGTCCACCAGCTTCCACCGCTCGACATCGATCTCGGCCCGGCGCCGGGTCGCCGCAATACCGGAAAGAAAGCCGATCACGGCCACCAACGCGTGCAGGAGCCAGACCAGACCCGGCACGTCGCGGGAAACGATCTGGACCCCGACGATCGTGAGGATCGCCAACCCCAGGAAGACCGCCGACCAGACGACGGCGATGCTCTGCAACAGTTTCCAGTTCACGATCGACCCAACCACTCCAGCAGGCCCAGGGTCAATCCCGGGACGTAGGTGATCAGCAGGACGCCGATGCCGAGGATGATCAGCGCCGGCACGGCGGCCCGATAGATCTTCAGGAGCGGCCGCTCAAACCTATAGGACGCCAGGAACAGGTTGAGGCCCACCGGCGGCGTCAGATACCCCAACTCCAGGTTGGCGACGAAGATGATCCCGAGGTGAATCGGATCGACGCCGAAGGCGAGACCGAGCGGGATGATCAGTGGCACGACGACCACGGTGGCCGAAAAGATGTCCATCAGGCAGCCGACCAGGAGCAGGAAGACGTTCAGGGCCAGCAGGAAGACGAGCTTCGACTCGATGTTGTCCTGCACCAGTTCAAGGAGGCCCTGAGCCGCCTGGGCGTCCACCAGCCAACTCGTCAGGCCCATGGCGACGACCAGGATGATCAGCACTCCGCCCACCAGCACGGTGCATTGCCGGAACACGGCCAGCAGGGGCTTGCCCAGCTTCACGTCCCGGTGCACCAGGCACTGGACGACGAAGGCGTAGAGAGCCGCCAGGGCCGCCGTTTCGACCAGGGTCGCGTAGCCGCTGAAGAACGCCACGAGAATGACGACCGGAAGAAGCAGCTCCCACTTGCCGGCCCAGACCGCACGCGCGATCTCGAGGACGACCGACAGGAACCGCTTCAGGGCGGGCGGGAGTGGCTCCCACCAACCCGCCCCCAACGGGCCTCGAAGATCCTCGACCGAAGGCCCGGACACGGCAACGCCCTTTCGCAACCCCTCCCGGACACCCCAGGCGGCGATCAACGCGATCAACAGGAGCCCCGGGATGAGACCGCCAATGAACAGGTCCTCGATCGGCACTTCGGCGACGATGCCGAAGAGGATGAGCGGCAACGCGGGCGGCAGCAAAAGGCCGAGCGAACCGGACGACGTCAGCAGTCCGAGCGAAAAGCGCTCACGGTAGCCATCGGCCGAGAGGGCGGCGAAGAGCACGCCGCCCAGCGCCAGGATCGTGACGCCGGAACCGCCCGTAAAGACAGTGAAGAACGCGCAGACGACGGCGCACACCACGGCGGTGCTACCCGGCGCCCAGCCGAACAGGGCGCGGAACACCCGCAGCAGCCTCTCCGACGCCCCGCCCTCGGCGAGCAGGAAGCCGGTCAGCGTGAAGAGCGGGATCGCCGCCAGCGTCGGCGACACGGCAAGCCGGTAGCTCTCGGCCGGGATGGCGGCCAGCGGCACGAAGTCGGAGAGGAACAGGAACGCCGCCACTCCGCCCAGGGCGGCGAAGATGGGACCGCCGAGCAGCGTGGAGGCCAGGATCAGGACCAGCCAGGGGGTTGCCGGAAGCTCTCCGAACGCCTCGGCGTTGCCGCCGATCGCCAGCCCCAGCACGATGCCGAGCGCGGCCAGAGCTCGCCCCGCCCAGAGTTCCGACGACTTCCAGGCCAGCCGCAGGGCCAACATGACGAAGCCCACCGGCATCACCGCCTGCCCTACCCAGACCGGAACGCCGGCCGCCATCTCGATGCCACCCTCGCGTTCGATCTGCACCAGATCCAGACTGGCCCTGCCCAGCAACGTCGCCACCATCGCGCTGACACCGCCGGTGAACACCGCGGCGATCGCCCGGAACCTCCCCTCGGGCAGGAAGTTCCCGGTGGCCAGGGCGAGCAGGCGTCCCTCGCGCGCCGCCAGCGCCGCGCCGAGGAAGGCGACCCACAGCGTCAGGTGCTGTTCGAAGGGAAGCGCGCCGGGGATGCCGGTTCCCGTCTGGCGGACGACGATCTCCGCCAGGGGCAGCAGCACCATGGCGGCGAGCAGCACGCTCGAGAGGCCGTCCTCGACGCGATGCGCGAGGCGTACGACGGCCCGAAGTGGTGCCGCGGCGCCGCCCTCAGTCAAGAGCGGCGCTACCGGCCGCTGTCCGAGGCGGCAGGGGCGGCCGCTTCGGCCTCCAGCTGCTTGCGGTACGCGTCCCGTACCGCCGTCGCCCGGTCGAAGACCGCCTCCGGGACGGTCCTCCCGCGCATGTCCTCGGCGAAGTCACGGGCGATGCGCTTCCAGTCGTCCTCCACCTCCGTGCCCACGATCTGAACGACTTCCAGCCCCTGACTTCCCATCAGTTTGATCGCCGTCTCTTCGAGGGTCGGAATCGTGTCGAAGATCCGGTTCTCGGCCCGTTCGCCGCCCGCGATCAGCACCTCGCGATCCTCCTCCGAGATGCGATTCCAGGCGCGCTTCGTGACCACGATGGCTCCCATCATCGGAATCAGCGGCACGTCGGCCAGGAACTTCGCCTGCTTGAAGAACTGAACGGACATGGCGTAGATCGGCGGCACCGCAAGGGCGTCGATCATGCCGGTCTGCAAACCGGTGACGATGTCGGTGGCGGCGAGTGCCACCGGCTTGAAGCCACCCTGCCGCCACCAGTCCGTCATCGCCTCGTCGCCGGCCCAGGTGAAGATCTTGAGCCGCTGCATCTCCTCGACGGTGCGCGCCCGCCGATTCGTGAAGAAGTGCACCTGGCCCACGTAGCCCCAACCCAGGAGAACGAAGCCTTTCTCGTCCAGCTTCGCGCGCAGCCCGGGGGTCAGTTCCTTCAGGACGTGGTACATCTCCCGCTCCGAGCGGAAGAACAGGGGGATCTCGAAGACCGTGAAGTCCTTCGAGATGTCCGCCAGTCCGCTGACCGACAGGGCGGCCGCGTGGTACTGGCCGATCTTCATCTTGCGCAGGATGTCCGGCTCGTCGCCAGCAACGCCGCCAGGGTAGATCGTGAGGCTGACCCTGCCGTCGGTGCCGGCCTCCCACTCCCGGCCCATGCTCTCGAAGAACCCGTCCCAGGGCGAACCGTCCGGCGAGAGGGTCGCCATCTTGACCGTGAAGTCTGCAGCGCCGGCCGGCCCGCCGGCGATCGTCGCAACCAGGAGCGCAGCCAGCAGGGGCGACAACCGGAGGAATGCGGCCCTTCTCATGCTGCCTGCACTGTATCAACGGCGATCCGGGTCCTCTAGACAAACGAGCCGCCGCTCGACGCCCCAGGCAAGCCAGAAGGCGGCCGGTTCCACCGCTTCGTCGAGACTCTCCTGATCCTCCACCACGACCAGAAGCACACGGAGCCGGTCCAGCAGCGCGGCCGCCCGGCGTTCGCGGTCGCGGCTCCGCTCCCGAACGGCCGCGGCGAGCGCACGCTCCTCCGCCATGCTGGCCAGCAGCACTGTCGGCCGGCACCACAACACCGAACCGATCAATGCCTCGCGGCTCGGTTCGAGCACCAGTGCCGCCAGATTCGCGCAGCACCAATGCAGCCAGGGCAGGGCCAGGCGGTCCACACCCGTCGGGGGTCCGGATGGCGGCGGCGTGACGACGACGATCTCCCGTGCCGGCCCCCTCGGCACCAGGAGTCGGTCGAAGATGCCCCCGGAAACAGTCTCCGCGGAGGCCGCCGCGAGGTGGCAACACAGCGCCTGCGGCGAGGACTGTGGAGCAGGAGCCTGGTCGACGGATGGCCGTTCACCACGATCGAGCGCCGCCTGCCAGCGTTCGACTTCGCTCCAACCGCGCGCGAACGACCACCATCGCCAGCGGCCGTCACGGGGGTAGAACACCCACGGCTCATGCCCGCGGCTGCTCCGCGCCGCGGCCGCCAGCGCCTCCCGCGCCTGTGACGCTGCCACTCGGCTATCCTACGCGGTCCGAACGCCAGGTTCGCCGAAGCAGCCTGTGACCAGTCGCCTCGACCGGTGTCCCAACACATGCCCCGATGGCCCCAGCACGGCTTTGCCGCCCTCCCTTCGACGATCGTTGCGGTCCTCGTCATGTCCCTATCCTGGACGGGCCTCGCCGCGGGACAAGAACCCTCGATCGACGTCGAGGCTGACGCGGCGATCGACCGAGCCAAATCCGCGCGCGACCCGGCGGAAGTCCAAGCGGCCCGCGCCGAACTCCTGGAGCTGAGCCGGCGCTATCCCCGACATCTCTATCCGAGGTTCCCGGGCCGTAGTCGGGCGCTGGTGGAGGCGGCTTCCATAGGTCGCCGCCTCGGCGTGGGCAACGCGGCGGCGGGAGAGCTGCTGCAGGTGCTGGAACGGGAGCCCCCAAGCGAGTGGACGGCCAGGGCGCACCTGGAACTGGCCGATCTTGTCCTGACGAACGGCGACTGGCAACTTGCGGCCAATCATTACTGGCAGGCGCGCCAGGGCTCTCCGCGCGCGCCGGCGGGCAACGATCGGGATGGCGGCGCCGTCGACGTTCCGGGCATCGCCCTCGAGCGGATGACGCGCATCGACCGCCTCGTGCTGCGGCGACTTGCGGGAAAGGACCCGTGGACCAGGATACGCCCCTACCTGCCCCGCGACTACCTGCCAGAGAAGCAGAAGCTCAAGAAGCCGCGCTCCGTCGCGGCCGGTCCGCGCGGGGAACTGCTCGTCGCGGACGACAGCCGGGTAGTGGAGTTCGACCGGGAAAGAAACCTCGTGGCGAGTCGTGAGTTGCGAGGGCTGGGCCAGGCCCGGCCGAGCTTCGGCCCGGTCGGACCGCTTGGCGGCACGACCGCGGTCGTGTCCGTCTCCAGCACAGTGGTTCGGCTTGAAGACCCCAACCCGATCCGGTTCGAACGCCCCTCGGGGGGCAGACTCGAACAGATCATCACTGCCTATCGCGGACCGTACGGCAGCTGGACCGTGCTTTCTCGCCAAGTCGACGTCGTGTTGCGCTACGACCCGCAGGGCAACCTGCTCGACTTCGGCCAGACGAGACTGGCGCAACCGGTGGACATGGCACCTGGCCCGAACGGCCGGACCTACGTCCTTGACGCCGGCAAGGGAGACGCCCGCGCCGCGCTGCTGACCCTGGCCCCCGACGGGGAACTCGAGAACACGTTCAGCGCCGATTGGCGGCGCCCCATCGCTCTCGACGTGGACGCCTTCGGCAACGCCTACGTGCTTGAGGGGCGCGCGAAGCAAGTACTCGTCTACGACCCGGACGGGAACATGATGGCGGCCCTCGGCCCGCTACTCCCCGGCGGCATCGAGCTGCGTGCGCCCAACGACATCGCGGTCGACGGCATGGGCAGGATCTTCATCGCGGCAGGGCGACTGGAGACAGTGCTCGCCCTCGAGTAGCGAGCGAGCACCGTGACTCTTCGGATGACGAACTCGTGCAGCCTCTCCCTGAACAGGCTGCGAGCACTCCTGGTCCTGGTGCTGTCTCTCGCCGCACTGGCCGGACCCGGCTTCACACAGGAGACGACGGACTCCGACTCCAGCGCCCGCGAAGCTACCGCCAGCATCCGACTGCGCACGACACCCGCGGACGTCACCATCCTGATCGACGGCGTTGAGCAGGCACCCCGGAGCGGCGTAGTTTCCGCCACGTCCGCCGCCGCAAGTCAGTGCGTCCCCGTGTGCTGGATCGACGGACTGGCAACGGGCCGGTTCGACCTGGAGGTGAAGCGGGCCGGGTTTCGCACGTACGGAGCCACGCTCGTTCTTCCTGACCTGCGTGACTACGAGTTGCCTCGGATCGAACTCGAGCCGCAGGAGGCAGTGATCGGGTTTCGTGGTCTCCCCGCTGATGCCGTCGTCACGGCGAACGGGAAGACCCTGGCCGTGGACCGCCGCACAACGCCGCCGGAGGTCACGATCGTGCCCGGCGAGTACGAACTGACGGTTGTTCACGGTGCGTCTGGCTCCTTCGAGAGTTCCGTTTCTCTCAGAGACCGGAGTCGGCTGACCGTCGATGTCGGACTCCGACCGCTCCTTGCCGTCCTCGGCATTCTCGGCTCCGACCCGCTCGCGGAGCAAGCCCTACGGTCGATCGCCGACCATCTCGCCGGCCAGACCTCCTACAGCATCGTGTTCGAGCCAACGGGCGAGGCGCTTCTGGCGGACCTCGGAGTCAACGACGGCACGCTGAGCGGAAACGCGGAAGCGGCGAGACGGGAGCTGGACTGGATATCGATTCGCGCCCAGCTCGAAAGCGAGGCGCCGGCAGCCCTGTACCTCCTCGCGGTCCTCGACGAGGATCGGGAAGCGGACCGGATCAACCTCTGGTGGCTATCGGCCGCTCCCGGCCCCGCGACGCCGGATGTTCTGGCGCTCCGCGTTCCCGGCGGGCGGCCGGACGACGACGACATGGCCCGGCTGACCGCGGCACTGAAGCCTGAACCCGAACGGCGCGTTCCGTGGGTCGGCGTCACCCTCGTCGAATCCGAGGTGAACAACCCACTCGTGGTGGCCGACGTTGCCTTGGCGTCGCCGGCCTACAGGGCCGGCATCGAGCCCGCCATGGAGCTTGCTTCCCTGAACGGCTCGCAGCTCAAGGGAGCGCAGGACTGGATCGACGCAACGTCGGCTCTCAGACCAGGCGAGGTTCTGGAAGTCCGGATCGCCGGTGCTCGGGGCGAGCCGGCAGTCCACACGATCGAGCCAGAATGGGGTTGGTCGATGCTCGACCCGTTCGCTCCCGAGTTGCTGCCGGCCACGGCTGCGGCACACCTGATTCAGAAACTCAAGAGTCCCGGAGACGTCCCGGCATGGCTGCTCGAACTTGAACTCGCGTCCATCCTCTTCGCGCAAGGTGAAGCCGAAAGCGCGGTTCGTCTGCTCAGGAGGATCGAAGCGCCGGGGCGAGGCGGCCTCGGCGGAGAGACCGTCGAGTACATGATCGGGCTGGCCCTTTCCGAACTAGCAGACCAGGTGGACGCGGAGTACGGGAATCAGGCGGTCGCCCTCTTCAGGGATCTGGAGGCCGCCGAGAACAGCCGGCTCGGCAGCGACCGGGGGCCTTCGATCGCCGCCCGATCTCGTTTGCACGCGAAGACTTCTCTGGCTCTTGTGCCGCCAGATACCGAGATCGTCGTCGGCGAGTATCGCGCCGAGGTGCGGGTGAGCGGCAGCGACATCGTCGCCGTCCGTTTCCTGGTCGATGGCAGGCACCAGGCGACCGAGCCCAGGTCCAAGGCCTGGACCATGCTCCGCTTGGCCAAGTATCCGACGCAACAAGTGCTCACCGTCGAAGGGCTCGACGCCGATGGCCATGTCGTCGCGGCGAACGAATTGGTCCTGAACCAGCAGCGCGGCGACCTGCGAGTGAACATCGAGGAGCCGGCCCGCGGCGTCGATGTCGTCGGCACGACGCCAGCGAGGGCGGCCATCGTCGTACCAAAAGGACGCGAAGTCAGCGCCGTGGAGTTTCGCGTAGGGGACGAAGTCCAGGTCGAACTCCAGAGACCACCCTGGCGGGCCGAGATCAGCGTGCCCAGGGCCCGCAACGAGGCCGAACCGGTCTACCTCACGGTCACAGCGACGCTGGACGACGGCAGCGGCGCCGAGGACGTCCGCTTTCTCAGCGCGTCGGCCCTTTCCGACAGCATCGATGTCGACATGGTCGAGCTCTACACGGCCGTGACCGACAGGGGCAACCGCCCGATCGTCGGGCTCCGGGAGGCCGACTTCACCGTGCTGGAGGACGGCGTCACACAGCAGATCTCCACCTTTGAACTCGTCGAGAACCTACCTCTGACCCTTGGGGTCGCGATCGACACGTCCGCGTCGATGGACCCGGTCATGGAGGAGACCAGGAAGGCCGCCGCGCAGTTCCTGACCAACCTGCTCAACCCGAGTGACAGTTCGTTCGCAGTGGCGTTCGCGTCCCGTCCCCATCTGCTCATGGGACAGACATCCGACGTGGAAGCGGTCGTGGACACGGTCCGCGCGCTTCGCGCGAGCGGCCAGACGGCGCTCCACGATGCCCTGATGACAGGCCTCTACTACTTCCGCGGCATCCGGGGACGGCGCGCGCTCGTCCTCCTGTCGGACGGCGAGGATACGTCGAGTTCCGCCACCTATCCCGACGTCCTGGAGTACGCCAAGCACTCGGAGGTCGTCATCTACACGATCGGGCTGGGCATTGGCGACAACGAACCGCTGCTGCGGTCGAAACTCCAGGAGATCGCCGCGGTGACCGGCGGGCGGGCGTTCTTCATCTCGGCGGCCAGGGAACTACAGCCGGTGTATCGACAGATCGACAGGGAACTCCGCTCACAGTACCTGCTGGCCTACAACTCGAACCAGCAGTCCGCGAACGACGACTTCCGGCAGGTCGAAGTTCGGGTCACGGACGGACGCCGCGCCCGCACGATCAGCGGCTACTACCCATGATCTGCATTGGCCACACCGGCAACCGGAGAACGCCTCTGTCGGCCCCAGGCGCGGTGCTCCAAGCCGCGTGGATCATGGTCCTGTTTCTCTCAGGAACCGGACGTGAAGGCCCGGTGGCCGCGCAGGAGTGGCCCCAACCGGAGGCCCTTGGAGGCGCGACCTTCGTAGCGGAGCCGCCGGACGCTCGAATCGAAGTCGGACGCCGGGTACTTCGCGCACCGGGACGCCTCGCGCTTCCCGCCAGCGACTACGTGGCCGAGATCACACGGCCGGGCTACCTGCCGACGCTCGTCGGCTTCAGCGTCGCCGCCGGCGAGGAGATGGACGTCGTGGTCACCATGGAGCGCGCCAGTGCGACGCTCCGGCTGCGAACCGCGCCGAGCAACGCGACCGTACTGATCGACGGTTTCGTACGCGGTCGCACCGAGGGACACGCCAGGCCAGATTTCACTCCGGAAGGGCCAGCGGCGTTTACTCCCGGAAGGAGCTTCTCAGCCGAACTGTGGCTCGCCGACCTGCCCGTCGGTTCGCATCGGCTCGAGATAAGGAGAGAGGGTTTCCGCACGTTCAGCCAAACGCTCGACATCCCCGCCCTGCTCGACTACGAACTACCTCCCGTCGTGCTCGAGCAGGAGTACGCCATGCTCCTGCTCGAGGGGCTGCCGGAGGACGCGAAGGTCTACGGCAACGGCCGCGAGATGCAGCCGGACCGATCGAAGCTCAAGCCGGAAGTGGCCGTGCTGCCAGGCCAGCTCGATCTGGTCGTCACTCGCGGCAGACAGGACGTCTTCGAGACATCGGTCGTCGTAGAGCATGGCGCTTGGCTGGAAGTTCGCGTCGAGATGAAGCCGGCTCTGGCCTTCCTCGGAACCTTCGGCGAGGATGCGGCCGGACTGCGCGCCGTAGCCTCCGCGATCGAGTTCCTGAAGGACGACGGGGTCCATATCGTGCTCGACCGTAGCGAACAGGGCCGCGCCGTCTTCGCCGACCTAGGTATCGACTCACAGGTCCTGCGCGACTGGACAACCGCGAAGACCGAGCTCCCATGGAACGCCATCCGAGCGCAGATCCAACGGGAAACTCCGGCGGCACTGTACTTCGCCGCTGTGCTGAGCGACGACCTGGCGGCCGACTCTGTCGACTTGTGGTGGTGGTCGGCTGCGCCCGGTCCCGCCCGACCCGACGTGCTGTCCATCGATCTCAGGAGCGGAAGATTCGAGGGCAGCGCCCTGAGACGGCTTGCTCGTTCGCTGAATCCGGTACTTGAAGTTGGAATCCAGACGCCCGATCTCGGCGTCGGCCTGATCGAGTCGCTGAAGAGCGACGGTCTCATCGTCGCCACGGTTGATCCGGGTGGACCGGCCGCAGCCGCTGGCCTGCAACCTGGGATCGAGGTCAGGGAGATCGACGGTGAACCCGCCTCGGCGGACCAGTTGACGACAGCCCTGGACCGGCTCCAACCCGGGGGCGGAATCGAATTCGCAGTCGGAGGAGACGGAAAGGAAGCCACCGCCACGGTCATCCATCCAGCGTGGGGGTGGACTCAGCTTGATGTTCTCGCTCCGAATCTGTACCTGGCCGCCGCGGCCGCCGGGCTGATCCGGGAGTTCGACAGCTCGGCCGACACGCCTCGCTGGCTCCTTGAACTGGACCTCGCCGCGCTGGCGCTCGCCGCTGGCGATCCCGAGAGCGCGATTCAGCTCCTCGAGGAGATCGAGGCCCCCGACCGCGCCGGGTTGGGGGCGGAAACGGTTCAGTACACCTTCGGAGTCGCACTGTCCGACCTGGCTGACCGAGGCCACGACGAGGTACGGCAACGCGCCCGGCGCGTCTTCGAATCGCTCGCGTTGACCGAGCATGGCCGGCTGTATGCGGACGAAGGACCCGAGGTCGCGCCCCGCGCCCGACTGCGTGCAGACGCGCTAGCCGAACGGTGAAAGCGACACCGGCGAGACATCACGACCGCATCCGGCATCACCAGCAACCGCGTTACGGGGTTATCCTAGGACGTTGCGGAACCCGTGTGGCGCGTTTCGCGCCACACGCGAACCAGTCGTAGCGCCCGTCACCGGACGCTCGGATGGAATCTCGTACGGTCCCGCGACCGTTGGTCCACCCATGATTCGCACCCGACAAGCGTCTTCAACACGGACCGTGACCGCCGTCACCCTGGCCTTCTTCCTTGGCACCGCCAGCTCTTCGTCGGGACTGGAGATCTCCAATCCGGCACTGTTCCAGAAGAGCCTCGCCGCCGCGGCTCAGGCGGTCAGGCAGTACGGGCTGCTCGACGACCCGGCGGCTCAGGAACGGGTCAACCGGATCGGCTACCAGGTCGCCTACCACGCGGACTTCGACGAATACCCCTTCACCTTCGCCGTCGTCGACACGCCCCTGCCCAACGCCTTCGCTCTGCCCGCCGGGCAGATCTTCGTGACCAAGGGCATGCTCGACCTGGGGCTCTCGGATGACATGCTGGCGGCGCTCCTCGGCCACGAGATCGCGCACGTGACCTCCGAGCACTTCCTGAAGCAGAAGAAGCGCGCGACCTTGCTCAACGTGGCGAGTTCCCTGCTCTCCGTCGGCCTGATCGCGGCAGCCGCGTCCGATCGGAACGACGGCTACGTCGGTCCCTACGGCTACACCCGCGACCAGGGGTCGACCGCGGCAGCCGCCCAAGCGGCCCTTACAGGGGGCATGGTGTTCACCGAACTGCTTATGCGCAGCTACTCCCGCGAGCACGAGGACCAGAGCGACGAGGAGGGACAGCGCTACGCCGCCGCCGCAGGCTTCGATCCGAACGGACTGGCTCAGTTGATGACCAGAATGGGCGAACGCATCTCCCAGGCGAAGGTCCTCGGCTACTGGCAGACCCACCCGTTCTTCGACTCGCGCGTCGTTGCCGCCGAGGCCCGCGCCCGCTACCTGGCGACGCTGCAGCCGGAACCGTCCGAAGACGTCGATGCGTACCGCACCGCCACGCAGACCGTACTGCTCGAGTACGCGGAACGGGGTACGAAGGAGCAGCCTCAGGGCCGCCGGCAGGGACGACCTCCGTCATCGCCGGAACTCGATCTGCTGAAGGCAATGGCCCTCGGTGCGTGGCCCTCGGGCACCGCCGCAGAATCGCTTCGGCTCGAGAACCTGCACAGGCTGCGCGACGCGGAACTCGAACGGCTGGCCACGTCCCGCGACTACGGCCGGATCACCGCCGCCTACCGTCAGCAGATGGAGAGCGTCCGCTCCCTGACCCCCGAGACGCCCTTCCTGGCGGTGCTCAGCAACGAAATGGCCGACCTGCGCCGCCAGTCGGAAGAGCTCTACGGCCAGTCGATCAGGATCCTCGACCGGGGGGTGTTCGAGACACCCTTCCTCGAGGCCTTCCTCTCCAACTATCCGGACTCTCCGCGGGCACCCAAGGTGGCGCTGCTGCTCGGGATCTCCTACAGCCGGCTCGGCCGCGAGACGGACGCGGTGGAGCACTTTCTCAAAGCCTGGGAGTCGGAGCCGGCCGGTGCGATAACCGAAGACGGCGACAGTCCCGCGGCCGACGCTCAGCGAGGATTGCGCAACCTGGCGCCCGTGCTCACACGTCTTGGTTCCCTCCAGCACCTCGCGTCCCAGAAACGCGACCCCGAACTCGGCCAGCGCGCCGAGGACCGGCTGGGCAAACTGGTCGGCAGCTATGACGACATCACGAGCGGTTCCGAGTATCTCGAGCGCTTCCCGAACGGCCCTTACGCAGGCGAGGTCGAGGAGCGGTTGAACAGACTGGCGGACGTGCTGTACAAGGAGATGCTCACGTACCAGGAACTCGGCGACGCGGCGAAGGCGATTGCGCGAGCCAACCTGATCCTCACCCATGCCCCTCACTCGCCAAGCGCCCAACGGATCAGTGACGAGAGGCTCAACGATCAGGTCGACGCGTAGCCTCTGGTTCGGCCTCGCCCTGGTCTTCGTCGCCGCGGCGCTGCCGGCCCAGCGGGAGGCCGTCGAGCGCGAAGTCGCCGCGGCCGTCGACGCCGTTCTCGTGAACGTCGGGACCGCGCGTAGCGCAGGTGACCTGGCGCGGGCGCGCGGGGAATTGCTGGCGCTCAGTAGGCGTCTCCCCGCGAGCGAACATCCCCAAGCGGCAGTTCGCAGCCGGGCCCTGGTCGAGGCCTCCGCACTGGGACGGCGCACCGGCGACGTAGCGAAAGCCGCCGGCGAACTGCTTCGGGTCCTGGAGCGCGAAGCCGAGAACGAGTGGACGCCCCGGGCCCACTACGAACTCGGCGAACTACTGCTTGCGCGCGGGGACTGGCAGGGGGCAGTCGACCATCTGAGGCTGGCGCGGGAGGGCTGGCTCCGACAAGCCGCCGGAGCGGAACCAGCGAGCGGGCTCGCCGACGCCGCCCTCGACCGGATGACCCTGATTCACCGCCTGATCCTGCGGCCTCTCACAGGTAGGGAGCCCTGGAGCCGGTCCAGGCCCTACCTGCCCGAGCAGGCGGGAATCGAGAGACCCCGCGGCGTCGCCGCCGGAGCGAACGGCGAACTCCTCGTCACCGAACCGAACCGGGCCGCGATCCTCGACCCCAACGGGAGCCCCTCCTCGGCCCGGGACCTGCGCGGAATCGTCCGGCCCAGCCAGGGTGCCGGCGGTGGCGGCGCCGTGATCACGGCCGACGGTGTGACCCGGCTCCAGGATCTCGTGACGGTCTCCTTTGGCCGGCCCCAGGGCGGCACGCTCGACCGGATCGTCGCCGCCCACCAGGACGGGTTCGGCAACTGGACCCTCCTCTCCCGCCGCACCGCCGAAGTGCTTCGCTACGACCCGGACGGCCGCCCGCTCGAAACCCTCCGTCTCGGCGCGATAAACCAGCCCATCGATCTCGCCGTGGGCGAGGACGGCACCATCCACGTCCTGGATGCCGGCTCCCGCTCGCAACCGGCCACAGTGCATCGCTTCGGCAGGAACGGCGACTTCGAGGAGTCGTTCCGCGCCGACTGGAACCGGCCCACGGCGGTCGACGTCGACCCGTTCGGCAACCGCTACGTGCTGGACGCCTCGTCCCTTCAGGTTCTGGTCTACGATCCCCACGCCGTGCCCATCGCCACGATCGGCCCCATCCTTCCGAGCGCTCAGGAGCTGCGGGCTCCAGAGGACATCGCGGTCGACGCCAGGGGCCGCATCTTCATCGCCGACAGCCGGCTCGGCGCGGTCCTGGTGGTGGAGTAGGCATGCCGCGGAACCGCACGTCGACGCGACCCGTGCTCGCGGCAGCCGCGGGGGTTCTGACGGCGCTCTTCGCTCTTTGCGGGTCCGTGGCGGCCCAGCGTCTCGGCGTCCAGGAGATCGGCCGCAGCGATCTGGAGATCGAACGCTCGAGCCGACTGCCGCCGCAGGCGACGGCCGCTCTCGCCGAAGCCGGCGATCTCTACGCGGAAGGCGACTCCGAAGGAGCCATCCCGGTCCTCGAGACCGTGATCGCAACGCTTGAGCCGCTCGCCGCGGCAACCGGTGACGCCCGGACGCTCGCGGCCGACGACCCACGCCTGTTCGAGACCCTGCAAACCACGTGGCTCTACCTTGCCGCCGCCCATTGGACGCTCGACGACCGGGATGCCGCCGACGAGGCGCTCGACCGGATCGTCCGCCTCGATCCGCTGTTCGAGCTGGACGCCGACACGGCAGGCAGGCAGTTGACCGAGCGCCTGGAGAGCCGAAGGGAGGAGCTCGTGGGACGCGTCTCCTTTCTCGTCCTCCCCCGGGACGCCCGCATCCTGGTCGGCGACCTGGAGTTCGAGAACAACAGGCCGCCGGAGGCGCCGCCGGCGGCGGAGGCCGGCGCGGAAGCGGAAGACGAAGGCGAACAGGAGGTTCCAGCCGATGACGGCGACGACTCCACCGCTTCCGATCCCGAGGCCGAGGCCGAGCCAGACGTGGAACCGTTCGAACCTCCGGAGCCGACTCCCCTGCTGGTCGGCGACTACCTGGCCTCGGTGGTCCGCCCGGGCTTCCTGCCAACCACCGCCGCGTTCACGATCGTCGGCGACCGGGACCTCGAAGTCGAAGTCGAGCTGGAGCGCGACAGCGCGGTCGTCCGGCTGCGGACCGCGCCGACCGGGGCCACCGTGCTCGTCGACGGCATCGAACGCGGGCGAACCGCCGGCCAGGCGGAACCCTGGTTCCGGCCCGAGGGCCCCGTCTCGGCGCATCCGCCCGAGGACTTCTCGGAGGAACTCTGGATCGAGGATCTGCCGCCCGGCCGCTACCGGATCGAGGTCGAGAAGGACGGCTTTCGAAGCGTCCGGACCAGCCTGCAACTGCCCGACCTGCGCGACTACGACCTGCGGCCGATCGTGCTCGAGCGGGAGGAGGCAGTGATCGGTCTGGCCGGCCTGAGCGAAGGTGCGACCGTCCTTGGCAACGGCCGGATTCTCCGCCCCGATTGGTCCAAGTCGCCGCCCCAGGTGCGGCTTCCTCCCGGCGCGTACGACTTATCGGTGACCCACGGCACGCTGGGCTACTTCGAGACCTCCGTGGTCGCCGCGGACCGGCGGCGGATCGACATCGAGGTCGAACTCCGGCCCGCGCTTGTCTACCTCGGAGTGCTGGGTGACGATCCGGCCGGCGTTCGCGCGATGGAGGCGGCGCTCGAGTCGTTCCGCGGTTCCGGCGTCTACACCGTCCTCGGACGTGCCGCGGAGGGCGTCGCCACACTCGCCGACCTGGGGGTCGACGCGGAAACGCTGCGCGACCGGGAGACCGCCCGCCGGGAACTGGACTGGAACGCGATCCAGGAGCAGGTCGAGGCCAACCTGCCGGCGGCGCTCTACTTCGCCGCCGTACTGAACGACGACCTGGTCGCCGACGCGGTCGACCTGTGGTGGTGGCCGGCGGTCCCCGGTCCCCCGGGACCCGACGTGAGGACGGTGCGAATCGAGGGCGGGAGGCTCGAAGACGGACCGCTCACGCGGCTCGCCGGCGCTCTCGCCCCCGACCTGGGCCGCCAGACGCCGCGGTTCGGCGCCGTCCTGATCGACTCGCTGACGGCGGGCGTGCCCATCGTGGCCACGGTGGAACCCGGCGGCCCTGCCGAGGCGGCGGGGCTCCGGCCCGGCATGGAAGTCCTCGCCATCGACGGCACGGCAGCTTCCTCGACCCTGCAACTGACCGCGGCGCTGGAAGACCTGGAGCCCGGCGGCGTGATCGAACTCGAGGTCCAGGACCGGAACAACGTGACCAGCCTGACCGTCGAGCCGCGGTGGGGGTGGACCCAGCTCGACGTCCGGGACCCCGACCTGCTGCCGTCCGCTGCGGCCGCGCGGCTGCTCCAGGAGCTGGATCGAAGCGGCGACATCCCGCGCTGGCTGCTCGAGTTCAACCTCGCCAACCTGCTCCTCGCGGAAGGCGACGCTCCCGAGGCCATCCGCCGCCTGCGGACGATCGATGCTCCCGGCCGTAGCGGACTGGGCCGCGAGGCGGTCGAGTACACCGTCGGCCTCGCCCTGCAGGACCTCGCCGACGAGGGTCGGAGCGAGTACCGGGCTCGCGCTCGGGCGGTCTTCGAAGCCCTTGCGTCCGCTGAGCGCGGGCGCCTCGTCTCCGACGGCGGGCCGAGGGTCGCGCCCCGGGCGCGCCTGCACGCCGACGCCCTGGCGGACAACTGATGCCCATGTCCGGGCCGCGGCCCGACGTTTTGGTGGTCGGTGGAGGCCTGATCGGCCTGCTGATCGCCCGCGAGCTGATTCGCGCCGGCGCCCGGGTCGAGGTCGTCGACGACCGCCGCGCCGGCGCCGCCTCGCCCAACGCGGCGGGGATGATCGCGCCGATCGCCGAGAGCAGCGCCGATGCTGCATTCGCCAGGATGGCCATCAGGTCGCGCGATCTCTGGACCAGGCTGGCCCCGGCCCTCGAGCGCGAGAGCGCGATCTCGATCGACTACGACGACGCGGGCTCCATCCTGCCGGTCCTCGACGAACCCGGTCGCAAGGTTCTGGCCCGGATCCGGCAGCAGGCCACCGACCTCGGCGAGCCGACCTCCGAGCTCGACCGAAACGACCTGCTCCGCCTGGTGCCGGATCTTCGACCCGGGATCGAGGCGGGATTGCTGCTGCCCGGCGAACACCGCGTCGACAACCGGCTAGCCGCGTCAGCGGCAGCAGCGGCACTGGAACGCCGGGGCGTGACCCTTCACCGGGCCACGGTCGAGCGGGTGACCGAGGCATCCGGCGGTGTCTCGGCCGCCGGTACCGGCTTCGCGCGCGACGCCGGCGCCGTCGTGATCTGTGGCGGCGCATGGACGCCCGCGATCCAGGGTCTGCCGACGCTGCCGATCCGTCCCGTCAAGGGCCAGATGATCGCGTTCGACGCCATCGACTGGACCTTTACGGGCGCCATCCGAACCCCGTCCTTCTACGCCGTGCGCCGTGCCGGCAACCGCCTCCTGATCGGCGCCTCGGTCGAACACACCGGCTTCGACCTGAGCCTCACCGACGATGTCGGCAACGGACTGGCCAGCGCGGCCGCAGACCTGCTACCCACGCTGCGCGACCGGCAACCAGTGGAGCACTGGGCCGGGCTTCGCCCGGGAACGCCCGACGGCTGGCCGCTGGTCGGTCAGCTGAGCGATCGCCTCCACATCGCCGCCGGACATTTCCGCAACGGCATCCTGCTGGCCCCGCTCACCGCCCGGATGATCGCGCCGATGGTCCTCGGCCGACCCGCGAACCCGGTCGCGCCGGTCCCGGCCGCGATGCGGCCCGAACGCTTTGGTCCGTACGCCCGCTGACTCTGCTACTCTCCCGGCTCTCCGCATCCGCCCGAACTCGAAGGCCGGCACTGGTTGTCCCGCGCGAGGAAAGAGTCCGATGACCCACATCATCTTTGAACCATGCATCGGCGTGAAGGACACGTCGTGCGTCGATGTCTGCCCTGTCGACTGCATCTACGACGATGACGACTGGGAACTGCTCTTGATTCACCCCGAGGAGTGCATCGACTGCGGCCTGTGCGTCGATGCCTGCCCGGTGCAGGCGATCCTGCCCCTGGAGGAGGTTCCCGAGGGCCAGGAGAAGTACATCGCGCTGAACTACACGGCGTTCGGCTTCGACCCGCCGTGAACTGAGCCGGCAACGGCGGCAAGAGATTCCTGGGGCGCGACGCGAGTCGCGCCCTTCGTGTCTGCGGTGGCAAAGTTGAGTGTGATGGACTAAACTATGAGCCGTACTTGGGTCGTTCGTGCTCAGACCACGCAGACCCTCGGAATGGAGAACCGGTGGAATACAAGGACTACTACAAGACGCTGGGGGTGGCGAAGGATGCCTCCGCGGCGGACATCCAGCGCGCCTACCGCAAGCTGGCCCGCCAGTTCCACCCGGACGTGAACAAGGACCCGGGCGCCGAGGCTCGTTTCAAGGACATCGGCGAAGCCTACGAAGTCCTCAAGGACGAGGAGAAGCGCAGCAGGTACGACCAGTACGGCGCTGCCTGGCAACGGGTGCAGACCGGGGGCGCTCCCCCGCCCGGCTGGGAGGGCTTCCATTTCAACTTCGGCGGCGACCAGCGCTTCGACTTCGGCGGCGCCCGGGCTTCCGGCAGCGCCTCCGGTTTCAGTTCCTTTTTCGACATGTTGTTCGGGGGCGCGGGGCCGCAGGGCTTCCCCGGGGGTGGCCGCCCCGGGAGCTGGACCCGGCCCCGCCGCGGCCGGAACCACGAGGTGGCGTTGCCGCTCAGCCTCGAGAACCTGGCCGAGGGCGGTCCCCGGCCCATCGAGTTTCTAGATCGTTCGACCGGCCGCACGAAGAACCTCGAGGTGCAGATTCCCAGGGGCGTGCTGCCAGGCCAGTCGATCCGGCTCGGCGGCCAGGGCGGCAAGGGCATGGGCGCACCCGACGGTGATCTGCTGCTCAAGGTCGAGGCCCTGCCGCACCCGGTCTTCCGCCGCCGCGGGCGCGACCTTCACTGCGACGTGCCCGTGGCTCCCTGGACCGCTGCCCTGGGCGGCAAGGTGCGGATTCCCACCCTCGGCGGCTACGCGGAGGCGACGCTTCCGCCGGGTTCGTCGACCGGCCGGAAGATGCGCCTGCGCGGTCGCGGACTACCCAATCCCAAGGGTCCGGACGGCGACCTGCTGGCCGAGATTCAGGTCGTCGTGCCGAAGCGGCTCACCGCCGAGGAACAGACGTTGTTCGAGCAGCTCCGGGAAACATCCGGCTTCGAGCCGTCCGGAGAGGTCCCCCGAGCCGCCGGGAACGACCGCTGACAACGTACGCAAATAGGAGAACTTGAACGATATGGACCCGAACAAGCTGACGATCAAGTCCCAGGAAGCCCTGACCGGCGCCCAGGACCGGGCGCGGCGCTTCGGCCACCAGCAGGTCGACACGGAACATCTGCTGCTCGCCCTGCTCGATCAGCAGGACGGCCTGGCGCCCCGGCTGCTCCGGCGCCTCGACATCGACCCGGCCGAGCTTCACGCCCACATCAAGCGAGACCTCGACCGTAAGCCGAAGGTCACCGGCGGCGCCACCGAAGTCGGCAAGATCTACGTCACGAATGCGCTCGAGCAGCTCCTGCTTCGGGCCGAGGACGAAGCCAGGGGACTCGGCGACGACTACGTCTCGGTCGAGCACCTGCTGCTGGCAGCAGCGGAAGGTGAGGACGGCGCCGCCAGGGCGCTCGCCGAAGCTGGCCTCTCGCGGCAGCCGCTCCTGGATGCGCTGAAGACGCTGCGCGGGGCGCAGCGTGTGACGAGCAACAACCCGGAGACGGCCTACGAGGCGCTCGAGAAGTACGGCGTCGACCTGGTCGCGCAGGCCCGCGCAGGCAAGATGGACCCCGTGATCGGCCGCGACTCGGAGATCCGCCGGGCGATCCGCATCCTGTCCCGCAAGACGAAGAACAACCCGGTCCTGATCGGCGAACCCGGGGTCGGCAAGACGGCGATCGTCGAGGGACTGGCCCAGCGCATCGTCCGCGGCGACGTCCCCGAGTGGCTCAAGGACCGCAGCGTGTTCTCGCTCGACCTCGGCGCGCTGCTCGCCGGCGCCAAGTACCGCGGCGAGTTCGAGGAGCGCTTGAAGGCGGTGCTGACCGAGATCGCCCAGAGCGAGGGACGCATCCTGCTGTTCATCGACGAAGTCCACAACATCGTCGGCGCCGGCCGCACGGAGGGCTCCACCGACGCCGGCAACCTGCTCAAGCCGATGCTCGCGCGAGGCGAACTCCACTGCATCGGCGCCACGACCCTCGACGAGTACCGCCGGTACGTCGAGAAGGACGCGGCTCTGGAACGGCGCTTCCAGCCGATCCTGGTCGATGCGCCCTCGGTCGAGGACACGGTGTCCATCCTGCGCGGGCTGCGCGAGCGCTTCGAGGTCCACCACGGCGTCCGCATCCAGGACAACGCCCTGGTGGCCGCCGCCACGCTCTCGGACCGCTACGTCTCGGACCGGTTCCTGCCCGACAAGGCGATCGACCTCGTCGACGAGGCCTGCGCCCTCATCCGCACCGAGATCGATTCCCTCCCGGCCGAGCTCGACGAAGCGACCCGGCGGGTCATGCGGCTCGAGATCGAGGAGGCCGCTCTCAACAAGGAAACCGACGAGTCGAGTCGGAAGCGCCTCCAGACCCTGCGCCGCGAACTCGCCGACCTGCGCACCCGGGCTGCCGCGATGCGCAGCCAGTGGGAGAGCGAGAAGGCGGCGATCGACGACGAACGCAAGGTGCGCGAACAGGTCGAGCAGGTTCGGCACGAGATCGAGGTCGCCGAGCGCCAGTACGACCTGAACCGGGCCGCCGAACTGCGCCACGGGGTGCTGCCCGGGCTGTTGGAGAAGCTCCAGAGCGAAGAGCAGGCCGCCGGCGAGGGCGACGCAGGAGGGCGGCTACTGCGCGAAGAGGTAACCGACAACGAGATCGCCGAGATCGTCTCGAAGTGGACCGGCGTGCCCGTCACCCGGCTGGTCGAAGGGGAGCGCGAGAAGCTGCTGCGCCTCGACGAGATCCTGCATCGCCGGGTGATCGGCCAGGACGAGGCGGTCCAGCTCGTGGCGGACGCGGTGATCCGCGCCCGCTCGGGCATCAAGGACCCCCGGCGCCCGATCGGCTCCTTCCTGTTCCTCGGCCCCACCGGAGTCGGCAAGACGGAGCTCGCCAAGACCCTGGCCGAAGCGCTCTTCGATACGGAGGAGAACATCGTCCGCATCGACATGAGCGAGTACATGGAGCGGCACACGGTTTCCCGCCTGGTCGGCGCCCCGCCCGGGTACATCGGCCACGAGGACGGCGGCCAGTTGACCGAAGCGGTGCGGCGCACGCCCTACGCGGTGGTCCTCTTCGACGAGATCGAGAAGGCGCACCGCGACGTCTGGAGCGTGCTGCTCCAGGTTCTGGACGACGGGCGGATCACCGATTCCCAGGGCCGGACCGTCGACTTCAAGAACGCCGTCGTCATCATGACGTCGAACCTCGGCTCGCCCCACCTGCTGGAGGGAGTGACGCCGGCCGGCGAGATCACGGACGCCGCGCGCAACGCCGTGATGGCCGAGCTACGCCGGTCGATGCGACCCGAGTTCCTGAACCGGATCGACGAGGTCGTCCTGTTCTCGCCGCTCACGGTTGCCGAGATCGAGCAGATCGTCGGCCTGCTCACGAGCGAGCTCGAGAAGCGGCTCGGGGAGCAGGAGATCGGCCTCGAACTGACGCCGGCCGCCCGCGAATTCACGGCCCGGGCCGGCTACGACCCGGTCTACGGCGCCCGGCCGCTCAAGCGCTACCTGCAGCGCGAGGTCGAGACGCGGATCGGGCGCGCCCTGGTCGGCGGCGACATCGGCCCGGGGGACCGCGTCGTCATCGATGTCGACGGCGGACGTCTCGCGATTCGCAGCGAGCCGGCGACCGCCGACGCCGACGCCAGGAGCGACGACAACCGCGCTGCCTGACACACCGTTCACGCCTCCAACCCCGCCGCAACCTCAGAATCAGGCCGACTCCACACACAGACCAGGAGCCGCAATGAAGCTCTACGCCTTCCAGGGCTATCGCTACAACTCCGCCAGGGTCGACGCCGCCGCCCAGGCGGCGCCGCCCTTCGACCAGATCGACGAGTCCCTGCGCGACCGCCTGCACGCACAGTCACCGCACCAGTTCGCGCGCGTCACGAAACCGGTCGGGCGGGATGGCCGGACGCCGCACGAGGACTCCGTCGCGCTCCACCGCGAGTGGATCGAGAACCGAGTCGTGGTGCGGGACGAGACCCCGTCGATCTACCCCTACGCGATCACCCAGCCCGACGGCTCGCGCCGGCTGGGTCTGTGCGCCCTGGTCGGCGTCGAGCCGGGACGCGAGGGAGACCTCTGGCCCCACGAACAGACGGTCGCCAAGTCGATCGCCGAGCGCCTGGACCTGCTGCGGCTCTCCCGGATCGACATCGAACCCGTCTTCTACCTGGCCGAGGACGACGGCACGCTGGAACGCCTGCTCGGCGAGGACTGCAACGGCGCCGCCGGTGTTGCCCTGGTCAGCCACACGGATCCGTGGACCGGCGACGTCCACACGCTCTTCCGGATCACCGACCCCGAACGGATCCGCGCCTATGCCGCCGCCCTCGCCGGCGCCCGCGCCGCGATCGCGGACGGCCACCACCGCACCCAGGTGGCCCAGACCTACGCCGCCGAAGCGGGTGCTGCGAGCGGCACCGCCGCGGCGTGCAAGATGGTCGTGCTGACCAGCCTGGCCTCCGCGAACCTCAGGATCGACCCGGTCCACCGCGGTATCCGCGTACCGGTCGACCGCGACGCGATGAGTTCGCTGCCGCTCCGCCGCGACACGTTGGCCGAAACCCGCGGCGCGGCCATCGCCGCCCGCGTCGCCGCCGCCGGCCAACCGGCCCTTGCCGTCTGGTTCCGGGGCGACGCGGCGCCCGAACTCTGGACCCTCGACGCGGCAGCCGCGCCGACGGACATGCCCGGCCGCAAGGCCGATCTCCCCGCCTCCCTCCTCCACCACCACCTGCTCCGGAGCGCCGGCGTGCCCCTCGAAGCCGCCACCGACGGCAGCATCGCCTACGAGGCGGATCCCGACGACATCGTCGCCCAGCTCGAGCGGGCCGAGATCACGGCCGGCGTCTTCCTGCCTCCGATGACCCCCAGGCAGTTCGCCCGCGCGACCGAAGACGGCGACCTGCTACCGCCGAAATCGACCCGATTCCTGCCGAAGCTGGTGTCAGGCCTGGTGTGGTGTGCGCATGACGCGCACATCGTGCCCGGCTGAGCCAGTCAGTCCACGAACCGGTGACTGCCGTCGCAGTGCGGCATTCTGTCGCTGCGCTTGCACTGACAGAGCGCGACCCGCCGATCGGCCTCCAACGTGAGGCGCATCGGCTCGAACTCCGTGCCGCGGTGGGAGCCGTCGCAGAACGGCTGGTTCTCCGACCGGCCACACCGGCACCACCAGTAGGTGCCGGCTTCCAGTTCGATCTTGGCGGGGACTCGGGCCGCGATTCGGGCTTCGGTCATTCCTGATCCTCCCTTTCCACGTTGGACGAACGTGCTACTCGCCAGCGACGGCGGCGAGCGCCGCCAGCCGGGCGGCCTCGAACTCGTCGCCGGGGTTCCAGGCCGGAAGTTCGGGGTTCTCGGAGATGGCGCGGGCGCAGGCCAGGCCGAGTTCGACGTCGTCGACCATCCCGTCGAAGTTCCAGCCCCCGCCGTCTTCGGTCGGCGGCTGGTACTCATCCGACACCTGGTGGTAGATGTTCGCCGTCCAGGCGTCGAGTTGCTCCTTGCCCCAACCCGCCGGCCGGTCGATGAAGTCGGTGCCGTTGTCGAGGTAGATCGCCGGCACGCCGATGCGGGCGAAGTTCAACTGGTCCGACCGGTAGAAGTAGCCGCGGTCCGGGAACTGGTCGGGCAGCACCGTGCGGCTCTGCTCGGCGGCCGCCGATTCGACGACGGCGTCCAGGCTCGACTTGCCGTAGCCGATGTAGGTCACGTCACGGGTCGAGCCCCACTGGTTGCCGCCGTCGTAGTTGATGTTCGCGGCCATCTTGCCGGGCGGCACGGTGGGGTGAGCCGCGTAGTACTCGGAGCCGAGCAGTCCCTGCTCCTCGGCGCCGACGAGGAGGAACAGCATGGAGCGACTGGGTCCAGGCCTCTGGGCCGCCAGCTCGCCCGCGATCGCCAGCACCTGGGCGACGCCGGCCGCGTTGTCCAGGGCACCGTTGTAGATGCGGTCTTCCAGACTCTCGTCCGGCGAAACCCCGAGGTGGTCGTGATGGGCAGTGAAGACGATCCACTCGTCGGCCAGCTCCGGATCGCTGCCCGGCAGGGCGCCGAGCACGTTGGCGGTCTGCTCGCGCGTCACGGTGTTCGTGAGCGACAGACTGGTCGACACGCCGAGCGGCATCGGCGCGAAGTCCGCGCTGCGGGCCGACTCGAGGGTCGCGTCGTAGTCGACGCCGGCGAACTCGAACAGGCGCCGGGACGCCTCCTCGGTCAGCCAGGCGTTGATCTGCGTGCGCGGCTCGCCCTCGTCCGGCAACTCGAACTGAGGCCCGGTCCAGGACGTCTGCACCACCTGGAACGGATACCCGGCCGAGGGTGTGGTGTGAATGATGATCGCGCCCGCCGCGCCCTGGGCCGCGGCGCTCTCGTACTTGTAGGTCCAGCGGCCGTAGTAGAGGCGGCGGTCGCCTTCGAACAGGTCCGGGTCCCAGTCCGGGTCGTTGTTCAGCATGACGAGCACCTTGCCGGCGAGGTCCGCGTCGCTGTAGTCGTCCCAACCGTACTCCGGCGCCTGGATGCCGTAACCGACGAAGACCAGTTCGGCGTCCTCGATCGCGGCCTGCTCCGACTGCACGCCGCTGTGGGCGATGAACTCGTCCCAGAAGGCGAACTCGACGCTGCCCCCGCCGCTCGACTCGAAGGACCAGGTCTCGGGCACCGTGGCGTCGATGCCAACGATGTCGAAAGCCTGCTCCCAGCTACCGTCCGCGGCCGCCGGTTCGATCCCCATGTCCGCCATCACTTCGGCGATGTACTGGCGCGCCATCACGTCGCCCGCGGTGCCGGGACCGCGGCCCTCCATCGCGTCGTCGGAGAGGTCGGCGATCCAGGTGGCGAGCTGGGTCGCGGTATCGGGAGCCGGCTGTCCGCAGGCGGCGAGGAGGAAGAGAACGAGCGAGAACGCAAGCGCGGTAGTTCGGGTGGTCATGGACAGATCGTAGCGCGGCGCGAATCGGGCTCGCCGCTTCGCGCTGATGCCGGCCAGGAGGCCGGCGCACCCAGTGTCTAGGCGCACCCAGTGTTTGGCCGACTGATAGATTCCTGGCTATACGAATGCCCGCGAGAACCCTGAGCCGGCCGGCCGCGGTGTCCGAAAGCGAGCGGACACTGGACCGTTATCTGGACGGCCTGCTGGTGGAGCGGGGCCTGTCCCAGCACACGGTGGACGCCTACCGGCGCGATCTGCGGCGGCTGGCCGGCAATCTGGAGGACGCGGACGGCGATCTGCTGACCGCAACCACGGGCGAACTCGGCGGGCATCTGCGGCGGCTGCGCCTCGACGGACTGTCACCGCGATCGGTCAGTCGCGCCCTGGTCTCCATGCGCCGGTTCTACGCCTTCCTCGTCAACGAGGGCGATCGCGACGACAACCCGGCGGTCAACCTCTACCCGCCGCGGCTACCGCGACGGCTGCCGAAGGTGCTGCGCGAAGCACAGGTCGAGGCCCTGCTTCGCGCTCCGGACACCAGCCAGCCTCCCGGCGTGCGGGACCGCGCGATGATCGAACTGCTCTACGCCACGGGGCTCCGCGTCAGCGAGATGGTCGGTCTTACACGCCGACAGCTCCAGCTCGACGCGGGCTTTCTGATCGCGTTCGGCAAGGGGGCGAAGGAGCGGGTGGTACCCGTGGGCGAATCGGCCGAAACGTGGCTCAACCGCTACCTGAGGGAGGTGCGGCCGGTGATGGCGAAGGGCCGCCACGACGTGGTGTTCGTCAGCTACCGGGGCGGCGGCTTGACCCGGCAGGGATTCTGGAAGCTGCTCAGGAACTACGGCCTCGGCGCCGGCATCCCCGATCTGTCCCCCCACGTGCTACGCCACAGCTTCGCCACCCACCTCCTCGAGCACGGTGCCGACCTGCGCGCGGTTCAGGCAATGCTCGGCCACGCGAACATCACGACGACCCAGATCTACACCCACATCCACGAGCACCGGCTGCGGACGTTGTATGACCGATTCCATCCGCGGGCGCGGTGACTACAGGCCGAGGTAGCCGTAGACGCGACCGATGAAGGTCACTGTCTCGCGATAGGGCGGCACCCCGTCGTGAGCGTCGACGGCGCCCTCGCCGGCGTTGTAGCCAGCCAGCACGCGGGGCAGGTCGTCCTCGAAGCGGCGGCGCAACCAGGTCAGGTAGCGGGCTGCCGCGAGCACGTTGCGGGCCGGGTCGTAGAGCTCGCGCGCCGCGACGCCGAAGCGCTCGGCGGTGGCCGGCATCAGTTGGAGCAGGCCGCGGGCCCCCTTCGACGACACGGCGCCGGGATCGTAGGCGGACTCCGCGCGCGCGAGCGCAGCCAGCAGATCGGGGTTCAGTTCGTGCTCGCGGCCGATCCGGAGGAAGAGCTCGCCGTAGGGAACGGCCGGCGCCGTCTGGCCGGGCCGGTAGTCGAGCGAGAAGCCAGCCTCGGGCTGCGCTTCGGGAGTCGGCTCATCGGTGATCTCGTCGTCGACGATGCGCTCGATCCGCAAGAGCGGCAGGGTGACCGAAGAGCCGTTCTCCAGGATCAGCCGAATACGCTCCGCCTCCACGGAGCCACGCTCCGCCAGGAGCTCCCAGGCAGTCACCTTGTAGCGATAGCCGTTGGTCAGCACAGCGAGTTCGGCACCGGCCGACGACGCGGCGACCAGCAGGATCGTGGTCGCCGTGGTGACCCGCGAAGCGCGCCTCAAGCCCGGCTTCTCCGCCCTCAGCCGCCGGCCGCCCGCAGCAGTTCGTGGTCAACGGGCTTCGCGACGGTCGCCGCCTGCGGCTGGTAGCGCATCACGACCAGGGTGAGGTCGTCGTCCGCGCCGACTCCTTCGGTGTACCGGTGGATCTCATCGAGGATTCGGTCGCGCACCTCTCTGGCGCTGTCCGCCGAACCCTTGAGGGACTCCATCGTCCGCTCGTAACCGAACACTTCTCCATCGGCGGCAGCCGCCTCGATGAAACCGTCCGACAGCCAGACCATGACGTCGCCGGGCTCGAGCTCGAACCGCCGAAAGCCGTAGTCCTCGCCGAGGGCGCCAAGTGGAGACCCGGAAAGCAGGATCTCCTCGATCTCGCCATCCCGTAACAGGTAGGCGGGAGGATGGCCGGCGTTCGTCATCTCGACGACTCCGCTCGAGAGGTCGATCAGGGAGAGACTCGCGGTCACGAAGACGCGGTCGCTTTCCTTCCGCACCAGGCTGTCCAGGGCAGGAAGAAGTTGCCGCGCCGGCTTGCCCTCCTCCACCAGGGTCAGGAGCCCCGCCTTGAGCATCGCCATGCGCAGGCCGGCCGAAAGGCCGTGCCCGGCGACGTCCGCGATGACCACGCCCAGGCGTCCGCTGTCGCCCTCGCGCTCGGCCGGAAGCTCGAGGATGTCGAAGTAGTCGCCACCGATCGCGGCCGACGGCTCGAAGAAGGTGGCGAACTCGACTCCTTCCACCTGAAGGCCCTGGCCCGGGATCAGGTTCTTCTGGACTTCCCGGGCGAACTCGAGCTCCTGCTCCAGCGCCCGCCGGGCCGTGCGCTCGGCGATCAGGCGCTCCAGACCGCCGGCCATCTCGTTGAACGATCGCTGCAGCGCACCGATCTGGTCCTTGCGCCGAACCGGGATGCGGGCCGAGAAGTCGCCCGCCTGCACGGCCCCGGTCGCCGCGCTCAGCCGGTTCACCGCGCGGCTCAGCCCCAGGATCATGAACAGGGCCATGACCATCGCCGCGACGAATACGTCGAGGAGCAGGAAGGTGGGAATAATGAAGGCGATCCAGCCCAGGGTGTCCACCTGGCCCGACGACGAGAACAGATGCCGAAAGACGATCCGCTGCGTCGCCGCGAGCGATGCCGAGACCGGCGGCGAGACCGCCTCGCCACTGGCGAAGGCGTGGAGCGGCCCCAGCATTTCGACGCCCAGGATGCTGAACGGGGAGCTGGCGCCGAGCGACTCGAAGAACGCCTCGCGCTCCGCTCCGCCCTGGGTTCGCGCCAGCGGCTGCAGCACCCACTCCGTGCCGAAGACCTGGACCGTCCATCCGGCGCCATTGGTCTCGCCCTGCCGCCGGAGCCGCGTCCAGACGTCGCTGCGGCGGCTCAGTTCCCGCTCCAGCAGGCCCACGGCGACGGGGTCGTAGAACGCCACAACCGCCGAGCTTCCGCGGCGAAAGGCCGCGGCCTGGGTCGCCGAACCGTCGGGAAGCGCGACCAACGGCGGCACGCGGCTTCGCCGCCGCTGACCGTCGACCTCGCCGTCCGTCTCCAGCCACGCGGGGAAGCCGCCGGGCGCCCTCGAATCTCCACCCGCGCGGACGCCGTCCCGGTAGTACGCCAGTGCTGCCCCTCCCAACTCCGTCGGCAGACCGGAGGGGTCGAGCAGCCCCATTTCGAGCGGCTGAATGAGGAACGCCGAAACCGCTTCGAGTTCCTCCTGAAGACCGATGGCGGCATCCCGGTAGAGGTGGCCGAGGAAGAACCCGGACAGGAGGTAGGCGGCGACGATCACCAGCACCAGGCTGAGCAGGAAGGGCAGCAGACCGAAGAGCACGTAGCTGAAGGCCAGGCGGCGTCCGACCCGCCACAGCAGCCGGCGTTGCACCCAAACGACGCCGGCCCACAGGATGACGACGGCGGACATGCTGCCGACGAGCCAGGCCAGCACGTTTACGGCCAGGGGCGAATCCAGCCTCAACGCGACGATGGACAGCGCCAGCGCCAGGACACACGTCAACAGCCCGGCGGCTCGCCGCCAGCGCCTGGTTCGGCCGGGTTTTTTCTCGCGACTGGGCACTGAATCTCTCGCCGACGCGCGGGGCAGCGTCATGGTACTATCTGCCGCCAACCCCCCCTCGCGGACGGAGCCCTGATCGCCCGCGGATCTGGCGGCGGGGTAGGGTTCCGCCTCGGAAGCCGATCAAGAGCGCCTCGCGTCGACATCGCAAGAGACGAACATGACCCTCCCGATCGCAGGGCAGACGGCTGCTGGCAAAGCCGCCGAAGCAACCGTCTCCGATGTCGTCATTCGTTTCGCCGGCGATTCCGGCGACGGTATGCAGCTCACGGGCACGCAGTTCACGAACACGTCGGCGCTGATCGGCAACGACCTCTCGACGCTGCCCGACTTCCCGGCCGAGATCCGGGCGCCGGCGGGAACGCTGCCGGGGGTATCCGCCTTCCAGGTCCGCATCGCCGATCACGACATCCACACGCCCGGCGACGCACCGGACGTGCTGGTGGCGATGAACCCGGCCGCACTGAAGGCGAACCTGCGCGACCTGCGCGACAACGGCGTGATCATCGTGAACACGGACGAGTTCACGCCGCGCAACCTGAAACGCGCCGGCTACGAGTCGAATCCGCTCGAGGACGACAGCCTGAACGCGTTCCGGCTGTACCAGGTCGCCCTGACGACGATGACCCGGCGCGCCCTGGAGGAGAGTCCGCTCGACGTCCGCTCGAAGGACCGCTGTAAGAACTTCCTGGCACTGGGGATGGTCTACTGGCTGTTCAGCCGGCCCCTCGAGTCGACGATCGACTGGCTGCGGGTCAAGTTCAAGCGACGCCCCGAGATCGCCGAGGCGAACGTCAAGGTGATGAAGGCGGGCTGGAACTTCTGCGACATCACCGACGCCTTCCAGGTGCGGTACGACGTGGAGCCGGCCCAGCTGGAGCCCGGGATCTACCGCAGCATCCACGGCAACTCGGCGCTCGCCATCGGCCTGGTCGCCGCGAGCCGCCGCAGCGGGTTGCCCCTGTTTCTCGGGGCCTACCCGATCACCCCCGCCAGCGACGTGCTCCACGAACTGGCCACCTACAAGCACTTCGGCGTCACCACCTACCAGGCGGAGGACGAGATCGCCGCGGTCTGCGCCGCCATCGGCGCCTCGTTCGGCGGCAGCCTGGGCGTCAGTTGTTCGAGCGGTCCCGGGATCGCCCTCAAGGCGGAGGGGATCAACCTGGCGGTCATGGTCGAGCTGCCGCTCCTCATCTGCGACATCCAGCGCGGCGGACCGTCGACCGGCCTGCCCACGAAGACCGAGCAGGCGGATCTGCTGCAGGTGATGTTCGGACGCAACAACGAGTCGCCGGTACCGGTGATCGCCGCGTCCTCGCCCGCCAACTGTTTCGACACCGCGCTCGAGGCGGTTCGGATGGCGACGACCTACATGACGCCCGTCATCCTCCTCTCCGACGGCTACATCGCGAACGGTGCCGAACCGTGGCGCATCCCCCAGGTCGAGGAGCTGCCCGATCTCCGGATCGACTTCCACCAGAACGCCGAAGGCTTCATGCCCTACATGCGTGACGAGCGGACCCTCGCCCGGCCGTGGGCCATCCCCGGCACGCCCGGCCTCGAGCACCGCATCGGCGGACTCGAGAAGGAGGACGTAACCGGCAACGTGAACTACGAGCCGGAGAACCACGACCACATGGTGCGCCTGCGCGCCGAGAAGGTGGCCCGGATCGTGAACGACATCCCCGACATCGAGGTGGACGGGCCGGCGAGCGGCAAGCTACTCGTGCTCGGCTGGGGCAGCACCCTGGGCGCGATCACGGGCGCCGTGAACCAGGCCCGGGCCGATGGCCTCACGGTCAGCCGAGCCCACCTGTGGCACATCAACCCCTTCCCCCGCAACCTGGGCGATGTGCTCGACCGCTTCGAGCGCGTCTTGGTGCCGGAGATGAACCTCGGCCAGCTGGCCCTGCTGCTGCGGGCCCGCTACCTGAAGGACATCGAGACCTACTCCAAGGTCGAGGGCAAACCCTTCACCCGGGACGAGATCCTCCATCGAATCGAGGACATGGCCGGAGGACCGAGCTAGAGATGCCTACCACCGAAGCCCCGGCGCTGACCAGGAAGGACTTCCAGAGCGACCAGGAGGTCCGCTGGTGTCCAGGCTGCGGCGACTACGCCATTCTCGCCGCCGTCCAGCAGGTGTTCCCGGATCTGGGGATCCCACGCGAGAAGTTCGTCATCGTGTCCGGGATCGGCTGCTCCAGCCGCTTCCCGTACTACATGAACACGTACGGCTTCCACTCGATCCACGGCCGCGCCCCGGCCGTCGCCACGGGACTGAAGATGACCCGTCCGGACCTCGACGTCTGGGTGGTGACCGGAGACGGCGACGCCCTCTCGATCGGCGGCAACCACCTGATCCACACCCTGCGCCGGAACGTGAACATCAAGATCCTGCTGTTCAACAACCGGGTTTACGGCCTGACCAAGGGCCAGTACTCGCCGACCAGCGAACTCGGCAAGCGCACGAAATCGACGCCTCACGGCTCGGTCGACTTCCCCTTCAACCCGTTGAACGTCGCGATCGGCAGCGGCGCCACCTTCGTCGCACGCAGCGTGGACGTCTTCATCCCGCATCTCAAGGCCGTGCTGAAGCGGGCGGCCGCGCACAAGGGCTCCGCCTTCGTCGAGGTGATGCAGAACTGCAACATCTACAACGACAAGGCGTTCGCCGCCCTGACCGACAAGACGGGCAGGCAGCAGAACGGCCTCTACCTGGAGCACGGCAAACCTCTCGTCTTCGGCGACAACAAGGACAAGGGCCTGCGCTTCACCGGCACCGACTTCGAGGTCGTCCAGCTCGGCAACGGCACGACCGCGGACGATTGTCTGGTCTGGGACGAAAAGCACGACAACCCGTCCCTCGCGTTCCAGATGGCCAGCCTCTCGACCGGCGACGGCCTGGGCGACTACCCGGTGCCCCTCGGCGTGCTGCGCGCCATCGATGCGCCGACCTACGACGCCGGCGTCATCGACCAGATCGACCAGATCTCCACGACGCGGCCGCAGACGCTCGACCAGTTGATCCACGGCACGGACACCTGGACCGTGGACGCGGGCGGCACCGTCCACCGCGGCGCAAACTGACCATCCTCAGGCCGCTCACCGCACTGCTACTGCTGGCAGGCCCCGCGCTGGGCCAGCAGGAAGACCTGCCAGCGGTCTTCTCGGAGGTGATCGACGTCCGGGTCGTGAACGTCGAAGTCGTCGTCACCGACGGACAGGGCAACCGCGTCCACGGTCTGGAGGCCTCGGACTTCGAACTCCTCGTCGACGGCGAACCGACTCCGATCGACTACTTCACGGAGATCGAGGAGGGCCTCGCCCTGGACTCGACGGACGGCGACGTAGCCGGAGTGCCGGGCCTTGGCCCCAACGCGCCGGTCGGCACGAACTTCCTGATCTTCATCGACGACCTCTTCTCCATCGAACGCGACCGCAACAGGGTCCTCGACCGCTTGGAACAAGACCTTGGCGAACTCGGTCCGACGGACCGCGTGGCCGCCGTCGCGTTCGACGGACGCAGCGTGGAGACCCTGACGAACTGGACGAACTCGGCGAGCCAGTTGAAGGAGGCGCTCGACCGGGCGCGCGGACGGCCCGCCGAGGGCCTGGCGCGGAGAAGCGAACTGGGGATCGTCGACAGCGACCGGGAATCGGTAGACCAGTTCGAGAGGAGCCTGACGATCCCGCGCGACGTGAGTTCGCTTGCGTCCAACGCGGAAGTCTCCTACGGAGAAACCCTGAGCGACCAGATGGAGCGCTCCGTGCTGGCGGCGGTTGCAACCATGCCCCAATTCGCCGACCAGCCCGGCCGCAAGGTGATGCTGCTGCTCGCCGGCGGATGGCCTAGATCCGTGGCGATCTACGCGCAGCAATCGCTGTCCCGCGACCGTGCGCCGACCGATCGCCGGGTGATGAGCGAGGACAGGCTCTACGGCCCCCTGGTGTCGACCGCGAACCTGATCGGCTTCTCACTCTATCCAGTGGACCTGCCGGGCCCCGCGAGGGACTTCAGGGGCGACGCGTCGACAGGTTTGGGCCCTGACCCCCGGGACGGCGACGTTCGCGCGACACCGGGTTCGCTGGAAAGGGAAGACAGCCTCCACAGCACACTGCACCTGCTAGCTCGCTCGACGGGAGGCGTGCCGATGATCAACGCCGAGCGGGACGCGGCGCTGGCCGCGGCGGTCGCGGACACACGCTCCTACTACTGGCTCGGCTTCGAACCGCAACGGCGCGACGACGAGGCATTCCACGAGATCGTGGTGCGGCCGGTCAGCCGAACAGACCTTACGGTCCGCACGCGCGAGGGCTACGTGGACCGGTCCCGCGACCGCGAGATCGAGATGGCGGTTGAAGCCGCGCTGATGTTCGGTGATCCACCGGGCGCCACACCCCTCGACGTACGGATCGGTGAACCGGTTCGGGCAGCGCGCCGCAGGATGTCGGTGCCCCTTGAAGTGGCGATTCCTCTCGACGAAATCCAACTTCTTCCGGTGGCCGGCGTGTGGCAGAACGAGCTGGAGGTGCGCGTGACGGCCATGGATCAGGAAGGCAACCGAGCCGACGTGTCGGTCGACAAGGTTCCGATCGCCGGACCGAGCGAACCGCAACCCGGCCAAGTCTTCTACTACCAGACCGACCTGCAACTCCGCCGGCGCGAGCACACCTATGTGGTCGCCGTGTACGACCCCCTGACGGGAACGAGCCTGACCGCGACCGGGGAGATCAGTCCGAACTAGGCTCCCCCTGGTGACGAGAAGCGAACGGCCACCGGCCATGCAACGGCGCCACCGACTCTTGAGGATCTCCCGGATTCTCGCGGTGACCATGCTGCTTGCCGCCGCCGCGTCGGGCCAGCAGCAAGACCTGCCGGAGGTGTTCTCGGAGGTCGTCGACGTCCGGGTCGTGAACATCGAGGTCGTCGTCACGGACAGGAAGGGGAACCGCGTCCACAGCCTGCAGGCCTCGGAGTTCGAACTCCTGGTGGATGGCGAGCCGACGCCGATCGACTACTTCACGGAGATCAGGGACGGCTTCGCTCTGGAACCGGGCGAAGGAGACGTGGCCGCCGTGCCGAGTCTGGACCCGGACACGCCCGTCGCCACCAACTTCCTGATCTACGTCGACGACTTCTTCTCCATCGAACGCGACCGGAACCGGGTGCTCGACCGCCTGGAAGAGGACCTTGGGGAGCTCGGTCCGGCGGACCGGGTGGCCGCCGTCGCGTTCGACGGCAGCAGCGTGGAGACCCTCACCGCCTGGACGAACTCGCCGGGCCAGCTAGGGGAAGCGCTCGACCGGGCGCGCGGGCGGCCTGCCCACGGCCTGGAGCGCCGAAGCGAACTGCGGATGGTCGACAGCGACCGCAATTCCGTAGAGCAGTTCGAGAGGAGCCTGACGATCTCACGCGGCTTGAGTTCACTCGCGTCCAGGGCGGAGATCTACTACCAGGAGAAGCTGGCCGAACAGTTGGAGCGCTCGGTGCTGGCGGCCGTGGCCACGATGCGCCGATTCGCCAACCAGCGCGGCCGCAAGGTGATGCTGCTGCTCGCCGGCGGCTGGCCAAGATCGGTCAAGGTCTACGCGCTCGGGCGACCGCCCGTAGATGACACCGAAGCGATCGACTCCAGGGTGGCGAGTGAGGACGAACTGTACGGCCCCCTCGTTTCGACAGCCAACCTGATCGGCTTCGCGCTCTATCCGGTGGACGTGCCGGCCGCGGCAGCGGGACGGAGAAACCCACTGAAAGGCAGGGAACGCCAGTACCAACTGCGGAGCACCCTACAGCAACTGGCGGCCCGGACCGGTGGCGTGCCGATGCTCGCCGCGCAGCGGGACACGGCGCTGTCCCGAGTCGTCGAAGACACCCGCTCGTACTACTGGCTCGGCTTCGAGCCGCAACGGCACGAGGACGACGCCTTCCACGAGATCGTCGTACGGGCGGTCGGCCGCTCGGACCTCGAAGTGCGGACGCGCGAGGGCTACGTGGACATGTCGCGCGACCGGGAGATCGCCATGACCGCCGAAGGCGCTCTGCTGTTCGGCGATCTGCCCGACGCGTTGCCGCTCGACGTGCGGCTCGGGGCGCCGGTTCGTGTTGGGCGCGGCAGGATTTCGGTCCCCATGGAAGTGACCATCCCACTCGACGAAATGGAGTTCCTTCCCGCGGGCGACCAGTCACAGAGCGTGCTGGAAGTGAGGGTCGCGGTGATGGACGAAAGCGGCAACCGGGCGGAGGTGTCGCTCGAGAGGGTCCCGGTCGTCGGCCCGGAGCAACCGCAGCCGGGCCAGATCTTCTACTACGAGACGGACCTGCAGTTGCGCCGCCGGGAACACACGGTCCTGGTCACGGTGCGCGACCCCTTGACGGGAACCACCCTGTCGGCGAGCAGGGAGATCAGTCCAAGGTAGGACGCGGCGCTAGGCGACCTTCTCAGCCGAGTTTCCGGCTCAACGCCTCCATCACCAGCGGCGGCACGACGCCTGTCAGGTCGCCCTCCAGGCTGCCAACTTCCTTCGTCAGCCGGCTGGAGAGGAAGATCCACTCCGGCGCGGGGAGGAGGAAGATCGTGTCGATGCCGGGCGCCAGGCGGCGGTTCATCAGGGTCATCGGCAGTTCGTAGTCGAAGTCCGCGCCGGAACGGAGGCCGCGGACGACCGCGGTCGCGTTCTTTTCCCGCGCGTAGTCGACGAGCAGACCGCTGAAGCTCTCGACGCGGCAATCGTCCGATCCGGCGAGGAGCACCTGCAGGAAGCCGATGCGTTCCTTGACGGAGAACAGGGCCTGCTTCTGCTCGTTGTAGAGCACGGCGATGTAGAGCACGTCGAACAGCCGCCTCGCGCGCTCGATCAGGTCGAGGTGGCCGTTGTGCACGGGGTCGAAGGAACCCGGAAAGACGCCGATCCGCTGGCTCATTCTCCGCTCCCTAGCTGATCCGAGAGATCGATCGTCGTCACGTTGTGGGCGGCATCGGTCAGGCGCAGCAGCAACAGCCGGGCGCCCTCGGAGGCGTCGATCGAGAGGGTCTCGCGCTGGCTGTCGAGCAAACCGTCCTCGACGCTGGCGGCGCGCCATTCGCCCGCGTCGACACTGACCAGCGCCTCGCGCAGCGGGCTCCAGGCGTCCTCGACCACCGCGCTCACCCGACCACCGTCACGGGAAGCCTCCACGAGGCGCGCCGGGCTGTGATCGACCACCACCGCGGCCGATACCCGCTCCGCCTCGAGTGCCTCCCCGACCGTGTTGTCGAGCCGGTCGCTGGCTTCCACGCGGAAGCGATAGAGGCCGTCCGGCAGCACCGTGGCATCGAAGCTGAAGAAGGTCGCCTTCAGGTCGTCCGCCACTTCGAGCCACAGCCCGTCCGCGTCGCCCGCCCCGTCGGCGGCTGCCGCCAGCGCCGCCTCGCGGGCAAACGAGAGCCGGTAGCGCAGTCGGTCCTTGTTCGGATCCTCGGCCTCCCAGCGAAGGGTCCGATAGCCGAGCTTCCACAGGCTCTTCGTCGCGCCCTGCTGCGTCTGCGCCGGGTCGCCGACGGTGGTGAAGATGCGGTCCCGGTTCGGGTGTGCCGGCTCGTACGCCTGGTTCGAGGGATTGAAGTTCGTCGGTACCAGGATCGTGCCCGCCGGCAGCACGTCGAGCTTCTTGATCTCCGGCTTGCGGTTGTGCTGCCGGTAGGTGACTTCGACGGCCACGATCTCGGGAGTGCGGTCGCCGGCGCCGCGGAGTTCGGCGCGCCACTGGAGGTAGCGGCCAGGCGGCAGGTCCGAGAGTGCCGCCTCCCGCGCAACGGTCGCCTCGGTCCAGTCCGACCAGGTCTCGTCCGGGTCCGAACTCATCCCGCTGCGCGCGGACAGCGCGACCTCGACGCCGTCGCCCGCCCGGCCGCGCCAGCGGATCGAACCGAAGCTCGCGACGGATGACGCGTCGAGCGGCTTGGCCGTCACCGTCCCCTGCCGGGCCAGACCGCCGCTACCGCCGCCGACGAAGCCGTACACGGCCGCCGCGTTGACGCTCGCGAAGACGGGTCCCTCCGTACCGGCGGCCAGGCCGACGATCTGGCTCTGGTCAACGTCCTTCTCGAGGACCATCTGCTCGTTCTGGAAGCTGAACAGCTTGCCCTCCTGACCGGTGGCGACCCAAAGCCGGCCCTGCTGGTGGCTCAGGGCGTACACCGTCTCCATCTCGAACTTCCAGATCGAGTCGACCGCCCCGGTCGCGTCGATCCGGAGCACTTCGGAACGCGGGCCCTTGAACGATGCGGAACGGCTCCCCGCCGAGATGGCGCCGGTCTGGACCGTGACTTCGTTCTGCTGACCGTTCGAACTCGAGGAGCTGGTGCCGGTCGCTGCGGCGGTCCCGGCCGATCGGTTTCCCGACGAACTGCCGCTCGACGAACCGCGCGCGCTGCTGAGGTCGACGAAGCTCGCCTCGGACGCCAGCGCGGCGGCATAGAACGCGCCGTCGTCGGCCGGCACGATCGCCAGTACCTCGGGCCCGGCGGCATCGTAGAGCGTGCGAGCCCGGCCCTCCGCGTCGATCTCAAGCAGCAGCCCCTCGCCCGCCGTACCGGCGAGAACCGTGCCGTCTGGGCGCAGCGCGAGCGAGCGGATGTGGACGTCCGTACTGTCGTAGAGCAGCTTCGACTCGCCGCTTCCAAGGTCCACCCGATGGAGCTTGCCCTCCGGACCGGTCGCCACCAGCAGGCCGCCGTCGCCCGTGCCGAGGAGCGCCCAGATGTACTTCGCCTCAGGGTCGAACAGCTCTTCGACTTCGCCCTCCGGCCGCTTCCGGTAGACCTTGCCGTCCGGCGACGAGCCGGCGTAGACGACGCCTTCGCCGTCAACCCAGACCGCGAACACTTCGGGTTCCTCCGTGGCGAAGAGCTCGGTGACCGTGCCGGCATCCCCGTCGATCTCGACTGCGAGCACCTTGCCCGAGTTGCCGGTGCCCACCGCAAACCGGCCCTCCGCTCCGACGAAGGAGAACAGGAAGGGCTCCGCCACGGTGGCGAGCTGCTCGGCCCGCTGGGCCAGACGCAGCACCCCAAGCCGGTCGACGCTCACGTCGACGAGTTCGCCCGCCAGGAACGCGGCCTGGCTGTCGGCGCGCCAGATCTGGACTTCCGAAGCGACGGTAACGGCGCCGCCTGAGAGCAGCATCAGGGTCGCGGCCGCGAACGCCGCTGCCGCCCGCGCGCGATCCCTCAACGCGCGGTACCGGGCAGGATCTCGAGGTCGAGCCGGAACAGGCCGTCGAGCGGGATGCCTGTATCGCGTCCCTCTTCGCTCACGATCGCCAGGTTCAGCGCCCGCGGTTCTCCCTGTAGAGGGGATGCCTGCCAGATCGAGCGCACCGTGGCCGGAAGCTGTGGCATCGGCCGCCCCTCGACGATCAGCCCCCGGGCCGGTACGACGCCGAGCGCCGCGAGCCGGCTCTTGGGCTGGAACGAGCGCAGCATGTCGAGTTCTTCCGTCAACGACGAAGCCTTGGCCGGTTGAAGCTGCAACCGCGCCGCGTCGATGCTCACGCCGTCGCCGGCGAACAGGTAGTAGCGGCCCGGCCGACGGTCCTCCGGGATCGTCACCTGCAGGATTTCCTGGTAACGGTCGCCCCGATGCCGGCGAAGATCGAACACGACGTTCACGGTGTCGCCCGCGTGAACCCTCCTCGAAGAGGCCTGGGCGCGCTCGATCTCGACCGTGCGCACGCCGTGCGTCTGGCTCAGTGTGAGATCGATGCCCTCGATCTCGACGTCTTCGTAGTCCGAGTTGACCAGCGCCCCGATCAGGGCAACGAGATAGAAGGCGGCGCTCGTGCCGGGGCCCGAACCGTCGAACGTCTGGTGGAGCGGCACATTCTCGTGCCCTCGCAGGCGCAGCGTGCCGGTCATGTCCAGGCCGCTTTCGCCGGCGCCGTACGAAGCGGAATCCAGAGCCTGCATCGTCGGAATGCCCACCAGCGAAGGCAACATCCTGGGCAGGTCCGCCAACCGGAGATCGAAGCGGCGGGCGTTACCGTCCGGGGCCTCGACCTGGATCGTCATCGGAATCGTGCGCGCCTCGGCGCCGAGGCGCCCTCTCAGGCCGGCGAAGCGATCCTGGTCGAAGGCGCCGACCACCGAACCGATGTTGCTGAGCCGCATCGAACTGTTCACCCGCGGCACGACTCCGACCACCTCGACGGTCGCCATCGGCACGCGCAGCGGCCCCACGCCGAGGTACGGGTGCCCCATGGCCAGAACTTCGCCGTCCTCGACCCGGGTCACCGTACCGCCCACGGTCACCTTCAGGTCGCCATCGATCAGAACGCCCGCGACCGCGCTGCCGGCGTGAAGATCCGGCATCTCTACGGTGTCGGCCCGTCCCGCCGGGGCGGCGGCGAGCATCCGCCGCACCGGTTCGCCGAAGCCCAGCGTGGCGATCTGGGCGCCCCCGCGACCTCCCCAATCCGCCGGCGCGACGAGCGCGCCGAGCTGATCCGCGACCGTCTCGCGAAGCGCCGCGGCAACGTCGGCGGGCGGCTCGAGCATCTGCCGCACCGCCTGATCGAACGTCCCCGGCGCACCGGGCGCGGTGAGTCCCACCGATTCCCCGGCAGCTTCTCCGGCTTCCAGTTCGCTCAACTCCCGCATCGCGGCGATCGGCGTGATCAGGGCCAGCGCCTCGCTCGTGAAGGACCAGGAGTACGCAACCGCACCCGCGAGGCGGTCGTCGATGTAGACAGGACTGCCGCTCATCCCGGCAATGACGCCAGATTCCTCCAGCCCATTACCGCTCAAGCGAGCCACGATGTAGCTCGTCCCCGGATCCATGTCGCGGATCACGCCGACGATCTCGACCCCGAAACGGTCCGGTTCGCTACCGGCGAACACGGACAGGCCGTAACCGGTCTGCCCGCGCGCAACCTCATCGACCCCGATCTCGCCACCGTTCAGATCGACCGGCGGAGCGGACTCGGCACGGGCCGCCGCAACCGTTTCCTGCGCCCCAACCGGGACCGCCGACAGCAGGACGCAGGCAGCCAGAAGACCGGGAACGAGAGCGCCGGAACGGGTCACAGTCAGGGTTCGCTTCGGAAGTCGGCAACCAGAGCCGGCAACCGGTGTCAGAGATCGAAGCGCCCGCGGCGCAACACCCGCAAGCCGGCGGAACTCCAAGATACCACGGTGGATGGCGGCCCTCCGGGCGTCGTTTCCCCGCCGACGATGAGGGCGTGCGTGCCCCTGAGAATCACTTCGAGCGCCACCCTCTCGCAGATCGCCGGCTCCCCGCTCCGGTTCGCGCTCGTCGCCGTGAGCGGATGGCCCAGCGCCCGGAGCAGCCCCCGGAGCCGCTCGTGCGCCGGTACCCGCACCGCCAGAGTCCCGCCGCCCGCTGCCGCCGGCACGGACACACCGGGCCGAAGCGGAGCCACCACGGTCAAGGGCGCCGGCCAGTGGACCGCCGCCCTGCCCACCGCCTCGTTCGACTCAACGCCCAATTCAAGCGCCTGCATCAGATCCGCAGCCACCACCGGCAGCGGCTTGCCCCGCTCCCGCTCCTTGATCCGATAGATCGCTTCGACACCCACCGCGGAACGCGGATCCACCGCAAGACCGTAAGACGACTCCGTGGGAACGGCGAGTACGCGACCTTCGGCCAGCGCTCGTTTCACCACCTCCAGCTCGCCGTCCCAAGGCCAGAGCTCAAACATGGGACGCAAGCCGGTGGTCCGAGCCGCCGCCTAGTCGACGGACGCGCCGGCCAGCAGCTCCTCGGCCGCGGAGCGGGCGGTTTCGGTGATCTCCTCGCCGGCGAGCATGCGGGCCACTTCCTCCACGCGGCGTTCGTCGTCGAGGCGACGGACATCGACCCGCGTCCGACCGGCTCGCACTTCCTTTCTGACTTCGAGGTGCCGGTCGCCTCGGCTCGCCACCTGCGGCAGGTGGGTCACGGCCAGGATCTGGCCGCCGCGGGCGAGGCCCTTGAGCTTGCCACCGACGATCGCCGCCTCGGCGCCGCCCAGGCCCGCGTCGACCTCGTCGAAGACGAGCGTCGATCCCGCCGCCGGGCCGCTTCCGCGAACGGCAGTCTGAAGCGCCAGGAACAGGCGCGCCAACTCGCCGCCCGAGGCGACCCTCGACAGCGGACGAAGCTCTTCCCCCGGGTTGGCACTGAAGCGGTAGATCACCTGGTCGAAACCACGACGGCCGAAAGCCACCCGCTCGCCGCCGATCTCCAGCGGGCTATCGGGGTGCGACGCGCAGCCAATCTCGACGTCGAACGCGGCCCGCTCGAGCGCCAGATCCCGGAGGTGCCGTAGGACGTCCCTCCTGAGGGCGGCGCCGAGTTCGCGGCGCGTGCGGGACAGGGTTTTGGCACGCGCGCGATACTCCGCGAGACAGGCGGCGGCCAGCCGCTCTACTTCGTCCCGGCGAACGTCCGCGGTCTCCAGTTCGAGCAGTTCCTCGGCAAGGCGGCGGCCGTGCTCCAGCACGTCGCCACTGCCCCCGCCGTACTTCCGGGTCAGCCGCTCGATCACGCTCAGGCGCTCCTCGACCCGGTCCAGACGCCTGGGATCGGAATCGGAACCGGCCGCCCGGCTGCGCAGTTCGGCCGTCACGTCATTCACCAGCGTGGCCGCTTCGGCCACAGTGTCAGCCCAGTCTCCGGCTTCGGTTTGCCAGCGCGCGATGTCCTGAAGCGCCCTTCGGGCCTGAGCGAGTCGGCTGTCGACGGCCTGTTCGTCCTCGCTGAGCAGGGCGAGCGCCTGGTGCAGGGCGCTCGCGATCGCCTCCGCGTGGCGCAGCACTTCCCGTTCGGCCCGCAGATCTTCGTCCTCGCCGGCCAGCAGATGCGCGGCGTCGATCTCCGAAGTCTGGAACTTCAACAGGTCGATCCGCTCCAGGCGAAGCTGATCGTCACCGCTCAGGCGCTCGAGCCGGTCGGCCGCCTCGCGGTAGGCCTCGTAGGCACTGCCGCAGGACGAGACGAGTGCCGCAACCGGATCGCAGCCCGACCGGTCGAGCCAGGCCCGCTGGAGTTCCGGCGACAGCATGCCGAGTTCGTCGCGCTGCCCGAAGATCCGGATCAGACGCCGGGTCACGGCGGAGAGAAGGCGCAGCGTCACCGGGTGGTCGTTGACGAACACCCGGTTGCGGCCCGCGCGGGTGACCTCGCGGCGGACCAGGAGTTCGTCCCCTTCCGCCGGCACGCCGGCTTCTTCGAGCAGCCGCCGCCAGTCGCTGGCTGAGGGCTCGAAGACGCCGCTGATCACCAGTGTGTCGGCGCCCGTGCGGATCGTGTCCGAACTGGCGCGCCCCCCGGCAAGCAGGGACAGCGAACCCGTGATCAGGGACTTGCCCGCGCCCGTCTCCCCCGTGACCACGTTCAGACCCGGCCCGAACTGAAGCTCCGCCCGCTCGATCACGGCCAGGTTCTGCACGTACAGCGAGCGCAGCACGAAGAGCGGTCCCTTACTCGTCGGGCACGAGTTCGGCAGCGCGCGCGGCCGCCTCGATGATCGCCTTGATCAGCGTCACCCGGAGGCCACCCTCCTCCAGGCGCAGAATGCCGTCGACGGTGCATCCCGCCGGCGTGGTCACTTCGTCCTTGAGCAGAGCGGGGTGACGCTCCGTGTCGATCACCATCTTGCCGGCGCCCAGGCAGCTCTGGGCCGCGAGTTCGATCGCCATCTTGCGCGGAAGCCCCGCCTTCACGCCGCCCTCCGCCAGTGCCTCGATCACGATGTAGAGGAACGCCGGGCCCGAGGCGGAGAGCCCTGTGATCGCGTCCATGTGCTTCTCGTCGGCAACCACGGTGCGCCCGAGCGGCCGAAAGAGCTGCTCCGCCAGCTCCACGTGTTCTGAGGAAGCGAAGCGGCCGGCACACAGAGCGGTCATGCCGGCGGCTACGCGGCTGGGCGTGTTGGGCATCGCGCGCACGACCGGAATCCCTTCGGGCAAACGCCTCTCGATGTAGGCGGTACTCACCGAGGCCAGAATCGAGACCAGTACCTGGTTCGGCCCGAGGACATCGCCGATCTCGGAAAGCACGTGGTCCGCCGTCTGCGGTTTGACCGCCAGGAGAACGGTGTCGCCGAACTCGGCCGCGCGGCGGTTGTCCACCGCGCCCTCGACGCCGAAGCTCTCCGAAACCCGCGCGATGCGCGGCTCGTGGGCGGCGGTCGCGAAGATGGACGCCGGATCGACGACCCCCGTCTCGATCCACCCTCCGATCAATGTCCGGCCCATTTCGCCCGCGCCGATCACCGATACCCGGCGATCACCGCAGGGAGCCGCTTCCTGCCTTGCCTTGCTGGTCACCTTCTGATCTCCCTGGGACGACCTGCGAACTCGCACGCTCGCGGAAGGCGCTGATTCTGCCCCAGTCCCCGGTTCCGCGGCTATCCCCGCAGCACGCGGAGGAAGAACGCCCGCGCCACGTGGCCGGCTATCTGCGGGTTCTCACGCAGACGTCGCGTCGAGTAGGCATACCACTGCCGGCCGTAAGGCACGTAGATGCGCACGCGGTGCCCGGCCCTCGCCAGCCGGTCGCGACGCTCCTCGGTCACCCCCAGCAGCATCTGGAACTCGTAGCGGTCGCCCGCCAGGTCGCGGCGCTCGATCATCGCCGCCGATTCGCGCAGCAGGTAGTCGTCGTGGGTTGCGATGCCGACGTAGGCGCCGCGGTCGAACAGAGCCTCGAGGGTCGCCAGGAAGTTCCGGCGCACCTTGCCGTAGTCCTGGATCGCCACGCTTGGCGGCTCGACGTAGATGCCCTTGCATAGGCGCACGTTGGCGCGCTCGGGCAGCGCCGCGATGTCGGCGAGCGTGCGGCGCAGGTAGGCCTGGAGCACGACGCCGACCGCGTCGCCACCGGCGCCGGAACCTGTCGGTCCTCCGACCGCGGCACGCGTTCGCGAGGCGGCCACGGCCTCACGGTAGAGGTCCAGGGTGGCCGTGGTGCAGGTGTGGTCCTCCATGTCGATCCGCACGAAGTTGCCGCGGGCCTCCGCCCGCTGAACGAGCTCAAAGAGGTGCTCGCGGCAGAGGGCGCGCGAGACCTTGAGGCCCAGCAACGTAAGCTTGACCGACACGTTGCAGTCGAGACCGCGGTCGGCGAGCGCATCGACGAGGTCGAGATAGAGCCCTGTCCCTTCGGCGGCGAGTTCAGGGCTGTCGATCTCCTCGCCTAGCAGCGCCAGCGTCCCGGCAAGCCCGCGGCGGTTGAGCTTGGCGGCGCAGTCGAGGGCGTCGGCCGGCTCGTCGCCCGCCACGTAGGGCGCCGCCGCCCAGCGCACCAGCGGCGGCGGCATCAGCGGCAGGGACCAGCCGACCAACCGTGAGAAGACCGTCACTGGGTCTCCATCAGGAGCGAGCGACGTGTTCGTGGGCGTGATAGCTGCTGCGCACGAGCGGACCGGATTCGCAGTGGCTGAAGCCCAGTCCGAGAGCGAACCCGCGCAGCCGCGCGAACTCATCCGGGTGCACGTAGCGGTCGACCGGCAGGTGGTCGCGGGTCGGCTGCAGGTACTGGCCGATCGTGAGGATCTCGGTGCCCGCGGCGCGGATGTCCGCGATCGTCGCTTCGAGTTCCACCGTCGTCTCGCCCAGGCCCACCATCAGACCCGTCTTCACCCTGCCCTCGTAGCCGCCGGTGTCGCGCCTGACCGCCGCGTCCGCCAGCAGCGCCAGGCTTCGCTGGTAGCTGCTGCCCGGACGGGCCTGCCGGTACAGCCGGGGAACTGTCTCCATGTTGTGCGAGAACACTTCCGGGCACTCGGCAAGCACGATGTCGAGCGCATCCTCCACGCCCCGGAAGTCCGGAGTCAACACCTCGACCGCGGTCTCCGGAAGCCGGTCCCGGATCGCACGGACCGTGTCGGCGAAGTGCCCGGCGCCGCCGTCCGGAAGGTCGTCCCGGTCCACCGAGGTGACCACCACATGGCGCAGGCCCATGGCCGTCGCGGCTTCCGCTACTCTGGCCGGCTCGTCCGCGTCGACGCCGGGCGCGGGCCGGCCCGTGTGGACCGCGCAGAACCCGCAGCGGCGCGTGCAGGTGTCGCCGAGGATCATGAACGTGGCCGTGCCATGCTCGCCCCAGCACTCGTAGATGTTCGGGCAGCGCGCCTCCTCGCACACCGTGTTCAGGTTCAGCCCTTCCATCAGCCGCCGGACGCGGTGATAGGGCTCCGGAGTGCTGAGCCGGATGCGCAGCCAGTCCGGCCGCGACAGGCGCGACACGCCGCCGCCGGGCGGCGGAGCGCCGATGGAAACGAGTTCGTCCATTGGGTTACGACAGAGGCGACCGACGCTCGAGCGGCCGCGCGTCGTCTCGGATCCTAGCGCCGTGGGGCTGCACACCGAAGCCGAACTCGGCGGGTTCTACGGGGACCAGACGACGCTGGAAAACGTGCGCGAAGTTCTCCGCGCAGCACCCGGCCACGTCCTCCAGACCGGGCCGGCTGCCGGTGAGCTCCTCGATCGAAGTCATCACACCGGCATCGAAGCCGCAGGAGAGGATGCCGGCGAAGTCGTCCAGGTCGGTGCTGACATTGAGCGCAAAGCCATGGGTGGTGACCCAGCGCCGGAGGTGGATGCCGATCGAGGCGATCTTCCGGCGACCAACCCACACGCCGATTCGCTCCCGCTCTTCGCCGCCCTCGGCGGCGACGCCGAACGTCGCCAACGTGCGGACCAGCACCTCCTGCAGGTCCCGGACATAGCCGCGGACGTTCCGGCGATCCGCCCTCAGATCGATGACGGGGTAGCCCACCAGTTGACCCGGTCCGTGGTACGTCGCACGCCCGCCACGGTCGCACTCAGCGACCGCGATTCCCCGCTGCCCCAACCAGTCGGAGTCCGCCACGACATCACTCCGGTCGCAGTTCCGGCCGACCGTATAGGTGGGCGGATGCTCGAGCAGCAGCAACGTATCCGATGCATCGGGCTCGCCGTCCAGAAGTTGCCGCCGGAGCCGGTGCTGCAGCTCGACACCGGCTTCGTAGCCTACCCGGCCCAAGTAGGCCGAGCGGATCGTTGCACCGTTGCCCAGTTCCATACGCTGCGTCCTCATACGCCGCGTGACTTCCACCACGGGTCATTCTCGCCCACGTTGCGGTGTCCTGTACATGAAACTAGTGTTCCAGAGATGTCGAACGGGCCCCGAATCGGCCTCGTCCTCACCGGCGGCGGGGCGCGAGCGGCCTACCAGGTCGGGCTGGTCCGGCATTTGGCGAAGCGGCTTCCGGAGTTCCACTTCGACGTACTGACCGGCGTTTCGGCCGGCGCGATCAACGCTTCCTTCCTCGCCTCGCACACGGGGAGCGCCGCGGAGGCGACGGAGGAACTCATGAGCACCTGGCTCGATCTGACGCCCGATCACGTGTTCCGCGACGACGGCTGGTCGTTGGGGAAGATGGTCTTGCGCTGGCTGCTGAACCTGGCTTCGGGCGGCTTGCGCTACCGGCCTCAGGTCCGCGGCCTGGTCGACACCTCACCACTCGGCAATCACCTCGAGGACGTCCTCGGCGTCGAGGCGGCGAACGGCCGCGTCCTGCCGGGGATCGCGAAGAACCTGGACCGCGGCCGGCTGGACGCGGTCGCCGTGACCACCGTCGAGTGGTCGACGGGACAGACCGTGACCTGGGTTCAGGGCCGCGACATCGAGACCTGGGAGCGGCCCAAGCGTCGCTCGGAGCGAGCGCTGTTGACGCTCGACCACGTCCTCGCCTCCGCCTCGCTGCCGCTGATCTTCCCGGCGGTGCGGATCGGCGATGCCTGGCATGGCGATGGCGGCGTCCGCTTGACCTCGCCGCTGTCGCCGGCCCTGCACCTGGGCTGCGATCGCCTGATCGCGGTGTCCACGCGCCACGAGCCTCTGGCGCCGAGGGCAGCAGCAGCCGCCTACCCGCCGCCGGCCCAGTTCGCGGGCGTGCTCCTGAACGCCGTCTTTCTGGATCAGCTCGACCAGGACGCGAATCGCATGGAACTCGTCAACGGCCTGCTGGCCCGAATGCCGGAGTCGGAACGAGGTCCGCTCCGCCTCGTCGACCTGGTCCTGCTGCGGCCCTCCGAGGATCTCGGCCGGCTCGCGAGCCGATTCGAGCCCCGCTTGCCGAAGGCGTTCCGCTTCATGACCCGCGGTCTCGGCACCCGCGACACGAAGAGCCCGGACCTGCTCAGTCTCCTGATGTTCCAGCCCGACTACATCCGGGCCCTGATCGAGGTGGGAGAAAGGGATGCGGAGGCGCGCCACGGCGAGATCGCGGCCCTGCTGGGTGGGGCTGCTACGCGATCGTGATGTCGTCGCAGAGGTAGACGTCCTGAATGTGGTTCAGGAGTTCCACCCCCTCCACCATCGGCCGCTGGAACGCCTTGCGGCCGGAGATCAGTCCCTGGCCGCCGGCGCGGCGATTGATCACGGCCGTGCGCACCGCGGCCGCCAGGTCGCCGGCGCCGCCGGAGGAACCGCCGGAGTTGATCAGCCCGACGCGGCCCATGTAGCAGTTCGCGACCTGCCAGCGGACCAGGTCGACGGGGTGGTCGGACACCAGCTCGCTGTACACGAGGTCGTGGGTCTTGCCGAAGCCGACCGCCGGGTAGCCGCCGTTCTTCGTCGCCTGCTTCTGCTTGACGATGTCCGCCTCGATCGTCACGCCGATGTGGTTCGCCTGACCGGTCAGGTCCGCCGAGTCGTGGTAGTCGACGCCGTCCACGACGAAGGCGCTATTGCGGAGGTAGCACCAGAGAATGCAGGCCATGCCGAGTTCGTGGGCCTGCTGGAAGCACTCGGCGATCTCCATCAGTTCCTCGCGGCAGACGTCGGCGCCGAAGTACACCGTGGCGCCCACCGCAGTGGCGCCCAGATCCCATGCCTGCTCCACCTGCGAGAACAGGACCTGGTGGTACGTGTGCGGATGGGTCAGGCTCTCGTTGTGGTTGATCTTGACGATGAACGGAATCTTGTGGGCGTAGCGCCGGCCGATGCTGCCCAGCACGCCCAGGGTCGAGGCGACTCCGTTGCAGCCGCCCTCGATCGCCAGCCGGATGATGTTCTCCGGATCGAAGTAGATCGGGTTCGGCGCGAACGAGGCCGCACCGGAGTGCTCGATTCCCTGATCCACGGGCAGGATCGAGACGTAGCCGGTGCCCGCGAGCCGTCCGTGCCCGAGCAGCCTCTGAAGGCTGGCCAGAGTGCGGTTGTTCCGGTCCGAAGGGCCGAAGGCCCGGTCCACGGTGTCCGGACCCGGCACCGTCAGCAGCTCCTTCGGGATCCCTGTGCAGACGTGTCCGAGGAGGCTCTCCGCCTCACTGCCTAGAAGCTGTTCGATGCGCGCGATATCGGCCATGGGTGCTCTTGGGTCCTCCTCAGCAAGGGTGTCGGTGGGGGCAGGCTCGGCGCGATTGTAGCGCTGCTGGAGGCGGCTCCGCGCCGCCGGTCAGTTCAGGCTGCCGGCCGGGAATTCGGGGCCGGATTCACTCTGCTCCAGTCGTTCGAGCAGGCGGAGCAGCACATCGAGCGGAGGCCCCCAGAGACGGTGACGTCCCACGTGGTACACGGCGAGCGGCACGTTCTGCCCCTCGATGTCGAAGGTGCGCTCCTCGATCAGCCGCGGATGCCTCAGAGCCGACAGCGGCAACCGCACTGCCGGCGCTTCCACGTTGCTGTCGTCGTCCTCGGGAGACGGCACGGCGACCACACAGGCCCTCAGCCGGAACCCTTCGGACCCGCCGAGCTCGTCCAGTTCGCCCAGCCGGAGAACCCTTGACGGTTCGACACCGAGTCCGACGCTGACGAGCCGCGCAACCGTCGGCCACGGGTCATCACCCTCGAAGGGCGTGGCAGGGAAGCTCAGCGGCGGTGTCTCCTGCGGTTCCTCCCGCAGCAGGGTCCAGAGTTCCGCCGCCTCGACGTAAAGCGGTACGACCAGGACCACCTGGGTGCCGCTTCCTCCGCCGGCCGGCAGCCGTTTCGACTGATCCAGCATCCGCCGGACTTCGAGAATCCAACTCACTGGCGCCGACACTATCCCCAGGATTCATCACCGTCGCAGCGCCCGCTGAGAGTTCAAAGCTCGCGATCGAAGACCTCGGCGCCGCAGTGGATCATGGAGCCACCGCCGAACAGGTGGGGCTCCAGGCGAAGCCGCGCCGGACCGATCGGCCGGCGGAGCCTCAGGCCGATCCGGCACGCTTCGCCCGGGGCGAGATCGCGCGGCAGGGGAATCCACGGCCTGCCCCTGAACAGGTCGCGGCCGCCGCTGATGAGCTGGGGTTCGAGCACGACGCCGCCATCGGCGCGGCGGCCCGACAGCCAGGTAGCGAAACCGGTGTTCGTGACCACGATCTCCACCTCGCGCCGTTCACCCTCCGCCCAGGGTCGTTCACAGCCTTCGACTTCGATTCGACCCGGCAACCAGCCCCACGTCAACGACGTCGGTGGCGACGGATGCGGCGGCCGAGGCGCGGAGGCCGTGTCGTCTGGCGCGCCCGACCACTCCGTGAGGGCCTCCGCAACCACTTCTGCCGCCTTCGCCGGCCGGTGCTCGCGCTCGATGAAGGAACGGGCTGCATCACCCATTCCCCCCAGCCGGTCGGGCGTCGCCAGCAGCCGGCGCAGTAGAGCGGCGAGCGCCTCCGCCTCCGCTTCAGGTTCGTCGGCAAGCGGCGCCTTGACCACCACGTCGTCCGGCAGGTCGGTGAACTGGCCGTAGTTCGAGACCACCGCGGGCCGTCCGAGAGCCAGGATTCGAAGCAGCGACGCCGAGGTCTCCCCCGCGCTGGGATAGCGCAGATTGAGGCACAGGTCGCAGCCGGCAATCGCGACCGGGAAGGTGGCCTCGTCGAGATAACCGGTCAACGTGACCCGGTCCTGGACTCCCAGATCCCGAATCAATGTCGCCAGATCGAGTTGCGGCGCCACTTCCCCAGAAACCACCGCATGGACATCCACCATGCCCGGCTGCGCCAGCGCCCGCAGCAGCACGTCCGTCCGCTTGATCGGCGTCTGAAAGCCGAAGGAGCCGAGAAGGACCGCCGAAGAGGGAACGCCCAACTGCTGCCGCCAGGCCGCGGCGGCCGGCCGGCTCGGTGGATCGGGTGCCGGCATTGGCATCGGCACGCACCGGATCTCCGGCAGGGGGTGGCCGGACGCCCGCTCCGCCAGTTCGTCCTCGAGAAAACGCCGGCCCCATTCGCTGTGAACCAGCAGGCCACGCTGGCGAACCAGAAGCGAGCCGTGGGCCGCCATCTCGAACAGCCGCGCCCGGCCGTGCGCACCCCATCGGGTGGGAATCGCCGCTGCTGCCCCCTCCCAACCGTGCTCATCGCCGAGGGCCGCCACGTAGGCGTCCAGATCGCCGCTGGCGAGCGTGGCCTCGACCAGAAGGTGATGCAGGCGCAGGTCATGAACGGTCACGACGCCGGGAGACCGCAGGGCGAGCCGCCGCACACCCTCGTGATACACGTTGTTGCCCAACTGGTAGAAGGGAAGGCGCCGCGCCGGATCGAGCGCCGCGGGTTCGACGACCTCGTAGCAGCGGCGCACGCCGGACGCCACTCGATGACCGGGCAGGCGTACCAGGCGCAGGTCGCACAGAGGCGCGAGTTCCTCCAGCAGGTCGACGCTGTAGTCGGCGATCCCCGACCGCACCGGAGGCAGCGGCGAAACGTAGTCGACCGCCGGGCCAGCCACGAAGAACCTGCCCTAGGCGGTCTCGAGCTGCTGCCCGAGCCAGGCGTCGATGAACGGGTCGATCTCGCCGTCGAGGACGCGCTCGACAGCCGAGACCTCGAGCTTCGTCCGGTGGTCCTTGACCATGCGATACGGGTGCAGCACGTAGCTCCGGATCTGTGATCCGAAGCCGATCTCCATCTTCTGCCCCTCGCGCTCGGCCTGCTCCTCGCGCCGCTTCTGCAGTTCCCGGTCGTAGAGCCGCGCCTTGAGGATCTTCATCGCCATCGCCCGGTTCTTGATCTGGCTGCGCTCGTTCTGGCAACTGACGACGATCCCGGAGGGATGGTGGGTGATCCGCACCGCCGAGTCCGTCACGTTCACGTGCTGACCGCCGGCGCCGGACGACCGGAAGGTGTCGATGCGGATGTCCTTGTCCTCGATCTCGACGTCGATGTCGTCATCGATCTCGGGGTAGGCGTAGACCGAGGCGAAGGAGGTGTGGCGCCTCTTCGCCGCATCGAACGGCGAGATCCGGACCAGCCGGTGAACGCCGCTCTCGCCGCGCAGGCGACCGAACGCGTAGTCGCCGCGCACCGCAACGGTCGCGCTCTTGAGGCCCGCTTCGTCGCCGTCGAGCCGCTCGAGCAGCGTGACGTCGAACCCGCTCTGCTCGGCCCACCGCAGGTACATCCGCAGCAGGATCTCGGCCCAGTCCTGGGAGTCCGTGCCGCCCTCACCGGGGTGGATCGCGAGCAGGGCGCTCCGGTCGTCGTCTTCGCCCGAGAGCTTCAACTCCAGATCGAGCGCCTCGGTCTCGCGCTGAACCCGCGCGATGAACTCGGCGAGTTCCGCCTCGCCCTCGACCGCCTCAGCGCTCTCCGCGAGCAGCTCGAGCCAGGCCTCGACCTCGTCGCTGTCCTCGTTCAGCCGGTCGACGGTCTTCTGACGCCGCTCCAGCGTCCGGCGGCGGCGCAGCAGAGGCGCGCTCTTTCTGGGATCGTCCCAGAACCCCGGCTGCTCCATCTCATGATCGAGCGCGGCTAGTTGCTCCCGGACTTCGGCCGGGTCAAAGATACCTCCGCAGACCGTCCAGACGGGTCCTGAGTTCGGTCAGCGAGCGGTTCGCGTCGGCGGCGATCATCGCCGCAGTATGGCAAAGGCAGCCAGTGCGAGGCAAAGCAGGGGCACCAGCAGGGGCGCGCGTGTGAACGGCGTGAACCCATCGACCGCGGTGACCGGCATCCGCAGCACGGCCGCCTGATCGATGTCGACCGTCGCCAGAATCGCGCCCCGGCGGTCGATCAGCGCGGAGATGCCGGTGATCGCGGCCCGCACGACCGGCCGTCCATTCTCGGCGGCGCGGAAACGGGCCGGTCGCAAGTGCTGATGAGGCGCCCACGTGGCGCCGTACCAGGAGTCGTTCGCCATCGTGACGAGAACGGAGGCCCCCCGCCGGACACGGGCTGCGACCTGCGTCGGGAAGACGATCTCGAAGCAGATCGAGATGCCCAGGCGAGCGTCGCCGGCATCGAGCAGCGCCACCTCGTCCCCGGTCGAGAAGCTCCCCGTGTTCCGGGCCAACTGGCGCACGCCCGGCAGGAAGCGAGCGAAGGGGACGTACTCGCCGAACGGAACCAGGTGCATCTTGTCGTAGATCTGGCGCAGGGCCCGCGTATCGCCAGGCGTCAGCAGGTAGGCCGAGTTGAACGCACCCTCCTCCTCGCCCGAACGGAAGCGGCGCGCACTGTTGAACAGCAGAGAGCAGCCTCGACCGACCAGAGCCTCGATGTCGCGGGCGAACCCCGCGTCGCGTTCCAGCTCGTACGGCCAGCCTGCGCTCTCGGGCCATACGACGAGCGCGCCGGGGACGCAGGCCTCGTGGCTCAACTCGAAGAGCCGACTGTAGTTGGCGCGAATCGACTCGGAGTCCAGGCCGTCTCGAAGCTCCTCGTCCGTCATCATGCCGATGTTCGGCTGGACGACGTGGACATCGAGCGCCGGCCCGGCGGGAGCCCTCCGGTCGAGATTCGTCCAGCGGGCGACCAGGAGGACTACCGCGGCACCGACCAGAACCGTTGCCGCCTGGCGGCGGGTCCTGGGGTCCGCAAGCCGTAACACGCCCAGGCCGAACGCCATGACCACCCCCGACAGGCCCAGGCTGCCGATCCAGCGTGTCGTGTCGAGGGCGCCGGGGACATCGACCCACGCGTACGCGAGCAGATTCCACGGGAATCCCGAAAGACCCGCGCCCCGAACCAGTTCCAGGGTGACCCAGATCGACGGCGCCACCACGAGGGACAGAACGTCGCGACGGCCCAGCACCGGCCCGGCCAGCCAGCAGAACAAGCCATGATAGGCCCCCAGGTAGAGGGCAAGCACGGACAAGAGGCACGCCGCCAACCAGCTCGGCAAGCCGCCATAGACGGTCAGCATCGTTGACAGCCACGGCACGGCGATCAGCCACGCGACCGCTCCGTGAAGCCAGCCGAGCCACAGCCTGCGCCACGGCCCAAGGGGAGCACCCGCGATCAGACACAGCGGGACGGCGGCGGCCAGCGGAATCAGAAACCCGGGACGCTCGTCGAAACAGAACGCCCACCAGACCCCACCCACCAAGGCCACACCGACCTGGAACCAGATCGACGAAACGAACGACGACGACGATCGTGGCCGAGTGCTCAGTTGTTCGGCGTGATCCAGGTCTCGAGCCCGTACTGTTTCGTGAGCAGCTCGGCAGCCGCTGCCGCCGAATCCTGGTCCTCGAACGGCCCCACCCGCACCCGTTGCATCACCTGGCCGTCCAGCGTCTGGGGCGACAGGAAGGCACGGTGTCCGTCCGCGCGCAGCTTCTGCTCCACCGAGGCCGCCTGGCGGGCATCCGCGCTGGAGAAGACCTGGACGACCAGGCCCGAGGCGGCCGGTCCCGGGGTCGAAACCGGGCGCGCGGTCTCGACCGGGCCGGCACCGTCTTCGCCGGCGCCGAAGAACCGCACGACCTCTGCCGGCGCTTCTTCACTCTCCACATCAGCCGCAACCGGAGCCGGCGGCCTCGCGACCGTCTGCGGAAGCGTCACTTCAGGTGGCGTGACGGCCGCCTCGGTCACGGCAGGTTCGAGGTCGTTCGATCGGCCCCACCAGACGCCGGCGGCGAACGCTCCCACGAGGGCCAGCGCCAGCAGAGCTACGAAGGCGGCGATCTGACTGTTGCTGACCGCGACCTCGTACGGCTCGTAGGCGTCGCCCTTCACTCTTCGGGCGGTTTGAGTGCCGCGAACGCCCTGAAGAGCTCAAGCGGCAGCGGGAAGAGAATGGTCGAGTTCCGCTCGGTCGCGATGTCCGAGAGGGTCTGCAGGTACCGCAGTTGCAGCGTGACCGGGTTGGCGCTGATCGTGTTCGCCGCCGCGGCAAGGGATTCGGAGGCCTGCAGCTCACCGCTGGCGTGGATCACCTTGGCCCGCTTCTCCCGCTCCGCCTCGGCCTGCTTGGCCATCGCTCGCTGCATTTCCTGCGGCAGATCGACGTGTTTCACCTCCACCATGGAGACCTTGATGCCCCAGGGGTCGGTCTGCTGATCGATCACCGTCTGCAGGCGATCGTTCAACTGCTCGCGCTCGCTCAGCAGTTGGTCCAGGTCGATCTGGCCCAGGATCGAACGCAGCGTGGTCTGGGCCAGTTGGCTGGTGGCGAACAGGAAGTTCTCGACCTCGACGATCGCCCTGGTCGGCTCGAGCACCCGGAAGTAGACGACCGCGTTGACCTTCACGGACACGTTGTCGCGCGTGATGATGTCCTGCGACGGCACGTCGAGCACCACGGTGCGCAGCGAGACCTTGACCATGCGGTCGATGGGCCAGAGGATCAGGACCAGACCTGGACCCTTCGGCCGCTCCAGGATGCGACCCAGCCGAAACACGACGGCGCGCTCGTACTCCGCCATGATGTTGATCCACCGGGTGAGCAGGAACAGACCCAGGACGATCAGGAAGCCAATAAAGGGAAGAGAACTCATACCGATTCAGGTCCTTTCTTCTGTATGCCCGGCAGTTCGCGGCCGCCACGTCGCGCCGCCCTCGACACCGACTCCCACCACCCGCTCTCAGCCGTCTCCGGCCGGTTCCACGCGCAGGGTCATGCCGTCGACCCGCAGGACCCTCACGCGGTCGCCGACCCCGACTTCCACGTCGGATTCGGCGTTCCAGATCTCGCCGTGCAGCCGGACCTTCCCGGGCGATCCGGCTTCGATCGCGGCGCTCACCAGCGCCAGTTCGTTCAGCAGACCTTCGTGCCCGGTCGCCACGCGGCCACGCTGCGCCTTGAGCGCCAGGCGGGCGAGAGCGAGCGCTACGAGCGCGATCGTGATGCCGACCGCGATGATCAGGTTCAGGCTCGCACGAAGCGCGGGGTCGGCGTCCTTGAGCAGCATCATCGCCCCGAGACAGAAGGAGATCGCGCCGCCCAGCGTCAACATGCCGAAGCTGGGAATCTTGACCTCCAGCACCCAGAGGACGACCGCCAGAAAGAGCAGGGCCAGACCCGCGTAGTTGACCGGCAGGACGGACATCGCCCACAAGCCGAGGATCAGGCAGAGGGCCCCGACGACCCCCGGAAAGATCGATCCGGGATGCGTGATCTCGAAGATCAGCCCGATCGACCCCAGCGACATCAGGAGAAGCGCGACGTTCGGGTGCGCGATGATCGACCGCACCCGCTGAAAGGCTGACATCTCCATGCGGCGCACCGTCGCCTCGCGGGTCGAGAGCGTCAGTTCCCGCCCTCCCTTCTCGACGACGCGGCCGTCGAGATCGACGAGAAGCGACTGAAGGCTTGGCGCGACCAGATCGACCAAACCCAGCTCGAGCGCCTCCTGAGCCGTGAACGACTTGCTCTCGAGCACCGCCGACTCCGCCAGCTTCTCATCCCGACCGCGACGGGCCGCGAGCGAACGGATCGTCGCCGCTGCATCCTGAGTCACCTTCTCGCCCATCGCGCCGGGGATGTCCTCGCCGCCACCGGCGACCGGGTGAGCCGCGCCGGTGTTCGTTCCCGGCGCCATCGCGGCGAGGTCGGCGCCCAGCAGGATGAAGAAGCCCGCCGACGCGGCCTGGGAGCCGCTCGGGGAAACGTAGACGACGACCGGTGTTGCGGCCTCCAGGAAGGTCGTGAAGACCTTTCGCATCGCCTGCATCTCGCCGCCCGGCGTCGACAGCTCGACGATCAGGGCCTCCGCGCGCACGCGGTCAGCCTCCGCCATCACCTCTTCGATGAACTCGGCCACGACGACCTGGATCACGGAGTCCACCGAGGCGACGATCACCTCCGGGGCGGCCTCCGATTCGGGTTCGTTCGCGAGCAGGACCAACGGCGCCAGGGCCAGAAGAAGGGCCAGCACCGGCCGCGGGACACTTCCCGGTCGTGTCAGCTTCGGCGAGCTGCGCATCACGAACAGTCTACTTGACGAAGGGCCGCCCATGACCGGCGGAATGGTCGGGGCGAGAGGATTTGAACCTCCGGCCTCACGGTCCCGAACCGTGCGCTCTACCAGGCTGAGCTACGCCCCGCAGCACCGGTACCCGAATGGCGCGGTCCGCGCCGTTCGCGAACCAGTCCGCGCGTCCGTCATCGGGCGCACGGATGGCACGCCGCAGAATACGGCCACCCAGTCAGGAAGTCCAGCCTTCCCCGGGAGCCAGCGTCAGGCCGCGCCGGCGGTGCCGGGAGCCGAAATCACGATCTCCTCGTCGTCGCCCGCCGCGTGCTCGAACGGTTCGCCATTCACTTCGATCGTCGCCGCGCCGACGTTCCGGAGCCTGAGCCGGATCTCCTCGTCCGCGGCAACAGTGAGGGACTCGCCCTGAACCCTCAGTTCGCTGACCGTACGCTCGCCGTCGCTGTGGACGTCAACCCAGCTCGTCGCCCGGAACTCCAGCGTGACCCGCAGCGCCTGCTCGGGCAGCGGTTCCGGCGGCGGCGGCGGCGGCGCTTCCTCGACAATCGGCGGTGCCATCGTCTCCATGTCCTCGGCCGCGTCGGGACTCCCACTGGCGAAGAGGCGCCACACGAGGAACAGGAGGATCGCCACGACGACCACTCCAACCGCAACCGTCCGTCCGATCGGCCATGTCGCGGGACGCCTCGACAGGTCTTCGATTCCACCCTCGAGGTCGTCTCGGGCCGAAGCGGCGAGATAGAAGTTGAGCACCTCGTCCGGATCGAGACCGACGATCCGCGCGTACTCGCGGAGGAAACCCCTCACGAAGATGGTCGCCGGCAGCAGGTCGAACCGATCACGCTCGAGCGCCTCCAGATACCGGATGTTGATCTTGCTCGACTGCGTGATCGTCTCCAGCTCGACCTGGCGAACTTCGCGCTGGCTGCGTAGCCAGGAGCCGAACGACTCCCCCTCGCCCGGAGACGGTACGACCTGACGCTCTTCGGTCATCTCTCCATCGGGTTTCTCAGGACCCACGTCACCCACTTCGGCTGGGCATATTCTAGTCTCAACGCGCTACGAGGCGGTCCCCAACACAACCCTGGGGCTGATACGATGATCGGCCCGCACACGCGCCCCCGGCTCAGCCGCGACCCCGACCGGGCGCGCCCGCCGCCGCATGAGGATCCCGCCACGCATACAAAACAGCCTCGCCAGCGGTGACATCGACGCAGTTGAGGCAGAGTGGCTGGCCGCGGTCGAGGGAGAGATCGCGGTCGATACATTCCTGGCCATCACCAGAGGGCTGGTTCGACTGGGTGAGGCAGAGCGTGTAGGCACCCTGCTCGAACTGCTCGACGACGAACTGCAGGAGCGCCGCCTGTGGGCGGAACGCCTCGATCTCATCCGCGGCGCCGGCAGCAGATACCTGCGAAGCGGCCAGATCTACGAGACCGTTCTCGACACCCTGCACGACCTCTACCGCGACCGCGAGTCGGACCTGGGCGAGCTACTGCGCGAACTGGGCCTGGACAGGGGACGGCAGGAGACGGTCAAGCTCTGGGACAAGGTCGACCGGCTCCGCAATCTGATGGCATTCCAGTGCGGCGACATCGTCGAGATGGCCGGTCGCGGAGTCGGCCGCATCGCCCAGGTCAACATGCCGCTCCAGACGTTCAAGGTCGACCTCGAGCAGGTGAAGGGAGTAGCGGTCGGTTTCCGAGCCGCCGGCAAGATGCTCTCCCTGCTGCCCCCGGAGCATGTACTGCGCCGGAAGCTGGAAGAACGGGAGCAACTGGCAAAAATGAAGCCGGCGGAGCTGCTCGAGTTGACCCTCAAGAGTTACGACCGCCCGCTGACCGGGGCCGAGGTGCGGGCCGTCGTGGTCGGCATCATCCCCGAACGACGTTGGTCGAGCTGGTGGACCAGCGCCCGGAAGCAGGCGCAGGTTCTATCGTCGGGCGGATCCCGGCAGACCTATCGCTGGGTCGCGGCGTCGGACGCCGAGAGTTCCCTCTGGCAGGAGTTCGACCAGGCTCCGGACCGGGCCAAGATCGCGCTTCTAAGGCGCGCCGTGAACCAGTCCCAGGACCTGCGGGATCGGATGGCGGCCGCCCTGGACGAGTTGAGCCAGCGGCTTGCAAGCCGGCAGCCCGCGCTCGCATTCGAGATTCGCTGCGCGCTGGAGCGCTTCGGCGCCGAACCCTCGTGGCCGGCCGGCGAACTCCTGGCCGACCTCGAGGATCCGCTGGTCTTCTTCTCGTCGATTGAGCAGCGCGGTCCACGGGAGCAGGCATACCTCCTCCTGCCCGCGAGTCGCAGCGACTGGCGCGAGGTGCTCGAGAAGCGCTTTCTCCTGGAGACCGACACGAAGGCGATCGGCACGATCGCCGACATCGTCGACGAGGAGCTGCTTCGCCGCTGCGCCGCTCGCGCGGGGGTGCAACCACATCGCACACCGGCGGCCTTCACCTGGCTCGCGGAGCAGGCCGCAGCCGAGCCGGCACTTCGGGCGGGGCGGCAGAACCGCCTGCTGAATCTCTTGATCCAGGCGCTCCGACAGGACGCCTTCGCCCCCTTCAGGCCCCGCCTGAAGGCCCTCTTCGACTCGGGTGGTACTGTGCCGAAGCTGTTGCCCGAACTGACCCTCGAAGAGGCCCGTCAGGCCGAGGTCTCGATCCGTCACGCCGCGCTCGAGGACTACCGGCGCGAACCTCTGCTGGCGGCCCTCCACTTGAAGTTCCCTGATCTTCTGTCCGACCAGGATGCCGCTGACGACGATCTCTACGCCTTGCCGGCTTCGATTGCAGCGAAGCGGGACAGGCTGCGTGAGCTCGTCGAGGAGGAGTTGCCGGCCAATCGCAGGGCGATCGAGGAAGCGCGTGCCCTTGGCGACCTGCGCGAGAACTTCGAATACAAGTCCGCGCGCCAGCGCCACGAGTATCTGACTTCGCTAGCCACCGAACTGCAGCAGGACCTGCAGCGTTCGACGCCGATCGACCTCGCCAGCGCGGCCTGCGACAAGCTCCGGATCGGCAACCGGGCGATCTTCCAGTCGAAGAGCGGCGAACAACGCAGTCTGGCCATCCTCGGCCCATGGGAAAGCGCACCCGAGCGCGGGATCATCTCGTACGAGTCCGACCTTGCTGTCCGGCTGCTCGGCTCCGAGCCGGGCGCCGAGGTCGAGATGGACGGCGAGACCTTCACCCTGCAGGCGATCGAGAACCTGGAAGCCGGCAGTCTGGCGCACCCGTAGCGCGCTTCGCCAAGGGTGCGCAAATGCGGGCACTGCTAGACTTATAGCGAAGTGTCTCTGGATGTCGAGGAGGTTCGGCGGATTGCCGAACTGGCGAGACTGCGGCTCTCCGCCGGTGAGGAAGCGACGTTCGCGTCCCAGCTTTCGGAGATCGTCGACTACATCGACCAGCTCCGCGCATTCGACGCAGGAGTCGCGCTATCGGGTGGAGCCGAACCGGAACGGGAGGCGGCGGCCAACGATGTGCCGGCTGGAAGCCGTCCGCTCCTCGACGATTTCCTGGACAACGCACCGGCATCTCTCGACCGCTTCCTTCTCGTGCCCCAGGTCAAGGCGACGCCCGGCGGCGCGGAGTGAGGCCGACCGTGACTGTCGAAGCACTGGCGGCCGCCGTTCGTTCGGGCGAACGAACGGCAGTCGACACCGTGGCGCAGGCGTTCACCCGCATCGAGGAAGTCGACGCTTCGGTCGGAGCCTTCCTCGAACTCTGGCGGGACGAAGGGATCGAGCGCGCATCCGAGATCGATCGGCGCAGGGATTCCGGCGAAACCCTGGGGCCCTTGGCCGGCGTACCCACGGCGCTCAAGGACAACCTGTCCCTGGCAGGACACGAACTCAACTGCGGCTCGAAGATCCTGTCCGGCTACCGCGCCCCCTATACGGCCGGGGCAGTCGAACGACTGCTGGCAGCAGACGCGGTACCGGTCGGCCGCGTGAATATGGACGAGTTCGCGATGGGTTCCTCGTGCGAGAACTCGGCGCTGGCCGTCACCCGCAATCCGTGGAATCTCGAGATGGCGCCCGGGGGTTCGAGCGGCGGCTCGGCCGCGGCGGTCGCGGCCACCGAGGTGCCGTTGGCTCTGGGCTCCGATACCGGTGGCTCCATCCGGCAGCCGGCCGCCTTCTGCGGCGTCGTCGGCGTCAAGCCGACCTACGGCCGCGTTTCCCGCTACGGCCTCGTCGCCTTCGCCTCGTCGCTCGACCAGATCGGACCGCTCACCCGAACCGTCCGCGACGCCGCACTGGCGCTCGGCTCGATCGCCGGATCCGATCCCCGTGATACGACCTGCAGCGACCTGCCGGTCGAGAACTACCTCGAATCGATCGAAGACGGCATCGAAGGCCTGAAGGTCGGCACGATTCGCGAAGTCAGAACCTCAGCGCTCGACGAGGACGCGGCAGAAGGCTATCGGTGGGCCCTCCATGCCCTCGAGGCGGCGGGCGCCGAACTGGTCGAGGTGAGCGTTCCCCTGGTCGAGGCCGCGGTCGCCACCTACTACGTGCTCGCCAACAGCGAGGCGAGCGCGAATCTAGCCCGCTTCGACGGCAGCCGCTACGGACATCGCGCCGCCGACGCCCGCTCGCTCCAGAGGATGTACACGGACAGCCGAAGCGAGGGCTTCGGCAGCGAGGTCAAGCGCCGGATCATCCTCGGCACCTTCGCGCTGTCCTCCGGCTACTACGACGCCTACTACGGCCGTGCCGCGCACATTGCCGAAGCCATGCGGCGCCAGTTCGCCAGCGCCTTCGAGGCCGTCGATCTCCTGGTGACTCCAACGTGTCCTTCCGGCGCCTTCGCCCGCGGTGAACGGGTCGACGATCCGCTCTCCATGTACCTGTCGGACGTGTTCACGACACCACCCAGCCTGGTCGGAATCCCCGGAGTGTCCGTGCCGTGCGGTCTGGACAGCCGCGGGCTTCCCCTCGGTCTCCAGATCCTGGCCCCGCCGTTCGCCGACGCCATCGCCCTGCGGGCGGCAAGGGCGGTTGAGCTCGCGATCGGCTTCGAGTGCAGCCCGGAGGCGACTCCATGAGGTGCAGGGGCGCCATCGTCTGCGCCGCGGCGCTGGCCCTTCTCCTGCCGGCGGCCACGCTGGCGGTGACGAAGCGGGTCGCCGTGCCGGAGATCGGATCGCCGACACCGGTCGCCGTGATGACCGGGAGCGGCACGATCCACATCGAGGCAAAGCCGCGCGCAAACGAAGGCCTGCTAGCTTTCGCCGAGCGCCTCTGCGGGGACTCGAGACACTCGTCCGCGGTCAGCCGGGCGAACGGCGGCCTACGGCGCCTGAAGCGCGGGGTTCGCTACAAGGTTCCCTTCGATCTGCTCCCCAGGAGCAGCCAGGAGGCCGCGATTCGCGCCCTGCTGCCGAGGGACCAGGCGACCGCCGACGGCTGGCAGCATCGCGTCGCGTCTTCCGCGCGCGGCCGCAAGGCGGAAAGCCTGTGGATCATCGCCGAGTGGTTCACCGGCGACGGCGAGAACCACCGCGCCCTGAGGCAGGCGAACCGCCTGACCAGCAACGTCATCCGGCCGGGACAGACGATCCTCGTCCCGCGCCGCCTTCTCGTCGAACCCTTCGCGGGCATGCTGCCCGCTCCGCCACTCCGGACGGCGGCCGTCCGATCCACCACTGAACCGACGGCCTTCGTCCGCTACGGATCGGACGAGAAGGGGGAGTACGCGAGCTACCGCCTGAAGGCGGGTGAGGCGCTCTACTCGAGCGTCGTGATGCGGTTCACGGGCCGTCTGTTCGCCTCCGATGTGAACGAACTGGTCGAGGAGATCAAGGAACGCAACCGCATCGGCAATGTCCGGGACCTGCCCGTCGGCTACGAAGTCAAGATCCCGCTCGACCTGCTCTCCGCACGCTACCTGCCGGCGGACGATCCGCGCCGCGTGGAGTGGGAGGCGCAGCGCGCCGCCGGCGGGGGCATCGAGAACGAAGTGCTGGCGCTGGACCTCGACGGCGTGACCGTCGTACTCGACGCGGGCCACGGAGGCCGCGACACCGGCGCGCCGGTCGGTGGCATCTGGGAGAGCAACTACGTCTACGACATCATGCTGCGCACCAAGAAGGTGCTGGAGAGCCGCACCGCCGCAACCGTCGTACCGACGACCCGCGAGGGCTCGACGTTCCGGATCGACGACAGGGACGTGCTGCCGAAGTCGCGGGGGCACACGGTGCTCACGAGTCCTCCATACCGGATCGAGGACGCCGCCGTGGCGACGAACTTCCGCTGGTATCTCGCGAACTGGATCTACCAGCAACGGCGGAAGGCGGGCGCCGACGCCGGCCAGGTGATCTTCATCTCGATCCACGCCGACTCGCTGCACCCCTCGCTGCGCGGAGCGATGGTCTACATCCCGGGCCTCGTCGGCATCACGAACAACTACGGCAAGACCGGTGCGCCGTACTCCTCGCGCCGTGAAGTCAGAGCGGATCCCCGGGTGTCCTTCACGCGCAGCGAACGGACCACCAGCAAGGGGCTGTCCCGCGATCTGGCGGAGCACATGCTGGCCAGCTTCCGGAAGTTCGACCTGGCGGTTCACCACAACGCGCCCATCCGCGATCGGATCGTCCGCCGCCGGAGGGCCTACGTACCCGCACAGATCCGATGGAACCGCGTGCCGGCCAAGATCCTGCTCGAGGTCGGCAACCTCGCCAACGAGCAGGACCGCCGCTTGATGAAGACGCGCGCCTACCGGCAGCGGGTCGCCGAGGCCATCGTTGACGGGATCCTGTCGTACTACGGCGTTCCCCAGGGCGGCGCGCACCGCGCCGTCACCGCCGGAGGCAGTTGACCCTGGCGCACCAGACCCACACTTGCACTCAGTAGCGGCGCATCAGGCCGACCACGACACCCTGAACGCGCAACTGGTCCGCGGGAACGTAGATCGGCTCCATCTGCCGGTTGGCCGGCTGCAGGCGAACCGTATCGCCCTCGGGGTAGAAGCGCTTGAGCGTCGCCTCGTCGCCGACCAGGGCGACGATCATCTCGCCAGAACGGGCCTCCTCCCGCTGCGCGACCACGACCAGGTCGCCGTCGCAGATGCCGTCGTCGACCATCGAGTCACCTTCCACCTCGAGAACGTAGTGGCGGCCGGCGGAGCCGCCTGCCAGCAGGTGCTCCGGCACGGCGAGGTCGTCGACGCCCGCCACCGCCTCGATCGGCTGACCGGCCGCGATCCGGCCGTGGAAGGGCACGGCGAAGGGCGCCGGCCTGCGAGAACGGAGGGTCTTCTCGGTCAGCTCGAGCCCCCGCTTCTGATTCCAGCCGCCCCGCAGGTAACCCTTCTGCCTAAGGAGCTTCAGGTGCTTGTGGACGGTGCCGTAGGAGCGGTAGCCGAACCGGCGTCGAATCTCCAGATGGGTGGGCGCCACGCCCCGCACGGACACGAAGTCGCACACGAAGTCGAGAATCTGTTTCTGGCGCTCGGTCAGGAAGTCGTCCACGGCCCCGGATACTAGACGCAAACCGAGCGTAAGACAAGCCGCGCTGGCCCAGCCCAGCCGGCCGCATACACTACGCGACCGATGCCCCGACAGCACCTGGAGCAGCACGAACTCGCGAACGGTCTGCGCGTCGTGCTCCACGAGAACCGGCGCCTGCCCCTGGCGTCGCTGAACATCTGGTACCACGTCGGTTCGCGGAACGAGGAGACGGGCCGTACCGGGCTGGCGCATCTGTTCGAGCACATGCTGTTCCAGGGCTCCGCCCACGTTTCCGAGAACGGGCACTTCGAGCACATCCAGAGCGTCGGCGGCGTCGCCAACGGCTCGACCTGGTACGACCGCACGAACTACTACGAGACCCTTCCGTCCAACCATCTCGAACTCGGCCTGTGGCTCGAGTCCGACCGTCTCGGCTTTCTGCTCGAGGCCCTGACCCAGGAGAAGTTCGAGAACCAACTCTCCGTCGTCATGAACGAACGCCTGCAACGGGTCGACAACCAACCCTACGGTCAGGCGATCGAGCGCCTCAGCGAATTGCTGTACCGCCAGCGCGACGGGAGGAGCCATCCCTACGCGTGGCCGGTGATCGGCTACATGGAGGATCTCGAAGCAGCCACGCTCGACGGAGTCCGGGACTTCTTCCGCACCTGGTACCGGCCGAACAACGCGGTGTTGACCCTGGCCGGCGAGTTCGACAGTCCCCGGGCTCTCGACCAGATCAGGCGCTACTTCGAGGACATCCCGCCCGGATCACTGCCGGAGGTGCCGCAAGTCGACGCGGTCGCCGAGATCGGTCCGCGCGGAGCGGCGCGGGAAGTGCTCGAGGACGCGATCGAGCTGCCCCGCTCCTACTCCGCCTGGTGCCTCGACGGATACGGCAGCGACGACTGGTACGCGGGCGCGATGCTGGCGACCATTCTCTCCTCCGGAATGATGAGCCGGCTCCACCGCGACCTGGTCTACGAGCGCCAGATCGCGCAGTCGGTGTCAGCGCTCATCCTCCCCACGGAGCTCTGCGCGACGTTCGCCGTCGTCGCCACCTGCCAGAGCCGCGAGCCCGACTCTCTCGGCAACGCCGAGATCCTCGAGCAGGCGGTGCTCGAGCACGTCGAAGCGATCCGCGCGAAGGGTCCCACCGAGTCCGAACTCGAGCGGGCGCGGCGGATTCTGCTGCTCGACTACCGCGACAGTGAGCAGGACCTGGCTCTGTGCGCCGACCGGCTGTCGGCGGCAGCGACGTTCCTGGGCGATCCGGGCCGGGCCTGGACCGAACCGGATCGCCTGGTCCAGGTCGACGGCGAACAGATTCGTGGTCTGGCCGAGCGAGCACTCGGCCAGGAGCGGCGGGCGGCCGTCGTGGTCGTGCCCGGACCGTGAAGGACGCAACCGCCCCCGCACTCGACCGCAGCCGGCCGCCGGCCGCGGCGCCGAGCCGGCCCTGCGCCTTTCCCCGCTTCAGGCACGAGCGCCTCGAGTCCGGCGCCAGTCTGTGGACGCTCGACGTTCCCGACCGCAATCTCGTCACCGTGACCCTCCTCGTGCCCGGCGGCAGCGAACTCGACCCACCGCATCTGGCCGGGCTCGCTTCGTTCACCGCTGGACTCCGCGGCAAGGGCACAACGCACCGGACCGCACTCGAGTTCGCGGCCGCGGCTGAAGACCTGGGGACGGCTGTCTCGTCGTCCTGCTCCTGGGACATCGCGGGGGTCGGCACCACGATGCGCTCCGAAGACGTCACCGCCGGGCTGGAACTCGTCGCGGAAGCCGCGCTGGAACCCCTGTTCGAGGCGGACGAGATCGAACGTGCGCGCCGGCGGCGACTGGCCGAGATCGAACGAAGGCGCAGCGATCCCGCGAGTCTCGCCGGAGCAGCCTTCGCGCGCGCCGTCTACGACGAAACGCCCTACGGCAACCAGACGATCGGCGATCGCGAGTCCACCCAGGCAATCACCAGGAGCGACATCGCCGCGTTCCACGACCGGGCCCTCGCCGCGCGTTCCTGCCACCTGATCGCGGTCGGCGAGCTGGGTCCCGACCGCCTGCGGCGAGCGATCGAGGACAAGATCGAGCGGCCCCTCAGGTCCCACGCCAGAGAGTTCAAGGACGAACCGGCCCGCCTCGAACCGGACCAGCCGGAAAGACCGACGCGCCAGATCGTGATCGTCGACCGTCCCGGCGCGGCGCAGACCGAGTTGCGCATCGGCCACGTCGGAGTACCCCGCTCACATCCCGACCGCGTTCCCATCCAGGTGGCGAACTCGATCCTCGGCGGCAAGTTCATGAGCCGCCTCAATCTCAATCTCAGGGAACGGCACGGTTACACCTACGGCGTCTCCAGCAGGTTCAGTTCCCGCCGGGGGCCAGGCCCGTTCGTGGTCGGGACGGCGGTGGCCAACGAAGTGGCCGGCGCTGCCTGCCGGGAGATCGTCGCCGAACTCGAGCGTCTCTGCTCTGAACCGCCGAGCGCAGCCGAACTCGACGACGCCCGCAACTATCTGGTCGGCGTCTTCCCGTACACGATGCAGACGATCCAGAATCTCTCTTCCCGGCTGAAGGCGCTCGCCACGTTCGACCTGGACCACGACGAGTACGAGCGCTGGCCCGAACGGATCCGGGCCACCACCCGCGAACAGGTCCGCGAGGTCTGCCGCCGACACCTCTTCCCTGACCGGTTGACGATCACCGCGGTCGGCCCCGCTTCCGAGCTCGAACCGCAGCTCGAAGACCTCTGAACGGTCGGGGGTGCGTGGTATCTTTCGCGACCCGAAACGCTAGGAACGGGAGCCTCGATGCAACTCGAAAGTTCGGAACTGATACGCAACCTCGCCGTCGTCGGACACAACGACACCGGCAAGACGACTCTGCTCGCGGGTCTGCTCTACACAGGCGGGGTGTTCAACCGGCAGAACCGGGTCGAGGACGGCAACACCGTGACCGACTTCGACGACGAGGAGATCCGTCGCGGTATCTCGATCGGCCTCGCCGTCTGCTACACGCCCTGGTCGGACGGTTCCGGTGAGCACAAGGTCAATTTGATCGACTGTCCCGGTTCTGGCATCTTCGTCCACGAGAGCAGTTCGGGCATGCGAGCGGCCGACGCCGCATTGCTGTGCCTGAACGCCGCGTCCCCGACCCAAGTCATGGCCGAGAAGGCGTGGGAGATCGCCGAGGCCCTTGAGCAGCCCGTGATGCTGCACCTGACGAAGATGGACCGGGACAACATCGACTTCGAAGGCTGCATCGCCGAACTGCAGCAGAACTTCCACCGCATGGCGTTGCCGCTTCAGATCCCCATCGGAGCCGGCAAGGACTTCACCGGCGTGGTCGATCTGCTGAGCCGCAAAGCGCACGTCTACGACCGGGACGGCAACGGCCGCAGCGAGGCGTCCGACCCGCCGGCCGACCTGCAGGACCAGATCGACGAGTGGCGCGGCCAGCTCACCGAGGCCGTCGCCGAGAGTGACGACGACCTGATGGAGGCCTACTTCGACCAGGGCGATCTCGATCAGGACCAGTTGGTCGAGGGGCTGAAGAACGCGATCAGGAACCGGGCCCTGTTTCCGGTCACCATGTCCTCGGCCGGCCACGGGATCGGCAACTCCGCCCTGCTCGACACGGTCGTCAAGGTGTTGCCGTCGCCGGTCGGTGCCCGGTCGATGCCGGCCGCCGATCTCGGCGGCGAGTCCGTTGAACTCGACCGCGGGGACGGCGCGCCGGTCAGCGCGATCGTCTTCAAGACGATGAACGACCCGTTCACAGGCCGCATCTCCCTGCTCCGTGTCGCCTCGGGTTGCATGAGCTCCGACACCGGCTACTGGAACCCTCGACGCGAAGACGCGGAACGCGTCGGCCACCTGATGCACATGCAGGGCAAGACCGGTCGTGACGTCCCGCGACTCCTCGAGGGCGACATCGGCGGTGTCGCGAAGCTGAAGAGCAGCGTCACCGGCGACTCGATCACGAGCCGCGAACGTCCGCTGAGAATCGACTTCCCCGACCCGCCGGTCGCCGCGATCTCGTTCGCCATCGAGCCGAAGACGAAGGGCGACGAGGAGAAGATCGGCGAAGCCGTGAACCGGCTGGTCGAGGAGGACCCGAGCCTTCGCGCCGGCCGCGACCCCCAGACCGGCGAGTTCCTGCTCTCGGGCGCCGGCCAGCTCCACGTCGAGATCGCCGTCTCCAAGCTGAAGAGCCGTTCGAAGGTCGAGGTCATCCTGCACCCGCCCAAGGTCCCCTACCGCGAGACGATCAGAAGGACCGCGGTCGGTCACGGCCGGCACAAGAAACAGAGCGGCGGCCGGGGACAGTTCGCCGACTGCACGATCACGATGGAACCGGTCGCCACCGCGGACGACTACGAGTTCATCGACGAGATCTTCGGCGGCTCCATCCCCCAGAACTACCGCCCGGCGGTCGAGAAGGGCCTCCTCGAAGCAGCCGGCCGCGGCTACGTCGCCGGCTACCCGGTCGGGAACTTCCGCGTTCGCCTCCAGGACGGCAAGTACCACGACGTCGACTCGTCCGAGATGGCCTTCAAGGTCGCCGGCTCCCTCGCCTTCAAGGACGCCATGGCTAAAGCCGCTCCTACACTGCTCGAACCGATCATGCAGGTCGACATCAACACGTCCGAAGACTTCATGGGCGACATCATGAGCGACCTGTCCTCACGCCGCGGCCGCCCCCAGGGCATGGAAGCCAAGGGCAACGCCCAGATCGTCAAGGCCACCGTCCCGATGGCCGAAATGCTCACCTACGCCCCCGCCCTCCGCTCCATGACCCAGGGCCGCTCCAGCTTCACGATGGCCTTCTCCCACTACGAAGAAGTCCCCCGCCAGATCCAGGAAAAGATCATCGCCGAAGCGAAGCGGGCCGAAGAAGAGGACTAGCCCGAGTCTCCGGAGGCGCGGTTACGCAGCACCGTGCGCGCCGCCGCCACGCTGCCGCCGAAGGCGGCCAGAAACACGCGCCGGCCGAAGGCCGGCTCCGCTACTCGTCGGTGTCGACGAACTCGATGACGGCGCGTTCGGCGGCGTCGCCTCGGCGGGGGCCGAGCTTGGTGATGCGGAGGTAGCCGCCGGGGCGGTCGGCGTAGCGGGGGGCGATCTCGTCGAAGAGCTTCTTGACGTGGTCGCGATTCGGGAGCCAGCGGCGCCCCAGGCGCCGGGCGTGGACGGAGTCATCGCGGCTTCGGGTGATCACCTTCTCGGCGACCGGGCGCAGGGCCTTGGCCTTGGCCAGGGTCGTGTGGATCCTGCCGTGCTCCACCAGGGAGGCGAGCTGGTTGCGGAACATCGCCCGCCGGTGGGCCGTCGTCCGGCCCAGTTTCTTGTAGCCAATTCCGTGACGCATCTTCGCTCCTTTGCGGGGAAGCTCGAAGGCGGTCCAGCGGCCGTCAGGCCTGGACGCCGCTATCCGCGCTCTCCGGAAGCTCCATGCCGAAAGACAGTCCCATCCGGTCGAGCACCTTCTGGATCTCTTCGAGCGACTTGCGGCCGAAGTTCTTCGTCTCCAGCATCTCCTTCTCGCTCCGCACGACGAGGTCGCCTACCGTGTTGATGTTCGCGTTCCTCAGACAGTTCGCCGAGCGAACGCTCAGGTTCAGATCGTCGATCTCCTTCTGGAGCAAGGCGCCGATATCGGCGCCATCGACTTCCTCCTCGGCCACCACCTCGACGACCAGACTCTCCTCGGCTTCGATGAAGATCGTCAGGTGGTCGCGCAGCAGGGCGCCGGCACGGGAGACCGCCTCTTCCGGCGTCACTGTTCCGTCCGTCCAGACCTCGAAAATCAACCGCTCGAAGTCGGTGGTCCGGCCAAGTCGCGCCGCCTCCACGCGATAGTTCACGCGCTTCACCGGGCTGTGAACGGAGTCGAGCGGGATCCAGCCGATGCCCATCGACTCGTCGAGGTTGCGGTCCGCGCCGACGTAGCCGCGTCCGTTCTTGACCTGCGCCTCGAGGCGGAGCCGGCCCCGTTCGTTCAGCGTCGCCACCCTGCTGTTCGGGTCGCGAATCTCGACGTTCGGGTCGCCGTTGAAATCACCCGCCGTCACTTCCCGCGGGCCCGTCACGTCGAGTGTGATGACCCGCGTCGTGTCGTCGAACGCGCGCAGCGGCACCTGCTTCAGGTTCAGAATGATGTCCGTCGTGTCCTCCACCACCCCTTCGAGTGAAGAGAACTCGTGCAGCGCACCATCGATCCGCACCGCGGTGATCGCCGCGCCCTCGATTGCCGCGAGGAGGCTGCGACGCAGCGCGTTGCCGACCGTGGCGCCGAAGCCGCGTTCGAACGGCTGGGCCGAGAACTTGCCGTAGGTATCGGTCAGGGTCTCGGTATCGATTTCGACCCGCTTCGGGCGTTGGAATCCCTTCCAGAGCATGTTCACTCCTACAATCTCGATTGCTTTCCAGGTTGAATCGTTGATGTCTCGGTTCGGTACCGGCGAAACGTCGCCGGGGCTACACTCGACGCCGCTTGCGGGGGCGGCAGCCGTTGTGTGGAATCGGCGTCACGTCGCGGATCGATCGGATGCTGATGCCCGTGGCCTGAAGCGCCCTGACGGCCGATTCGCGGCCGCCTCCCGGACCCTTGACCAGCACGTCGACCGACCGGACGCCGAGGTCCTTGGCCTGATAGCCGACCGCCTGCGCGGCGACCTGGGCCGCGAACGGCGTTCCCTTCCGCGATCCCTTGAAACCGTTTCGGCCCGACGACGACCACGTCAGGACGTTGCCGTCCGGATCGCTGATGCAGACCAGTGTGTTGTTGAAGGTCGCGTTGACGTGCGCCACGGCGTGGGGCACGACGCGCTTTTCCTTCTTCCTCGCCTTTGCCATCTGGGTAGCCCTTTCTCGCCTACTTTCCGACCTTTTTCTTGCCGGCCACGGTGGCACGCCGCGGTCCCTTGCGGGTTCGGGCGTTGGTGTGCGTGCGCTGACCCCTGACGGGCAGGCTCTTGCGGTGCCTGACGCCGCGGTAACTGCCGATCTCCATCAGGCGCTTGATGCTCTGGGTCACTTCCTTGCGCAGGTCCCCCTCGACCGATCCCGCTTCCTGAACGACCCGGCGGATGCGTCCGGTTTCGTCCTCGGTCAGATCCCTGACCTTGATCTCGGCACCGACACCCGCCTCATCGAGCAGCGTCAGCGCGCGTGAGCGGCCGATGCCATAGATGTAGGTGAGGCCGATGCCGACCTGCTTGTTCTGCGGTAGATCGATTCCCGCGATTCTCGCCATACCAGTCTCTCCCGTCCTTCTCAGCCCTGCCGCTGCTTGTGCTTGGGGTTCTCACAGATGACGCGGATCACTCCGCGGCGGCGGACGACCTTGCACTTCACGCACATCCTCTTCACTGATGCTCGTACCTTCATTCTCGCTCTCCTCGAGTGCCCGATCGACCGTCAGGTCCGCAGCCTGTACACGATCCGGCCACGGCCGGGGTCGTAGGGCGAGAGTTCGACCAGAACGCGATCTCCCGGAAGAATGCGGATGAAGTGCTTGCGCATCTTTCCCGAGATGTGCGCCAGGGCCTGGTGCTTGTTGTCCAGTTCGACCTTGAAGACTGCATTCGGCAGCGTCTCCACCACGGTTGCCTCGACCTCGATCGCCTCTTCCTTCTTCACAGCGTTCCCTTCGTTCCGTTGCCCTCTTCCGCTTCGGCAAGCGCCGCTTCGATCGCGGCCGTCACCTGTTCGATGGGAAAGTTGCCCTGGACCCGGCGCAGCAGCCCCAGCGCCTCGTAGTGCGCGATCAGCGGCTCCGTCTGCGCGGCGTAGACTTGCAGCCGTTCGCGAACCACGTCTTCGCGGTCGTCCGCGCCCCGGCCTCGCAGCACGATCCGTTCGATGAGGACTTCGTCCGGAACGTCGATCGTCACCACGTGGTCGAGCTCGTAGCCGTCGAGAATATCACCAAGCGTCTCGGCCTGCGACGCCGTGCGGGGGTAGCCGTCCAGCAGGAAGCCGCCCCGGGCATCCTCCTGGCTCAGCCGGTCACGCACCACGTCGGCCATCAGATCGTCGTCGACCAGGGCACCCGACGCCATCACCCCTTCGACCCGCCGGCCGAGTTCGCTCCCCGCCGCGACCGCCGCCCGCAGCATGTCTCCGGTCGAGATCGCGGGCACGCCGAGCGACGCCTGCAAGCGCTCCGCCTGCGTGCCCTTGCCGCAACCTGGAGCTCCGAGCATCACGATGCGAAGGGAGTCAGCCACGACGTCCCTTGATCCGGCCCCGCTTCATGAAGCCCTCGTAGTTGCGCATGACGAGCTGGCTCTCGATCTGCTGCAGCGTGTCCATCGCCACGCTGACGACGATCAGGAGCGATGTGCCGCCGAAGTAGAAGTTGATCCCCATGCCCTCGGTCAGCCACAGGGGCGCGTAGTTGTCCAGGGTGGAGCCGATGAAGGGGAGCCCCCCGACCTTGAAGCCGGCAATCAGGAACTCGGGAAGCACGGAGACGCCGGCCAGGTACAGCGAGCCGACCAGGGTCAGGCGGGTTAGCACGCGGTCGATGTACTCCGACGTGCGCCTGCCGGACCGGATGCCCGGAATGAACCCGCCGTACTTCCGCATGTTCTCGGCGAGATCGTTCGGATTGAAGATGATCGACACGTAGAAGTAGCAGAAGAAGATGATCGCCGCCACGTAGAGCAGGTAGTAGATCGGCTGGCCCCACTGCAGCGCGGCGGCGATGCGCTGCACCGGCTCGTACTGGATCATCTGCGCAACCGTGGCCGGCACGGTGACGACGGAACTGGCGAAGATGACCGGGATCACGCCGCCGGTGTTCACCCGGAGCGGCAGGTAGGTGCTCTGCCCGCCATACTGGCGCCGGCCGACGATCCGCTTCGCGTACTGCACCGGAATGCGACGCTGCGCTCGCTCCATGTAGACGATGAAGGCGACGACCACCAGCATGAACCCTGAGAGGAAGAGGATCTTGAGCAGGGACATCGCGCCGCTCTGAAGCTGGCTGAAGAGGTTGAGCACGGCGCCCGGAAGCCCCACCACGATGCCGGCGAAGATGATCAGCGAGATGCCGTTGCCGATGCCGCGCTCGCTGATCTGCTCGCCCAGCCACATCACGAAGGCGCAGCCCGTGGTCAAGGTAAGTACCGTCATGAACTTGAACCCGAGGCCGGGGTCAAGAACCAGTGGCGCGCCTCCCGGCGAGGTCAGGTTCTCCAGGAAGAAGGCGATGCTCGTGCCCTGGATGATCGAGATGACCACGGTGCCGTAACGGGTGTACTGGGTGATCTTCCGCCGGCCCATCTCGCCTTCCTTCGAGAGCTTCTCGAGATGGGGCGAGACGACGGTCAGCAGCTGCAGGATGATGGACGCCGAGATGTACGGCATGATGCCGAGAGCGAAGATGGCCACCCGGCCCAGACTGCCGCCGGTGAACGTGTTGACGAAGCCCAGCACGGTGCCCTGCATCTGATTCATGAACTCGAGCAGGGCCTGGGGATCGATCCCCGGCGTCGGAATGATGCAGCCGATCCGGTAGACCGCCAGCAGGCCGAACATGAACAACACCCGATTCCGGAGGTCCGGAATCGCGAAGATGTTGCGGAAGCTCTCGACGCCCACGTGCCAGCTCCCTCAGGCGATCTCTTCGCAGGCGCCGCCAGCGGCTTCGATCTTGGCGCGCGCGGACGCGCTGAAACGGTGCGCGCGCACGGTCAACCCGGCCGGCGCATCGCCCTCGCCGAGCACCTTCAGCTTCATGCCCCGGCGCACGCGCCCGCGGGAAACGAGGAGTTCGACATCGACCGTATCGCCGAGACCCTCGAGGTCGCCGACGTTGATCACCGTGTACTCGGTGCGGAAGATGTTCGTGAACCCGCGCTTCGGAACCCGCCGGATCAGGGGCATCTGACCGCCCTCGAAACCGGCGCGGCGCGAGAAGCCGGCGCGCGAGCGCTGGCCCTTGTGGCCTCGCCCGGCGGTCTTTCCCGTACCGGATCCCGGCCCACGGCCGACCCGCTTGCGGGGACGGCGGCTGGCCTTTGCGGGCTTGAGTTCATGCAGTTTCATGTCAGTCCTCCAGCACACGAACGAGGTGCGGGATCTTTCGCACCATGCCGCGCACCGCCTGGGAGTCCTCCCGCTCGACGATGTGGCGAATGCGCCTCAAGCCCAGACCGCGCAGAACCTCGCGCTGCGGTCTCGGCCGGCCGATCGCGCTACGCACCTGCTGTATCCGTATCGTCCCGTCAGGCACTCTCGGCTCCTTCCTGATCGGCGTTCGTCGCCGCGCCGTCCAGCGAATCCAGGCCGCGCAGTACCCTGACCTGCTCCTCGCTGCGCAGGGACATGAGTCCGGCGAACGTCGCCTTGACCACGTTCTGCGGGTTCGTCGTCCCCAGCGACTTGGTCAGGATGTCCTGGATGCCGGCGCCCTCGACCACCGCGCGCACCGCGCCGCCGGCGATGACCCCGGTTCCCTCCGAGGCCGGCTTGAGCATCACCCGGCCAGCGCTGAAAACGCCCACCGTCTCGTGCGGAATCGTCGTCCCGGCGAGCGGCACCCGCACGAGGTTGCGCTTCGCGATCTGAATCCCCTTGCGAATCGCGGCAGGAACCTCCTTCGCCTTGCCCGAGCCGTAGCCAACCCGCCCGGCGCCGTCGCCGATCACGACCAGGGCGGTAAAGGAGAAGTTCTTCCCGCCCTTGACGACCTTCGTCACGCGGTTGATGTCGACAACCTGCTCGAAAAACTCGCTGTCGAGATCGATGTCCCTAGCCACTTCTGTCTCCTTCGTTGCTCCGAGGCATCAGAACTTCAGACCTCCTTCGCGCGCGCTGTCCGCCAACGCCTGGATGCGGCCGTGGTACAGGAAACCGCCACGGTCGAAGATGACCGACCGCACGCCCTGCTCCGCGGCGCGCGCGGCGAGCGCCGCGCCGACTGCCTTCGCCGCACTGCAGCTGCCGGTCGAGCCCTGGAGGTCGTCCGAGAGTTCCGACTCGAGCGAACTCGCGAACGCCATCGTGTGCCCCGCCCGATCATCGATCAGTTGAGCGTAGATGTGACGGCGGCTCTTGTGGACCGCCAGCCGCGGCCTCTCCTGGGAGCCGCGGAGCTTCTTCCGCACGCGGTAGCGCGCGCGGCGCCGGCGGCGGCTCCGATCCAACGTTCTCTTTCTTCGCAGGTCGCTCATGGCCTCGATGTCCCTGTTTCCAAACTCGTCCTGAACGGTCTAGACGGTCGCCGCCGCCTTGCCGACCTTCAGCCGGACGATCTCGTCGCGGTAGCGGATCCCCTTGCCCTTGTATACGTCCGGCTTGCGCAGGCTGCGGAGGTCAGCCGCTACCTGCCCCACCTGCTGCTTGTCGATGCCCGAGACGGCGATCCGGTTCGCCCGGTCGTCTACCTTGACATCGATCCCTTCCGGGATCGGATAGACCACGGGGTGGGAGTACCCCAGCGCCAGGTGAACTTCACGCCCCTTGACCTCTCCCCGGTAACCCACGCCGACAATCTCCAGCTCGCGCCGGAAACCCTCCGTGACGCCCACGACGGCGTTCGCGAGCAACGCCCGCGCCAGCCCGTGCAGGGCCCGTTCCGGCCCGCTCGAACCGGAGCGGTGCAGCGTGACGACGCCGTCTTCGACACGGACCTCGATGCCCGGCTGAAGCGGCTGCTCCAGCTTTCCCTTCGGACCCTCGATGGTCACTGTACCGCCGTTCGTCGCCACCTTCGTCTGTTCCGGCAGCTTGATCGGCGCCTTGCCTATGCGTGACATCTCATTCCACCTCGTGCGGTTCAATACACTTCACAGAGGACTTCGCCGCCGACCCGCTGGCGTCGCGCCTGGGCGTCCGTGAGCAACCCCTCCGAAGTCGAGACGATCGCAACGCCCAAACCGTTCAGAATCGGCTTGAGATCATCGGCGCCCCGGTACACCCTGCGCCCGGGCTTGCTGATCTTGCGCACCTTCGTGATGGCCGGCACGCCCTGGTCGTTGTAGGCCAGGAAGATCCGCAGCGTTCGACCAGGCGGCGAGTCATAGACCTCGTAGTGCCTGATGTAGCCCTGGTCCCGCAGCACGCGGCACAGCGCGATCTTCTGCTTTGAAGCCGGCGCCTCGGTCTGATCGTGCTTGACGATCAGGGCATTGCGAATCGTGGTCAGCAGATCCGCGATCGGGTCGGTCATGGTCATCTTGGCAATCCTTGGTGGGAGAAGTTCGTACCGGGCCTTTGATCTCAGGCCGCGAACGGCATGCCGAGACCGCGCAGAAGATGGAGCGCCTGCGCGTCGGACTCCGCCGACGTAACGAGGGTGACGTTGATGCCCTTGGAACCATCGCTCTTCGAGTAGTCGACCTCCGGGAAGATCAGGTGGTCCCGGATGCCCAGGGTGTAGCTGCCCCGGCCGTCGAAGCTCCGGTCCGAGATGCCGCGGAAGTCGCGGACCCGCGGCAGCGCGACGGTCACCAGACGATCGAGGAAGTACCACATCCGGCTGCGGCGCAGCGTGACCCGGCAACCGATCGGCATGCCCTCGCGCAATTTGAACGCGGCGATCGACTTGCGGGCACGGGTGATCACCGGCCGCTGCCCCGCGATCAGGGCCAGTTCGGGCACGGCGTTCTCGAGGATCTTGATGTTCTGGATCGCTTCACCGATCCCCATGTTGAGAACGATCTTCTCCAGCCGCGGCACGGCCATCGGGTTGGAGATGCCGAATTCCTGCTGCAGGGAGGCCTTCACCTCCTCCTCGTACAGTGTTTTCAGTCGGGGAACCATGACTACTTTCTCAACTCAGGACCGCCCCGCTCACCTTGGCGTAGCGCGTGGACTTGCCGTCCTCGAGGCGCCGCTTGCCGACGCGGGTCGGCTTGCCGGTGTCCGGGCAGATCACCTTCAGATTCGAGATATGGATGGGCGCCTCCCGCTCCAGGATGCCGCCCTGAACCTGGCGCTGCGGGTTCGGCCGCTCGTGCTTCTTGACCAGATTCACGCGTTCGACGATGGCGCGATTCTCGGCTGGAAGCACCCGCAGCACCTTGCTGCGCACGCCCCGGTTCCGGCCGGCAATGACCAGCACCTCGTCACCCTTCTTGATTCTCACCTTCGGCATGTCAGATCACCTCCGGCGCCAACGAAACGATGCGCATGAACCGCCGCTCGCGCAGCTCGCGGGCGACCGGGCCAAAGACGCGGGTTCCGATCGGTTCCCGCGCCTCGTTGATCAGGACCGCGGCATTGTTGTCGAAGCGGATGTAGCTCCCGTCGCGGCGCCGCCGCTCCTTGCGGGTTCGCACGATCACCGCGCGCACCACCTGTCCCTTCTTGACGGTGCCTTCGGGCACCGCCTCCTTGACCGAGGCCGTGATCACGTCCCCGAGCACGCCGTACTGGCCGGTGGAACCGCCCCGCAGTTGAATGCAGGCGATCCGCTTGGCCCCTGAGTTGTCGGCGACGTCGAGCACCGTTCCCATCTGGATCATCGCCGCACCTATCCTTCCGCGCGCTTGACGATCCGCTGTACGCGCCATCGCTTACGGCGCGACATCGGTCGGGTCGAAATCAGGGAAACGAGATCTCCCTCACGGCAACTGTTCGACTCGTCGTGCGCGACGAACCGCGACGACTTCTTCATCAGACGGTGGTAGAGCCGGTGCATGACCGTCTTCTCGACCGTCACGACGACTGTCTTGTCCATCTTGGCGCTGACCACCTGGCCCACTCGAACCTGGCGGCGGCCCCGCACTTGTTGTTCTTCCGCGCTCATGTCGTTCCTGTCGCTCTCTCGCGCCGGACCGTCAGCACCCGCGCCAACTCGACCCGGGCCTTCCTGATCCTGCTCGGCTTTTCCAGTTGGCCAATCGACTTCTGCAGCCGCAGAGCGAACAACTGATCAGCCAGTTCCTCCTCCTTCTGCAGCAGTTCGTCTTCGGTCAACTCCCTGAGTTCGCTTGCCTTCATCGTCTTCCACCCTCAAACCTGGACGCCGTGGCGCCCGACGAAGCGGGTCTTGATGCCGAGCTTGTGGGAAGCCAGCCTCATCGCCGACCTGGCCAACTCGGGCGACACGCCCTCGATCTCGTAGAGGATGCGGGCCGGACGGACGACCGCGACCCACTCCTCCGGGTTGCCCTTGCCCTTGCCCATCCGCGTTTCCAGAGGCTTCTTGGTGATCGGTTTGTCCGGGAAGATCCGGATCCAGACCTTGCCGCTCCGCTTGATGTGGCGCGTGATCGCGATCCGCGCGGCCTCGATCTGACGGGCGGTTACCCACCCCGCTTCCTGGGCCTGCAGGCCGTACTCGCCAAAGGTCACCGTGTTGCCGCCCTTGGCCAGACCCCGGCGGCGGCCGCGGTGATGCTTGCGGAACTTGACCTTCTTCGGCATCAACATCGTTCGATACTCCCTCGATTCCCCTTGAGCCTCGTGACGTCTACGCCACCGCCCGCCGACCGCGCTCCCGCGAAAGATCGCCGCGATAGACCCAGACCTTGACTCCGATCACGCCGTAGGTCGTGTAGGCCTCGGCGAAGCCGTAGTCGATGTCGGCCTTCAGGGTGTGCAGCGGCAACCGCCCTTCCTGGTACCACTCGGTACGGGCGATCTCGTTGCCGCCGAGCCGACCCGAAACCATGATCTTGACACCCTTGGCGCCGAACCGGAAGGCCGACTCCATCGCCTTCTTCATCGCCCGGCGGAAGGCGACACGGCGAAGAAGCTGCCCCGTGATCGCCTCGGCCACGAGTTGGGCGTCGAGCTCCGGACGCTGGATCTCCTGGATGTTGATGTGGACCTCGCGCCCCATCTGCCGGCTCAGATCGTCTCGCAGCTTGTCGACCTCGGCGCCCTTGCGGCCGATGATGATGCCGGGCCGCGACGTGTAGATCGTGACGCGCAGCTTGTCCGCGGCTCGCTCGATGTCGATCTGGCTGACGCCGGCATGCATCAAGCGCTTCTTCAGACCGGTGCGCAGCTCGATGTCCGACTGGAGAGTCTGCGCGTAGTCGCGTTCCGCGTACCAGCGCGAATGCCAGCCCTGGTTGTAGACCAGTCGAAAGCCGTACGGATGTGTCTTCTGACCCATAAACGCTCCTAGCTTGGCTCTGCCGCGGCGCCGCGGGAATCGAGCTTGATCGTGACGTGGCTCTGCCGCTTCAGGATGCGGAACGCCCGGCCCATGGGCTGGGGCCGCAGACGCTTCAGCGTCGGACCGCCGTCCACGAAGATCTCCTTGACGTAGAGCTGCCCGACGTCGACCGCCGCGTCGCGGTTCTCCGCGTTGGCGACGGCGGACCGCAGCAGCTTGGCGAGGGGCCGCGCGGCCGCCTTGGTGGAAAGCTGCAGCAGCGTCGAGGCCTCCTCGACATCCCGGCCGCGGATCAGGTCCGCCACCAGGCGCACCTTCTGCGGCGACGCCTGCAGGTACCTGAGTCGGGCAATTGCTTCCATCGTTCTATCTCTCTCCAACTACCGGGGGCGCGCTCGGCGCTCCCTCTTGCCGCCCGCATGACCGCGGAACGTCCTGGTCTGGGCGAACTCACCGAGCTTGTGCCCGACCATGTTCTCGCTGACGAAGACCGGGATGAACTTCATGCCGTTGTGAACGGCAATCGTGTGACCGACCATGTCCGGAATGATCGTGGAGCGGCGCGACCAGGTCTTGATGACCCTCCGGTCGTGGCTCGTATTCATCGCCGTCACCTTGTTGTACAGGTGGTTGTCGATGAAGAACCCCTTCTTGAGTGAACGTCCCATGTTGACCTCTGTTTCGTGCTTTCGCCGGTCCTACTTCCGACGTCCCCGCCGCCGTACGATCATGCCGGTCGTGCGCTTGTTTCTCCGCGTCTTGTAGCCCTTCGTCGGTTTGCCCCAGGGCGTGGTCGGATGCCGTCCGCCGGAGGCCTTGCCCTCGCCGCCGCCCATCGGATGGTCGACCGGATTCATCGACACACCGCGGTTGTGCGGCCGGCGACCCAGCCAACGCTTGCGGCCGGCCTTGCCGAGAGCAATGTTGGAGTGTTCCGAGTTGCTGACCTGGCCGATCGTGGCGGAACAGTCGATGTGAACCCGGCGAACCTCGCCCGAGGGCAGGCGGATCTGAGCGTAGACGCCCTCCTTGGCCATCAACTGGGCGCCCGTTCCGGCGCTGCGCACCATCTGCCCGCCGCCGCCGATCTTCAGCTCGATGTTGTGGATCATCGTGCCCAGAGGAATGAACCGGATCGGCAGACAGTTGCCGACGTCGATCTCGGAGCCTTCGCCCGACTGGACCACCGCGCCCACCTTCAGGCCCTGGGGATGGAGGATGTACCGCTTCTCCCCGTCCGCGTAGTGCAGAAGGGAGATCAGCGCGCTCCGGTTCGGGTCGTACTCGATCGTGGCCACCTTCGCGGGCACGCCGATCTTGTCGCGCCGGAAGTCGATCCGCCGGTAGCGGCGCTTGTGCCCGCCGCCCCGGAACCGGAGCGTCTGCCGTCCCTTGTTGCCGCGGCCGCTGATCCGCTTCTTGCCCTCGACGAGGGCCTTGTGCGGCTTGTCGGTCGTGACTTCCAGACGCTGCGCGTACTCCTGGAACCGGCTGGCCGGATTGGTCGGTTTGAGTTTCTTGATCGCCATGTTCCTGGCTCTCGCTACACGTTGTCGAAGAGTTCGATCTGGCCTTCGGCCAGTCGTACGTATGCCTTCTTCCAGTCGGGGCGGCGGCCGACGAAGCGGCCCTGGCGGCGGACCTTGCCGTGCATGTTCACGATCCGGACTTCCGCCACCTTGACGCCCTGGAACTGGGCCTCCACCGCGCGCCGCACCTCGATCTTGTTGGCCCGGGAGTCGACGACGAAGGCGATGATGTTCCGCTCGTCACGGAGCTCGGTCGACTTCTCGGTGATCAGCGGCCGGCGCAACACCTCCTGCACCCTCATGATGGGCCCCCGTTCTTCTCCCGCTTCTTCAGCACGGCGGACAGGCGGCCGATCGCACTCTCGCTGAACAGCAGGTAGCCGCGATCGACGACATCGTAGACGTCGACACCCAGCGCATCGACCGTCTTGAGTTTCGGGTGGTTGCGGGAAGCCAGGATCAGGTTCCGGTTGCCCCGGTCGTCGACGATCAGCGCCTTCCCGTCGATCCCCAGGCCCTGCAGGCGGGCGGCCAGGGCGGCCGTCTTGTGGCTGTCGAGCTCAAGCGAGTCGATCACGACGATCCGCTCGTCGGCCAGCTTGCGCGAGAGCGCCGACTTCAGCGCGTTCCGCTTCTCGTTGCGCGACAGCTTGTTGCGGTGGCTGCGGGGATGTGGCCCGTGGACGACGCCGCCGCCGCGCCGGAGCGGCGAGCGGATGCTGCCTGCGCGAGCTCGACCGGTGCCCTTCTGCCGATACGGCTTTGCCCCGCCGCCGCGTACCTGGTGCCTGCCCTTGACGCTGTGCGTGCCCGCCCGCTGGGCAGCGCGGACCGACACCACCGCCAGGTGGATCAGGTGCTCGTTGTACGGATACGTGAAGACCTCTTCCGGTAGCTCGAGGCTGCCGACCGCCTCGTTGTCGAGGCTCCTGATCGCGACCTTTGGCATCAGACCGAACTCCGAACCATGACCAGACCGTTGCGGCCGCCGGGAACGGCGCCGCGCACATAGAGAAGGCGGTTCTCCTCATCCACTTTCACCACCACGAGCTTCTTCGTCGTCACCCGCTTGCCGCCCATCCGGCCCGGGAACCTCATTCCCGGAAAGACACGCGAGGGGCTCGCCGACTGTCCGACCGAACCCGGAGCCCGATGGAACATCGAGCCGTGGCTGGCCCGGCCGCCACCGAAGCCGTGGCGGCGCATGACGCCCTGGAACCCCTTCCCCTTGCCGGTGCCGATCACGTCCACGCGGGAACCGACCTCGAAGACGGAAACCGCGATCTCGTCACCGGGCTGCGACTCGTTCGCCGCGTCGACCCGCACCTCGGCCAGGTGACGCATGGCTTCGACGCCCGCCTTCTTGAAGTGGCCCCTCCGGGCCTCGGTGATCCGCTTCGGTGGCCGCTTCTCGACCAGGCCGATCTGCACCGCCTCGTAGCCGTCGGTCGCCGCCGTCTTTCGTTGCACGACCCGGCACGGCCCGAGCTCCAGCACGGTGACCGGTACGACGGCGCCATCTTCGGCGTAGATCTGCGTCATGCCGATCTTGCGCCCGAGCAGTCCCTTCGCATGACCCTTGCTATCGCTCACCGCCCTCATCTCCCTCGCTCACACCAACTCAACCGCCGAAGGCCTTGATCTCGACATCGACGCCCGCCGGAAGTTCCAGCTTCATCAGCGCATCGACCGTCTGACTGGTCGGTTCGAAGATGTCCAGCAACCGCTTGTGGGTGCGGATCTCGAACTGCTCCCGCGACTTCTTGTCCACATGCGGCGAACGGTTCACCGTGTAGCGCGCGATGTGGGTCGGCAACGGAATCGGTCCGACGACGCGCGCGCCACTACGCCGCGCGGTGTCGACGATCTCGTGCGTCGACGTATCCAGGATGCGGTAGTCGAAGGCCTTGAGCCGGATACGGATCTTCTCGTTCACCATGCTGCCTGCTCCCAACCTTCCTCGAATGCGTACCGCACCTTGCTTCTCACTCGACGCTTCCTACTCGACGATGTCGGTGACGGTGCCGGCGCCGACCGTACGGCCGCCCTCGCGAATGGCGAAGCGCACGCCCTTCTCCATCGCGATCGGAGCGATCAGCTCCACGTCCAGCGCCACGTTGTCGCCCGGCATCACCATCTCCGTGCCCGCCGGCAGGTTCGCCACACCCGTCACGTCCGTCGTCCGGAAGTAGAACTGAGGACGGTAACCGTCGAAGAACGGCGTGTGACGACCGCCCTCGTCCTTGTTCAACACGTACACCTCGCCCTTGAACTTCGTGTGAGGAGTGATCGACTTCGGCACCGCAAGCACCTGACCACGCTCCACCTCGTCCTTCTTCGTGCCACGAAGCAACACGCCGATGTTGTCCCCGGCCTCGCCAGAGTCCAGCAGCTTCCGGAACATCTCCACGCCCGTCACCACCGTCGACTTCGTCTCCCGAATGCCCACGATCTCCACCGTGTCGCCGACCGTCACCCGGCCGCGCTCCACGCGCCCCGTCACCACCGTGCCGCGACCAGAAATCGTGAAAATGTCCTCGATCGGCATCAGAAAGTCCTGGTCCACCGCGCGCTCGGGAGTCGGTATGTACGAATCCACAGCCTCCAGAAGCTCCACCACCTTCGAACCCCACTCGCTGCCCGGTTCCCCGCTCTCCAGCGCCTCCAGCGCCGAACCGCGAATGATCGGAATCTCGTCGCCAGGAAACTCGAACGACGACAACAGGTCCTGAAGCTCCAGCTCCACCAGGTCCAACAGCTCCTCGTCGTCCACCATGTCGCACTTGTTCATGAACACCACGATGTACGGCACGCCAACCTGACGAGCCAGCAGCACGTGCTCGCGCGTCTGGGGCATCGGACCGTCTGCCGCCGACACCACCAGGATCGCACCGTCCATCTGGGCGGCGCCCGTGATCATGTTCTTCACGTAGTCCGCGTGACCAGGACAGTCCACGTGAGCGTAGTGACGGTTCTCCGTCTCGTACTCCACGTGAGCCGTCGCGATCGTGATCCCGCGCTCCCGCTCCTCAGGGGCCTTGTCGATCTCGTCGAACGGCACGTACTCCGCACCTCCGGCCTTCGCCAGAATGTTCGTGATCGCTGCCGTCAGCGTCGTCTTGCCGTGATCCACGTGACCGATCGTCCCCACGTTCACGTGCGGCTTCGTACGCTCGAACTTCTCCTTCGCCATTGCGGTGCTCCTGCTGACTCTTTTGTGTGCTTGATCGTGTTTCTGAAACGGTTTTCCGTAACGGTTGCCGGACGCGCCCGCTCAGGGGCTCAGCCTGTGGCCTTGGCCACGACCTCCTCGCTCACATTCCTCGGCGCCGGTTCGTAGGACTCGAACTGCATCGAGTAGGTCGCCCGACCCTGGGTCGCCGAGCGCAGATCGGTGGCGTAGCCGAACATCTCCGCCAGCGGGACGCGGACATTGACCACCTGGATCTTCTGGCGCATCTCCATGCCCTGCACCTTGCCCCGTCGCGAGCTGAGATCGCCCATCACCTCGCCCATGTACTCCTCGGGGGTCACCACCTCGACGGCCATGACCGGCTCCAGCAGCACCGGCTCCGCGTCCTTGGCCGCATCGCGCCAGGCCATCGAGCCGGCGATCTTGAACGCGATCTCGGAGGAATCGACCTCGTGGGAGCTGCCGTCGTAGACCTCAACGGCGACGCCGGTCACCGGATAGCCCGCCAGGGGGCCCGCTTCCAGTGCCTCGCCGATGCCCTGGCCGATCGACTTGATGAACTCCCTCGGGATCACGCCACCCTTCGTGGAGTCCTCGAACTCGAAGCCGTCACCCTCGGCCGGCCGCACCCGTACCCGGCAGTGGCCGTACTGTCCGCGGCCGCCCGACTGACGCACGAACCGGCCTTCGCCCGAGGCTTCGGCGGTGATCGTCTCTCGATACGCCACCTGAGGCCGTCCGACGCTGGCACCGACCCTGAACTCGCGCACCAGGCGGTCCGTGATGATGTCGAGGTGGAGTTCGCCCATGCCCGAGATCAGCGTCTGGGCCGTATCCGGGTCCGTATGGACCCTGAACGTCGGGTCCTCGCGCATCAGTTTCTCGAGCGCGAGACCCAGCTTCTCCTGGTCCGCCTTCGTCTTCGGCTCGATCGACACGGAAAGAACCGGCTCCGGGAAGTCCATCGCCTCCAGGACGATCGCCGCCCGTGGATCGCAGATCGTGTCGCCCGTGGTCACGTTCCTCAGACCGACGGCCGCGGCGATGTCGCCACACCAGACCCGCTTGATCTCTTCGCGCTTGTTGGCGTGCATCTTGAGCAGCCGTCCGATCCGCTCCTTGCCGCCGCGGTTCGCGTTCAGGACCGATTGTCCGGTCTCGAGCCGGCCCGAGTAGACCCGCAGGTAGGCGAGTTGACCGACGAACGGATCGGTCATGATCTTGAACACCAGGGCGCTGAACGGCGCGTCGTCCGTCGGCTCGCGCACCGCCTTCTCGTCGCCGGCCACCAGGCCCTCGATCGGCGGCACGTCGAGCGGCGACGGCAGGTACTCGAGCACCGCGTCGAGCAGAGGCTGGACGCCCTTGTTGCGGAAGGCCGAACCGCAGAAGACCGGTTGCAGGCTGTTCGAAACCGTCGCCCGGCGCAGGGCCGCCCGCAGCTCGTCGTTCGTGACCTCCGCCCCGGAAAGGTACTTCTCCAGGAGCTCCTCGTCCGTCTCGGCAACCGCCTCGACCATCTCTTCGCGGGCGGCGAGGGCCAGGTCCGCGTACTCCTCGGGGATTCCCAGCTCCCGGAACTGCGCCCCAAGGCTCTCGTCCTCGTAGATGTAGGCCGACATCTCGACCAGGTCGATCACACCGGCGAACGCGTCCTCGCGCCCCAAGGGCAACTGCAGCACGACCGGTGAAGCGCCGAGCCGCTCCCGCATCATGCGCACACAGCGCTCGAAGTCCGCCCCGACCCGGTCCATCTTGTTGACGAACGCGATCCGCGGCACCCCGTACCGATCCGCCTGCCGCCACACGGTCTCGCTCTGGGGCTCGACCCCGGCAACCGCGTCGAACAGGGCCACGGTGCCATCGAGAACGCGCAGGGACCGTTCGACCTCGGCGGTGAAGTCGACGTGTCCCGGCGTGTCGATGATGTTGATCCGGTGGTCCTTCCAGGTGCAACTCGTGGCCGCCGACGTGATCGTGATGCCGCGCTCCTGCTCCTGCTCCATCCAGTCCATCGTCGCGGTGCCTTCGTGCACCTCGCCGATCTTGTAGTTCACGCCGGTGTAGTAGAGGACACGCTCGGTCGTGGTCGTCTTGCCCGCGTCGATGTGCGCCATGATCCCGATGTTCCGGGTCTTCTCGAGTGGGACGTTTCTGGAACTGGAGGTGGCGGTGGACATGGTGCGGAATCGGGAGGTCGTTGGGTGTTCGGTGCGTCGCTGTTTCGGGGGGTTCTGAAGAGGCGGGTTCAACGTGGGCACCGCCGCCTTGCAGCAAGGCGGCGATGTGACGGGACGGGCAGTGGACAACCGGCGGCCGGGAACGACGAGAGCGCCGCCGAAGCGGCCCCGAGACCGTTCGCTACCAGCGGTAGTGGGAGAAAGCCCTGTTCGCTTCTGCCATCCGGTGGGTGTCCTCTTTCCTCTTGATCGCAACTCCGCGGTTCTCGGCCGCGTCGAGCAACTCGCCGGCCAACCGCAGTCTCATCGTCTTCTCGCCGCGGCCCTTCGCCGCCTGAATCAGCCATCGCATCGCCAGAGCCAGCTTGCGCGCGGGCCGCACCTCGATCGGTACCTGGTAGGTCGAGCCGCCAACACGCCTCGACTTGACCTCCACCGCGGGCTTCACGTTGTCGATCGCCTTCTGGAAGACGGCCACCGGATCCTCCTCTCCGGTTCGCTCCTTGATCGTGTTCAGAGCGTCGTAGAGGATGCGTTCGGCGACGGACTTCTTGCCGTCCTTCATCAGGACGTTGACGAACTTGCTGACCAACTGCGAGTGATACAGCGGGTCGGGCAGGATCTGGCGCTTCGGGACTTCGCGGCGTCGGGGCATCTCAGGCTTCCTCCGACTCAGCTCTTGGGGCGCTTGGCGCCGTACTTGGAGCGCCCCCGACGACGATCGTCGACGCCGACAGCGTCCAGCGTGCCGCGAATCACGTGGTAACGGACGCCGGGCAGGTCCTTCACCCGGCCTCCGCGGATCAGCACGATCGAGTGCTCCTGCAGGTTGTGCCCGACCCCGGGAATGTAGGTCGTGACCTCGATCCCATTGGTCAGCCGGACCCGCGCCACCTTGCGCAATGCCGAGTTCGGCTTCTTCGGGGTCTGCGTGTACACGCGCACGCACACGCCGCGCCGCTGGGGCGAACCCTGGAGTGCCGGGCTCTTGGTCTTGACGACCTGGCGCTGACGGCCCTTGCGGACCAGTTGGCGAATGGTGGGCATTGAACCTCCTGCTCGAACGAACTCGACACTTCGTTGCGAAAACCCGGCTTTCCGCAACTCGCGCCGCTGAACCGAGCGATCGCGGAGCGATCGGCTCGCGAGAGCGGCGCAAGAACCAGCCACCGGGCGAAGCCCGAAGCCGGAAGCGACCGACCTAGCTGACCACGCGCAGCGCTTGACGCTGCGTGCAGCACCGGGTTGATTCCCGGTTCAAGGCCTGGCGCGCAGACGTGGTGATGGACTGTCTCTATGGCCCGCTCGGCGCGAGCCGCACAAGGGCGCGAACACTAGCAGAAACCCGAGAGCCGGGGCAACTCAGTTTTCGCCGTCGCTGAGCACCTGCGGCATCGTGCGGATGAACTCCTCCGGGTAGTCGTAGTTGTACAGATCGTCGGCCACCAGATCCGGCGTCGGGTAGGTCACGTCCTCGATATGGAAGTCGTGGTAGTAGTCCATGCCGGTTCCGGCCGGGATCACCCGACCGACGATCACGTTCTCCTTCAGGCCGCGGAGGTGATCCACCTTGCCGCTGATCGCGGCTTCGGTGAGCACCCGGGTCGTCTCCTGGAAGCTGGCTGCCGAGATGAAGCTCTCCGTCGAGAGTGACGCCTTGGTGATGCCCAGCAACAGGGGCCGGCCGATGGCGGGAGTGCCTCCAGCCGCCGTGACCCGCTCGTTCTCCTCCTTGAACCGCCATCGGTCGACCTGCTCGTCGATCAGGAAGTCCGTGTCGCCGACTTCCTCGATCTTCACCGAGCGCATCATCTGACGGACGATCACTTCAATGTGCTTGTCGTTGATCGCCACGCTCTGCGAGCGGTAGACCTCCTGGATCTTGTCCACGAGGTAGCGCTGGAGTTCCTTCTCACCCTTGACCTGGAGGATGTCGTGCGGGTTGATGTTCATCGCCTCGCCGATCAGCGGGTCGCCCGCCGTGACGTACTCGCCGTCCTGCACGTTGACGTGGATGTGACGAGGAATCTGGTAGCTCAGGCTCTCGCCGGCTTCGTTCTCGACCGTGATCTCGCGGTTGCCCTTGACGATCTCCTTGCCGAGGCGGACGGTGCCGTCGATCTCCGTGATCACGGCCGGCTCGCGCGGGCTCCGGGCCTCGAACAGCTCCTGAACGCGCGGCAGACCGCCGGTGATGTCCTTGGTCTTCGTCGTCTCGCGCGGGATCTTGGCCAGCGTGTCGCCGGGATGGACATCGTCGCCGTCGTTGACCCAGAGGTGGGAACCGCTGGGCAGCAGGTACCGCTTGTCCTCCGCGCCGACCACGACGACTGCCGGAGCCCGCTTCTCGTTCTGGGAAGCCTCGACGATGATGCGGCTTGCTCGGCCGGTGACCTTGTCTGTCTCCTCGCGGACGTTCTCGCCCTCCACGATGTCGTGGAACTCGACCCGGCCCGCGACCTCGGAGAGGATGGCGGAGGTGAAGGGATCCCACTCGACCAGGTCGGTGCCCGGCTCGACCTCCTGGTTCTCGTGCACCAGCAGGTGGGAACCGTAGGTCAGCGGGTGGCGCTCCAGCTCGCGCCCGGCCTCGTCCACCAGGACGAGCTTACCGTTCCGGTTGACCACGACGAGATCGCCCTCGCGGCTGTCGACCGTGGCGACGTTGATGAACTTGACCCAACCGATGTTCCTCGACGCGTGCCGGGACTGCTCCGAAACCCGGCTGGCGGTGCCGCCGAAGTGGAAGGTGCGCATGGTCAACTGGGTTCCCGGCTCACCGATCGACTGAGCCGCGATGACACCGACCGCCTCACCGAGGTCGACGGCGCGGCCGGTCGCCAGGTTCCGTCCGTAGCATGACGCGCAGACGCCGCGGCGCGTCTCGCAGGTCAGGACGGAGCGGATGCGAACCCGCTCGATACCCGCGGCCTGGATGCCGTTCGCCATCTTCTCGGTGATCGAGTCCCCGACCGTCAGGAGCTGGTCGCCGGTCATCGGGTCGAAGATGTCCTCCTGGCTGACCCGCCCGACCAGCCGGTCCCGCAGCGGCTCCAGGATGTCGCCGCCCTCCATGATCGCGCCGACGACGATGCCGTCGATCGTTCCGCAATCATGCTCGGTGACGATCACGTCCTGGGCCACGTCGACGAGCCGGCGCGTCAGGTAGCCGGAATCGGCCGTCTTGAGCGCCGTGTCGGCCAGACCCTTGCGGGCGCCGTGCGTGGAGATGAAGTACTGCAACACGCTCAACCCTTCGCGGAAGTTCGCATGGATCGGCGTCTCGATGACCTCGCCCGAGGGCTTGGACATCAGCCCTCGCATACCCGCCAACTGCCGCACCTGCTCGCGGGAACCCCGCGCGCCTGAATCCGCCATCAGGTTGATCGGGTTGAACTCGCCGCGCTCGGCTTCCACCTTCTTCATCTCGCGGAACATCTCGGCAGAGACGTTCTCGGTGACGCGGTGCCAGATGTCGATGATCTTGTTCTTGCGCTCACCGGCGGTGATCACGCCGGCGCTGCGCTGCTTCTCGATCTCGAGGACCTCGCCGCGCGCCTCCTCGATCAGTTGCTCCTTCGCCTCCGGCACGACCATGTCATCTACGCCGAAGGAGATTCCGGCCCGTGTGGCGTACTGGAAGGTGATCTCCTTGATCTCGTCGAGCATCCTGACCGCCAGGTCGCTGCCGTGTCGGATGTAGCAGTAGCCCACCAGATCCTGTAGACCGCGCTTGCGCAGCAGACCGTTGATGAACGGCAGTTCGTTCGGGAGATGCTCGTTCAGGATGACGCGGCCGACGGTGGTCTCAACCACTTCGCCGTCGAGATCCTGAACCTCGGCGTGCACGATGTCCTGGCTGTCGTGCTGGACGTCCAGGTCCACGTAGTTGCCGAACAGCCGCAGCCGGATCGGCGTCTGGGTTTCGACAAGGCCGGTCTCGAGCGCGAAGAAGACCTCGTCCGTGCTGGCGAAGGTCCGACCCTCGCCCTTTGCGCCCTGGCGCGGCATGGTCAGGTAGTAGCCGCCCAGCACGAGATCCTGGCTGGGCACGGCCAGTGGCCGACCGTGCGCCGGGCTGAGGATGTTGTTCGAAGCCTGCATCAGCACGTGGCTTTCGATCTGGGCCTTGGGCGACAGCGGCACGTGGACCGCCATCTGGTCCCCGTCGAAGTCCGCGTTGAAAGCGGCGCAGACCAGCGGATGGATCTGGATCGCCTTGCCCTCGATCAGCACTGGCTGAAACGCCTGGATGCCGAGTCGGTGCAGGGTGGGCGCCCGGTTCAGCAGCACCGGATGATCACGGATGACCTCGTCCAGCGCATCCCAGACGACCTCCTCCTCCCGCTCGACCATTTCCTTGGCCGCCTTGATCGTGCCGACGTACTCACGCTCCTCGAGCCAGCTGTAGATGAACGGCTTGAACAGCTCGAGCGCCATCTTCTTCGGCAGACCGCACTCGTTCAGCCTCAGATCGGGGCCAACCACGATCACCGAACGCCCCGAGTAGTCGACGCGCTTGCCCAGCAGGTTCTGGCGGAACCGCCCCTGCTTGCCCTTCAGGGTGTCGGAGAGCGACTTGAGCGGGCGGTTGTTCGAACCCTTCAGGACCCGGCCGCGCCGGCCGTTGTCGAACAGGGCGTCCACCGCCTCCTGGAGCATGCGCTTCTCGTTGCGGACGATGACCTCGGGCGCTCGCAGTTCGAGCAGCTTCTTCAACCGGTTGTTCCGGTTGATGACCCGGCGATACAGATCGTTCAGGTCGCTGGTCGCGAACCGGCCGCCGTCGAGCGGCACCAGGGGCCGCAACTCCGGCGGAATCACCGGGATCACGTCCAGGATCATCCACTCCGGCCGGTGACCGCTGCGCCGGAAGGCGTTGACCACCTTCAGCCGCTTCGCCGCCTTCAGGCGGCGGATCTGGCTCGTGTCGGTGCGCATCACGATCCGGAGTTCCTCGGCCAGCTCATCGATGTCGATCCGGGCCAGAAGTTCCTTGATCGCCTCGGCGCCCATCCGCGCATCGAAGCCATCCGGGCCGAACTCGTCCCGCAGTTCGCGGTAGCGCTCCTCGGAGACCAGCTCGTTCTCTTCGAGATCGGCGTCACCGGGATCGATGACGACGTAGCTCTCGAAGTACAGGATGCGCTCCAGGTTGCGCAGCGAGAGGTCGAGCAGGTGACCGATGCGGCTGGGCAGGCCTTTGAAGAACCAGACGTGGCTTGCCGGACTGGCGAGCTCGATGTGGCCCATCCGCTCGCGGCGCACACGGGAGCGCGTGACCTCGACGCCGCACTTGTCGCATACGACGCCGCGGTGCTTCATCCGCTTGTACTTGCCGCACAGACATTCCCAGTCCGTCATCGGCCCGAAGATCTTGGCGCAGAACAGGCCGTCCCGCTCCGGCTTGAAGGTCCGGTAGTTGATCGTCTCGGCCTTGGTGACTTCGCCGTAGCTCCAGGACCGGATCTTCTCCGGCGAAGCCAGCGCGATCTTGATCGCGTTGAAGTCCCTGACCGACTGCGTCTTCTCGAAACTCGAAAGTGGTTGCACCAGGCGACCTCCCCTAGACCTTCATCAACTCGACGTCCAGACACAGACTCTGCAACTCGCGCACCAGCACGTTGAACGACTCCGGCAGTCCGGGGTCCTCAGGCACGTCGCTCTTGACCAGAGCTTCGTAGGCCCGGCTCCGACCCTCGACATCGTCGCTCTTGACGGTCAACAGCTCCTGCAGCGTGTAGGCGGCGCCGTATGCCTGCAGTGCCCACACCTCCATCTCGCCGAAACGCTGGCCGCCGAACTGGGCCTTGCCGCCCAGCGGCTGCTGGGTGATCAGCGAGTACGGACCGATCGACCGTGCGTGGATCTTGTCGTCGACCAGGTGAGACAGCTTCAGCATGTAGATGTAGCCGACCGTGACCTTCTGCTCGAAGGGCTCGCCGGTGACCCCGTCGTGGAGGGTGGTCTTACCCGAAGTCGGAAGTCCCGCCTCGGTCAGCAGTTCCTTGAGCCGCGACTCCCGGATGCCGTCGAAGACCGGTGTCGCGAACTTGATCCCGAGCGATCGCCCCGCCCATCCCAGGTGGGTCTCGAGAATCTGGCCGACGTTCATCCGGCTCGGCACGCCGAGCGGATTCAGCACGATCTCGACCGGTGTGCCGTCCGGCAGATACGGCATGTCCTCCTCGGGCAGAATGCGCGAAATGACGCCCTTGTTGCCGTGGCGGCCGGCCATCTTGTCGCCCACCTGCAGCTTGCGCTTCATCGCCACGAAGACCTTGACCAGCTTGATCACGCCCGGAGGGAGCTCGTCGCCCTTCTGCAGCAGCTTGATCTTCTCTTCGTTGACGCGGTGCATGACCTCGATATGGGAGTCGGTGCGCTCGTAGATCACGCCCACTTCCTTCAGCAGGTCTTCCTGCTCCAGCGGCAGGGCCAGGATTTCCTGTCGCGTCAACTGCTCGAGATGCCGGTACTTGATGGCCTCCTTCGCCTTCAGGAGCCGCTTGCCCTCCCGGTCCTGCACCTGGGCGGTCGGCTTCAGACCTACCAGAAGATCGGCGATCTTCTTGTTCCGCTCCTCGTGCATGATCCGCGCCTGATCACGGATGTTCTTCTCCAGCCGGCTGACTTCCTGCTCCTCGATTTCCAGTGCCCGCTCGTCCTTGTCGACTCCCTTGCGGGAGAAGATCTTCACTTCGACGACCGTGCCGTCGATTCCCGGAGGCGCCTTGAGGCTGGCGTCGCGAACGTCTCCGGCCTTCTCGCCGAAGATGGCCCGCAGCAGCTTCTCCTCCGGTGTGAGCTGGGTTTCGCCCTTCGGCGTGACCTTGCCCACCAGGATGTCACCGGCCTTGACCGAAGCGCCGATGCGAATGATGCCGCTGTCGTCGAGATCGGCGAGCGCCGCCTCGGCGACATTGGGAATGTCGCGCGTGATCTCCTCGGGCCCCAGCTTGGTGTCCCGCGCCTCGATCTCGAACTCTTCGATGTGAATCGAGGTGTAGGAGTCGTCGCGCACCAGGCGCTCCGAGACCAGAATCGCGTCCTCGAAGTTGTAGCCGCGCCACGGCATGAAGGCGACGAGCACGTTCCGGCCCAACGCCAGCTCACCCAACTCGGTGGAAGCTCCGTCGGCCAGGACCTCGCCACGCACCACACGCTGACCCTCGCGGACGACCGGCTTCTGGTGCACGCAGGTGTTCTGGTTCGACCGGCGGAACTTGGTCAACTGGTAGATGTCGGCCCCGAACTCGCGCGCCGCACCCGTTTCCGGATCCGCGCCCTCTACCCGGACGATCACCCGATCCGCGTCCACCGAGTCGACGACCCCGGCCCGCTGGCAGAGCACCACCGCACCCGAGTTGCGGGCCACGATCCCCTCGAGACCCGTGCCGACGATCGGCGAATCGGAGCGCAGCAGAGGCACCGCCTGCCGCTGCATGTTCGACCCCATCAGGGCCCGGTTCGCGTCGTCGTTCTCCAGGAACGGAATCAGCGCCGCGGCCACGCTGACGAGCTGCTTCGGACTGATGTCCATGTAGTCGACCCGTTCGCGATCGACCGTGACGAAGTCCCCCCGGGCACGCGCCACCGGACGTTCGTTCTCGAGGAAGCCCCGGTCGTCGATCTTGGCGTTTGCCTGGGCGATGATGTACTTCTCCTCCTCCCAGGCGGTCAGGTAGAAGGCGTGCGGCTCGGCCTGCACCTGCCGCTTCTTGTTCCGCTTGAGGCGCCGGTTCTCCGCCGCCAGATCGTCGCCGGCGACGATCTGGCCCAGGGCGAACGTCCCGTCGCCCGGCTTGATCACCTTGAAGTGGTCGATGACCCGGCCGCCCTCCACCTTCTTGTACGGACTCTGGATGAAGCCGTAGTCGTTGATCCGCGCATAGGTCGCGAGCGAGGAGATCAGGCCGATGTTCGGTCCCTCCGGGGTCTCGATCGGGCAGATGCGGCCATAGTGCGAAGCGTGGACGTCTCTCACTTCGAAGCCCGCGCGCTCCCGAGACAGGCCGCCCGGACCTAGTGCCGACAGCCGCCGCTTGTGGGTGACCTCGGACAACGGGTTCGTCTGGTCCATGAACTGGGAGAGCTGCGACGAACCGAAGAACTCCTTGATCGCCGCGATCACCGGCTTCGAGTTGATCAGGTCGTGCGGCATCGCCGAGTCGATGTCCTGATGCACGGACATCTTCTCCTTGATCGCCCTCTCCATGCGCACAAGACCGATCCGGAACTGGTTCTCGAGCAGCTCGCCAACCGCGCGCACGCGGCGGTTCCCGAGGTTGTCGATGTCGTCGACGCGGCCGACGTCCTTCTGCAGCTGCAGGAGGTACTCGATCACCCGGTAGAAGTCCTCGGCCGAGAGAGTCTTCCGGTCGACCGGCACCTGGGTCTCGAGCTTGATGTTGAACTTGAACCGGCCGACGCGCGAGAAGTCGTAGCGCTTGGAGTCGAAGAACATGCCGTAGAACAGTGAACGCGCACTCTCGTGCGTCGGCGGGTCGCCGGGACGCATCCGCCGGTAGATCTCGATCTGCGCCTCCTTCGTGTCCCTGGTCGTGTCCTTGGCCAGGGTGTTCGAAATCGTCGCGCCGCAGAGTTCCCAATCCGGGAAAAAGACCTCCAGCTCGCTGTGGTTGCGTCCGTCAAGCCGCTCGTCGAGATCCTCCGGAATCGGCTCGTTGGCCTCCAGCAGCACTTCGCCCGTGTCCTCGTCGATCACGTCGGCGATCAGGAAGGCGCGCTCCAGTTCCTGTGGACCGACCTCGGCTTCGATGTTGTCGCCTGCGTCCAGACGCTCGATCGCGGTTTCGTCCAGGGTCAGACCGGCGAAGACGCTGTAGCGATGCCGGATACCCCGGCTGGAGCGGTCGCGCAGTCGCTCACGCTCGAGCACTTCCGGGCCGATACCCAGACGGTAGACGCCGCCTCCCACCAGCGAAAGGGGCATCGCCGTGTAGAACTGCCGCAGGATCAGCTCGTTCGTCTCCAGGCCGAGGGCACGCAGGAACACGGTGCCGTAGAACTTCCGCTTGCGATCGATCCGGACCGACAGGATGTCCTTCTGGTCGTACTCGAACTCGACCCAGGAGCCCCGGTAGGGGATGATCTTCGCCAGGTAGACCCGCTTGTCGCGGGTGAAGAACACGCCCGGGCTGCGGTGGAGCTGGCTGACGATCACCCGCTCGGTCCCGTTGATGATGAAGGTGCCGGTGTCGGTCATCAGCGGGATCTCGCCGAAGTAGACCTCCTCTTCCTTCGCATCGCGCATCATCCGCGTTCCCGTCTCCGGGTCCTTGTCGTAGACGAAGAGACGGAACGTGACCTTGAGTGGCACCGCGTAGGTCATGCCGCGTTCCCGGCACTCGGCGATCGAGTACTTGTGCTGCAGTTCCACGGGTCCGCCGCAGGTGTCGCACTTGGTCACCCGGTTCGCGTTCACCGCGCCGCAGCTCGGGCAGCCGACGCTGTCCTCGAGCGGGTGGTCGGTCACGATCTTCTCGCCGCAGTTCGTGCAGGACATCCGCAGATACTCGAGTCCCTTCAGCTCGCCGCAGCGGCAGTGCCAGTCACCGATGGAGTAGCTGACGAAGTCGAGCGAGCAGGTCTCCCGGAAGTCCCAGAACGGGAAGATGCCCGTGAAGACGGCCTGCAGGCCGTGATTGGCCCGCTCCTCGGGCAACTGGTCCATCTGCAGGAACCGGTCGTAGGAACGGCGCTGAACGCCGATCAGGTTCGGAATCGCCAGGGTCGTCTCGATGGTCGAGAAGTCCATCCGACCGTTGCCGTTGCCGTTGCTGTGGTCCGTCATGCTTCGATCTCTCCTACTTCAGGTCCTCTGCGCGAGCCGGGAGCAAGGAAGGTGCTGTAGCCTGGGCGACAGGCTGGAGGGGTCCGCCGCGCGGCGGCGGAGCGTACGGGGAACGTAAGAGCGCTGGAGCGTCGTGGCAACCACACGAATGCCACCCCGGCGCCGGGAGCCGGGTCGAGGTTGGCCGACGTGATTCTACGCCGACCCACGGGAAGATCGCCAGCCGGAATGGCTATTTGACCTCGGCCTGGCCGCCGGCCTCCTCGATCTTCGACTTGACCTCGTCGGCCTCGTCCTTCGAGACACCCTCCTTGACGGCGACCGGCGCCGACTCGACCAGGTCCTTGGCCTCCTTCAAACCGAGGCTCGTGACTTCGCGCACGACCTTGATCACGGCGATCTTCTTGTCGCCGAACGACGTCAACTGCACGTCGAACTCGGTCTGTTCCTCGGCCTCTTCGGCCTCGCCGCCGCCCGCGGCCGCGGCCACGGGAACTGCCGCCGCCGCCGCCGACACGCCGTAGTGCTCCTCGAGCTCCTTGACCAGCGTGTTGAGCTCCAGCACGGTCATCTCGTCGATCTGCTTGATCAGATCCGCTGCTGCTACTGCCATTTCCTTGGATCCCCTTCCTCATGAGCGGCACCGTCCGGCACCGCGGTTCCAAACATCGTTAACGCGGGCCGCTGTCAGCCCTCTTCCTTCTGTCTTGCAACTTCGTTCAGGGTGCGCAGGAACTGTGGCGTCACGTCGCCCAACCCCCGCACGAACCGCGCAATCGGCGACTGGAGCAGGAACAGGAGCTTCGCCACCAGAACCTCCCGGCTCGGCAGGTTCGCGATCTCCTGGATCGCATCGGCCGAAACGGCCTGGCCGTCCACGAGGCCGGCCTTGAACTCGAGCACCGGTACGTCCTTCGCGAACTCGGTCAGCGTCCTGGCCAACCCCACCGGATCGTCCTCGCTGTAGGCGATCGCGGTCGGTCCGGCCAGATGCTCCGACAGAGCGTCAAGGTCGCTGTCTTCGAACGCGAGCTTGGCGATCCGGTTCTTGATCACCGAGTAGCTGCCGCCGGCTGTGCGCACGCGGCGCCGCAGATCGTCGACCTGCCCTACCGTGATTCCGGAGAAACCAACCAGGAAGGCATGCGGCACACCGGCCAGGTCGCTCTGGTAGCTGGCCAGAAGCTCGGCCTTCGTTTCCCGTGTCAGTGCCATTTCGACTCCTCCAGACCTTCGCGCGCGCTACGGCGCTTCCACCGCGGAGGCTTCGGCCACATCGACGCGCACGCCAGGGCCCATGGTTGAACTCAGGTTGACCGAGCGCACGTACGTGCCCTTGGCGGCGCTGGGCCGCGCCCGAACCACCTCGGCCAGGAAGGCCGTGGCGTTCTCCTTTAGCCGCTCCTTGTCGAACGAGACCTTTCCCAGGGGCGCGTGGACAACCCCGGCCTTGTCGACGCGGAAGTTGACCTTGCCCGCCTTGATCTCCTCGATCGCTTTCGCCACGTCCATCGTGACGGTGCCGGTCTTCGGGTTGGGCATCAGGCCGCGGGGACCAAGGATGCGACCCAGCCGGCCGGCGACCCGCATCATGTCCGGCGTCGCGACCACCGCGTCGAAGTCCAGCCAGCCGCCCTGGATTCGCGCCGCCAGCTCTTCGCCCCCGACCTCGTCGGCACCGGCGGCCTCAGCCTCCTGGAGCTTCTCGCCGGAAGCGAACACCAGCACCCGAACGGTTCGGCCGGTGCCGTGCGGCAGCACGACGGTGCCGCGCACCATCTGATCGGCGTGCCTGGGGTTCACTCCCAGACGAATCGCGATCTCAACCGTCTCGTCGAACTTCGCGAAGCTGCCGTTCTTGACCTGCTCCAGGGCCTCGTCGAGCCCGTGCGGACGGTCATCTATGCCGGCCTTCGCCTCCCTGTACTTCCTGCCTGCCTTCGCCACGCGCTGTCTCCTTGCCCTCTGGTTCCCTGAAGCCTGTGTTCCTCGACCCTCAGGCCCGATCAGGCCTCGACCTCCAAACCCATCGACCGGGCGGTGCCGGCGATGATCCGGCACGCGCCATCGAGGTCGACCGCGTTCAGGTCGGGCATCTTGGTTCGTGCGATCTCCTCGACCTGGGCGCGTGTCACCACGCCCACCTTCTCGCGGTTGGGCTCGGCAGATCCCTTGTCCACGGCGGCGGCTATGCGCAGCAGCACGGCGGCCGGCGGCGTCTTCGTGATGAACGAGTAGCTCCGGTCCGCGTAGACCGTGATCACGACCGGGATGATCAACCCCCCATCGCCCTGCGTCCTGGCGTTGAACGCCTTGCAGAAGTCCATGATGTTCAGGCCGGCCTGCCCCAGGGCGGGACCGACCGGAGGCGCGGGCGTCGCCGCGCCGGCGGGGATCTGCAACTTGATCTGCCCGACCACTCTCTTTCCCGTCGTTCTCTTTGCCATCGTTCCCTACCTGGCTTCCGCCTGAAAGCGGTCCCCTGTTTTCTCTTCGCCTGGAGTCGGACCCGATCCTCAGGTCTTCTGCACCTGAAGAAACTCGAGTTCGACCGGCGTCTGGCGGCCGAAGATCGTGACCATCACCTTCAACGTGCTCCGGTCCAGGTTGATCTCTTCCACGGTGCCGGTGAAGTTGTTGAAGGGCCCGTCGACGATCTTGACCAGCTCGCCCTTCTCGAACAGGTACTTCGGCTTCGGCTTCTCCTTCGCCGTGACCACCTTCTCGATGATCGCGTCGACTTCGCCCTGATCGAGAGGCGTCGGCTCCTTCCCGGTACCGACGAATCCGGTCACCTTCGGAGTGTTCTTGACCACGTGCCACGCCTCGTCCGAAATCTTCAGCCGTCCGTCGCCGCGGCGCTGGCACTCGATCTCGACGAGGATGTAGCCAGGGAAGAACTTGCGCTGCGTCTCCCGCTTCTTACCGCCCTTGAGTTCGACGATCGTCTCGGTCGGGATGCGCACTTCGCCGAAGGCCTCGCCAAGACCGTGGGCCTCGGCGCGCTGCCGCAAGGTCTCCCGGACACGCTCCTCGTAGCCCGAGTAGGTATGGACGATGTACCACTGCCGCTGCGGCGCGGAGGCGTCCTCGCCGCCGTCCGCCGCGGTGTCGACGCCGCTCACGGCTGCCGTTTCGACTTCGCTCATCGCTTTCTCCTCTCGCCGCTCATGCCACCGGTCGCAGGAAAGCGTCAATAAGGCCCTGGTAGAGACGCTGGATGACGAGATCGGCGATCCACAGGAAGATGGCGAAGATCACACTCGTCACCAGCACGACGCCGGTCGTGCCCACGACCTCCTCCCGCGAAGGAAACGTGACCTTCTTCATCTCCGTGCGCACCTCGCCAAGGAACGCCCCGAGCCTGCCGACTGCCGCCATCTATCTCACCCTGCCCCTTTCGGTGGCAGGCCAGGAGGGTCTCGAACCCCCAACCTTCGGTTTTGGAGACCGATGCTCTACCAATTGAGCTACTGGCCTGAGTCCTCGAGTCCAGTCAAAGAAACCAATCTCCTACTCGACGATGTCGGTGACGGTGCCGGCGCCGACCGTACGGCCGCCCTCGCGAATGGCGAAGCGCACGCCCTTCTCCATCGCGATCGGAGCGATCAGCTCCACGTCCAGCGCCACGTTGTCGCCCGGCATCACCATCTCCGTGCCCGCCGGCAGGTTCGCCACACCCGTCACGTCCGTCGTCCGGAAGTAGAACTGAGGACGGTAACCGTCGAAGAACGGCGTGTGACGACCGCCCTCGTCCTTGTTCAACACGTACACCTCGCCCTTGAACTTCGTGTGAGGAGTGATCGACTTCGGCACCGCAAGCACCTGACCACGCTCCACCTCGTCCTTCTTCGTGCCACGAAGCAACACGCCGATGTTGTCCCCGGCCTCGCCAGAGTCCAGCAGCTTCCGGAACATCTCCACGCCCGTCACCACCGTCGACTTCGTCTCCCGAATGCCCACGATCTCCACCGTGTCGCCGACCGTCACCCGGCCGCGCTCCACGCGCCCCGTCACCACCGTGCCGCGACCAGAAATCGTGAAAATGTCCTCGATCGGCATCAGAAAGTCCTGGTCCACCGCGCGCTCGGGAGTCGGTATGTACGAATCCACAGCCTCCAGAAGCTCCACCACCTTCGAACCCCACTCGCTGCCCGGTTCCCCGCTCTCCAGCGCCTCCAGCGCCGAACCGCGAATGATCGGAATCTCGTCGCCAGGAAACTCGAACGACGACAACAGGTCCTGAAGCTCCAGCTCCACCAGGTCCAACAGCTCCTCGTCGTCCACCATGTCGCACTTGTTCATGAACACCACGATGTACGGCACGCCAACCTGACGAGCCAGCAGCACGTGCTCGCGCGTCTGGGGCATCGGACCGTCTGCCGCCGACACCACCAGGATCGCACCGTCCATCTGGGCGGCGCCCGTGATCATGTTCTTCACGTAGTCCGCGTGACCAGGACAGTCCACGTGAGCGTAGTGACGGTTCTCCGTCTCGTACTCCACGTGAGCCGTCGCGATCGTGATCCCGCGCTCCCGCTCCTCAGGGGCCTTGTCGATCTCGTCGAACGGCACGTACTCCGCACCTCCGGCCTTCGCCAGAATGTTCGTGATCGCTGCCGTCAGCGTCGTCTTGCCGTGATCCACGTGACCGATCGTCCCCACGTTCACGTGCGGCTTCGTACGCTCGAACTTCTCCTTCGCCATGACACTCGTTGCCTCTCCCGCTTCAGCGGATCAACTGTTTCGTGCTTTGTCGTTTGACGCCCGTCTGGAGCCCACGACCGGATTTGAACCGGTGACCCCTTCCTTACCAAGGAAGTGCTCTACCCCTGAGCCACGTGGGCAGCCGTCTCAGGATTCCCCATCTCCAAGTCTCTGAACCGTGTTCCGGGACACCCTCATCTCCCCTAGCCAAGGCGACCCTCGACACGCAATGGGACCCGCCCCCGGAGCCAAGCTCCGCGGTGCATCGCGGGGAAGGGGCGGAGTCTAGCCGCTTCTGCGGCAGCCGTAAACCCCCCTAGAGTGCCTGGTGGCGCACGACCTCCCCATCGACCAGGAAGACGACATCCTCCGCGATGTTTGTCGCCAGATCGGCCATCCGCTCGAGGTAGCGCGAGATGGACAGGAACTGGATGCTGGTGCCGGCGCTCTCGGGCCGTTCCTCGATCATCGCCCGAACCACGCCGTACATCGCCTCGTGGCTGCGGTCGACGACCTCATCCTCCGCGATCACCGAACGGGCGAGTTCCGTGTCACCGTTCACGACCGCGTCCAGGGCCGCCCGCAGCATCTTCGGGATGCGCTCGGCCATCGTCCAGATCTCCCGAGGAACCTCGACCGGCTCCGCCACGGCGAGGCTCTCCGCCCTTTCGGCGAGGTTCCGGGCCAGATCGCCGGCGCGTTCCAGGTCGTTGTTCACCTTGAGGTAGGTCACGACCATTCGCAGGTCCGAGGCCACCGGCGAGTGCAGGGCCAGGATCTTGAGGCACTCCTCTTCGACCTCGATCTCCCGGGCGTCAATGACACGGTCCTGCCGCTGGACCTCGTGGGCCAGATCGACGCTCCGCTGCCGAAGCGCCTGCAACGACTTGGCGATCATCTCCTCGACCATCGCCGCCACCTCGAGGAGCGACCGCGTCACTTCGTCCAGGTCTCGCTGCAGATGGATTCCCAAACCCTTGATCCTCCCCGAGAATGTCGCGTAGCCGTGTGAAGAAGGCGTGAAGCCGCCTCTTCATTCTGCCGCAGGCAACCAGAGGCGGAAGGTCGATCCCTGGTCCCGTTCGCTCTCGACCTCCACTCCCCCTCCGTGGCGTCTGGCGACATTCTTGACGATCGCCAGGCCCAGGCCGGTACCGCCGAGTTCCCTGGAGCGGGCGCGGTCGACCCGGTAGAAGCGCTCGAAGATCCGGTCCAGGTGTTCGCTGGCGATGCCCGGTCCCTCGTCTTCGACCTCGAGCACCGCCCGCCCGTTCTGCGCCTGCAGGCGCACGATCACACGACCGCCTGCCGAGGAGTACTTGACCGCGTTGTCGACCAGATTCGACAGGGCCTGCCGGATCGCCTCCTCTTCACCCAGGACCTCCACGGCCGCCTCCGGGAACTCGGCGACCAGTTCGAGACCGCGCTCTTCGCTCGCCGGAGCGAGCAGATTCAACACTTCGCCGGCCGCTGACCGTAGATCGAGGATCTTCTCCGGAGGCTCGGTCGAGGACTCGATCCGCGACAGCGTGAGCAGATCGGAAACCAGCGCGCTCAGACGGTTGCTCTGCCGGCGGATCTTGCGCAGGAAGCGGCCGCGTGTCGGGCCATCGATCGGATCGGCCTCCAGCAGGGTTTCCACGTAGCCGTGAATCGCGGTAAGCGGCGTCTTCAGCTCGTGCGAGACGTTCGACACGAAGTCCCGCCGCACGCTCTCCAGCCGCTCCAGCTCCGTGATGTCGTGGATCACGGCCACCGCCCCTTCGACCACTTCGTCGTCCCGGCGGGACGAGACCAGGGGAGACGCGTTCAACTCGAACCTGCCCGGGCCGTCCACCTGACCGGCAAACCGCGCCAGGGTGAAGGTGCGACTCACCTGCCGGCGCCCTTCCATCGCCTCGATCAGGGCACCCGAGATTTCCGGCTGGCGCGACAGTTCGTAGATCGGACGTCCAACCGCCGACTCCGGCGCCGGGCGTCTGAACCACTTCGCGGCCACCGCGTTCAGATGCAGCACGCGCCGGTCGAGGTCAATCGCCACCACTCCCTCGACCATGCCGCCGAGAACCGCCGTCAACTGGTTGCGCTCCACCCTGAGCTGTTCGACCTGTTCCACGAAGCGCGCTTCGTTCTCCTCGAGACAGTCCTCCAGACGAGCGAACTCGTCGCCGCGGCCGACGTCTCGCGGCGGCACGTGCGAACCCAACGCCGCGGCCTTGACCAGAAGCCTCCGCGCCCGCCCCGCCAACCGTCTGGCGGCAAGACCCACACCAACGGCTCCGAGAAAGGCCAGCGCCCCGACGAGGACCGCGTGAACCCGGTCCGAGGCAACCGCGCCACCAAGCAACAGGCCCGAAGCCAGTAGCGCGATCCCGCCGAGAAAGAGGCGCCAGAAGAGAGGTGAGCCAACCATGGAACTCCCCGGCGGCCGGCAACCGGCCGCGCCGGGTATCCACAACCTACACCTCCTGGTCCTCTTCGGTGCGGAAGCAGTAGCCGATGCCGCGTACCGTCTCGATCAGCCCGCGGTGCGATCCGAGTTTCTTGCGCACGGCGCGGACATGAACATCGATGTTCCGGTCGATGACGACCGCCCGGTCGCCGATCGCCCGATCCAGGAGTTGGCCACGGGTGAAGACGCGGCCCGGATGCGAGGCCAGGAAGTGGAGGAGGCGGAACTCGGTGGGCGTGAACTCCAACCGCCGGCCATCGACCTTGATCCGGTGCTTGACCGGGTTGATCGCGAGCGGGCCCCGAACGACCTTGCGCTCTGGGTCGCGCTCTCGCACGCGGCCGCGCCGGAGCACCGCCCGCACCCGCGCGACCAGCTCGCGCGGACTGAACGGTTTGTGAATGTAGTCGTCCGCGCCGAGCCCGAGGCCCAGCACCACGTCGCTTTCCTCGCCGCGCGCCGTCACCATGATGATCGGCAGATCACGGGTCGAGTCGACGGAACGAAGGCGCCGGCAGACATCCAGACCGTCCAGTCCCGGCAGCAGCAGGTCGAGCAGCACGATGTCCGGATTCTCGCGTCCTATCGCCGACAGGCCGCTGCGACCGCTGGTCGCGGTCACGACCTCGAAGCCCTCGCGCCGGAGGTTGTACTCGATCAACTCGAGGATGTCCGGTTCGTCCTCGATGACGACGACCTTGGTGGCACTCATGGAATGTCCGGGGCCTTCAGCACGGTTCGACCTGCGCCTAGCGCCCCAAAACCCCTCGCAGGCTCGGTGTTTCGGCCCATCCCGTCCTCGCCTAGGAGCTTGCGCCACGAACTCACACGTAGCGTTCTGCGGCGCAAGCTCCTAGGCTGGCCAGACTTTCGTGAACGGGCGATAAGGCTCATCTTCACGGACTCTTCACGCCTTGCTATGAACGTAGCAAACGCGAACGGCCGCCGGGCTGGCCGCTGTCGCCAAGACCACCGGGACCCATACCGACCCTGCGAGGAGTGCGCATGTTCCGTTCCCTGGCTCCTGCTGCGCTGGTTCTGGTCAGCGCGGCCACGACAACACAGGCCGAAGAGGGAGCCTTCGACATCTCCGTCGGCGGGCGAGTCCACGTCGAGGCCAGCACCTCCTCTCCCGACCCGGCCCTGGAAGAACGGTTCGAGTTCGAGGACGGCGTCGACTGGCGGCGCGCCCGCGTCGTGCTGAACGGCGAGTTTCTCGACCGGTTCACCTTCAAGATCGAGCACGACTTCGCGAGCGGCGACATCGTGCCCACGGACGTCTTCATCGAGGCCACGGCCACCGACGGCGCGGCCACCCTTCGCGCGGGTCACTTCAAGGAGCCGTTCAGCCTCTCGATCCAGCAGTCGTCGAACAACCACTCCTTCATCGCGCGCCCGGCCGCGGTCACCGCCCTGGCGCCGGGCCGCAACCTCGGCTTCATGGTGCACGATCGACTTGTTGGCGACCGCGTCGCCTGGGCGGTGGGCGCCTTCCGCGACAGCGATGGCTACGACATACGCCCCGGGGCGGACTGGAGCCTGAGTGGACGCCTCACCGGCCTCGCGCTGGACGGAGACGAAGGAAGCGATCTCCTGCTCCATCTCGGCGTGGCCGTCTCACACCGTCAGCCCACCGCGGACGCCGTGCGTCTGCGCGGCCGCGCCGGCGTCAGGCTCGCGCCGCGCACGGTGAACACTGGATGGCTGCCCGCCGACGGCATGCGGCTGATTGGCGCCGAGTTCGTGCTTGCCCGAAGTTCGTTCTGGCTCCAGGGCGAGCTGATGTCCGCCCAGGTGGACCTGCTGGCGGATGGCCGGAGCGCCCGGTTCGACGCCCAGTACGTCGAGGCGGGCTGGTTCCTCACCGGAGAAAGAAAGCCCTACAGCCGCAGCTCCCGCACCTTCACCCGTCTGCGGCCGAAAGCGCCCGTGCCCGAAGGCAGGGGCGCCTGGGAACTCGCCGCGCGCTGGGACCGTATTGATCTGAGCGGCGGTTCCGTTCTCGGCGGAAGCCAGCAGAGCCTCTCCGTGGCCCTCAACTGGTACCTCCGCGACAACCTGCGGGTGCTCGCGAACTACGTGTCGACCGACCCGGCCGGCGCCGGATCGGTCGAGCACGTCGGCCTGTTCATGCACTTCGACTTCTGAGGCGCGGCACTGGCGCCACACCGGCGGACCGTGCGGGACCTGTCTTCGGTGCCTACGAACCCAGGTGCTCGGCGAGAAACGTCGCGTAGCGCTCCGACGCCTCGATCCGGTTCACCCGGTTGCGGAAGCCGTGGCCCTCGTCCGGGAACAGGACGTACTCGACCGGAACGCCGTTGGCGCGCACCGCCTCCACCAGCTCGTCGCTCTCCACCTGGAGCACCCGGGGGTCGTTCGCGCCCTGGACGACGAGCAGCGGCTTGACGACGTTCGAGGCATGGAAGAGCGGTGAGATGCGCTCCAGGCGCTCGCGCTCGGTCGCCGGATCGCCCAGCTCGCCCAGCAGGGCCACCTTCTGCGCCTGCCACCAGGGCGGCGTGCTCTCGAGTGTCCGGATCCAGTTCGTCACCCCGAAGATGTTGACGCCGACGTCGAAGACCTCCGGCTCGAAGGCCAGCGCGGCCGCCACCATGTAGCCGCCATAGCTGCCGCCGATGATGCCTACGCGCGAACCGTCCACCCAGTCCTGGGACTCGAGCCAGGTGCGGGCCCACACGCAGTCCTGCAGGTCGACCTCGCCGTGCTTCCTGTCGTCCATGTGGAAGAAGGTCTTGCCGTAACCCGACGAACCACGGTTGTTCACGCCCAGGACGACGTAGCCCTGGTTCACCAGGTGCTGGATGTCGGCGCGGTAGGTGCGCCGGGTCTGGCCGCCCGGTCCGCCGTGCACCCAGACCATCGCCGGCGCCGGGTTGTCGGCCGACGCCCCGTGCGGCCGCCACAGGATGGCCGGGATCTCCAGCCCGTCGAAGCTCGGGTACCGAATCACCTCGGTGGTCACGAGATCGTCCGGGTTGATCTCGGGGTTCAGGCTTTGCGTCAGCCGAAGCGCCTCGCCGCCCTGCTCCAGGTCGTAGACGTAGAGATCCGACGGCGACTGGTCGCTGCTCAGGTAGAACGCCATCAGCCGGTCGCTGGCTGAGAAGCCGACCTGCGCGATGTCGCCGGCGGGAAGATCCGGAAGCTCGACCGGGGCGCCCGTCTTCGTGTCGAACACCTCGACCGCCGTCGAAGCGTCCTCGTTGATCGCCGAGACGCGGTACCGCCCCGTATCGGAGAAGGACACGCCGAAGACATCCCAGTCGGCGGCGAGCACGAGCTCACGCGAGCCGCCGGCGAGGTCGTAGGACCACACCTGGCGGAACTCGCCGTGCTCGTTCGTTCCGTAGTAGAGATGCGCGCTGTCGGGCGTGAAGCCGCCCGAGGAGTGCTCGACCTCGCCCTCGTGCTCTGTCACGTGCACCAGGTGACCCGCCATCAGGTCGTAGGCGTAGACGTCGCTGTCGTAGTTGCTGGTCAGCTTGTCGAGCGCCAGCCAGCGGCCGTCGTCGCTGACGTCACCGAGGCTGAACGTGCCGTCGTTCTCGAACACGAGCTCGCGCTCGAAGTCCCAGCTTCCCGGCGGCGGCACGCTGTAGCGGTAGAGGTCCATCGCGAAGGGCGTGCGCTCGTTCGTCTGAACGAAGAACGCCCCGCCATCGCTCCGCCAGCCGGCGAACGAGGCGCGTACGTTGGCTCCCGGCGTCAGGTCCACTGCGCCTTCGGGGACGTCCCCGGCGCCGTCGGACCCCACGTACAGGTGGTTCAACTCGTTGCCGCCTTCGTCGCCGGTGTAGAGGAAGCGGTCATCGTTCGGGAAGTAGCTCTGTGCGAACACCGGCCCCGCGCTGTCGGTCAGTTGCCTCGGCTCACCGCCCGCGACCGGCAGGCTGTAGACGGCCCAGACGCCGGTCATGTCGCTCGAGATCAGCAGACGGCTCTCGTCGGCCGAGAACGAGGCGCCGCCGTAGGATGTCGTGTTATGGAACGCGGCGGCGCTGTAGACCGCCGGCTGGCGCGGGGGCGCCTCGCTGCCGGCGGCGCAGCCGAGGACGGCGAACGCGACGAGCGTTGCAGGCAAGGGCAGGGAGAGCCGGCACCGCATAAGGGGCCCACGGACCGCAGGGCGAGCGAGAGATGTCATGACGAAGCCTCCTGGAGGGGCGGTTCGGGTTGGAGCGGCCGGTCTCAAGGAGGCGCGTCGTGCAGCCAACCGGCCTGTTCGAGGATCGAGATCGCGGCAAGATCGACCAGCTTCTCGCCGGCGCCGACCTCGACGATCGTAGCTTCCCTGCCACCGTAGCCGCCCTGGGCGGCGGCCGCGATGGTCGGGAAGTAGGCGAGTTCGCCGTTCGTGTAGCCGGCGAAGAAGACATGGGGCACCTGGGCCTCGGCCCGCAGCCGGAGCTGGTGCTCGACGAAGAACTCGCCCGGGAACGTGGCCAGGGCGAACTGACTCGCGCCGCGCGTACCGAGGACCACGGTGTTCACTTCGGCCTCCCGTTCGCGCGGGAAGCGCGCGCGGTACCTCCGAAGCGACGCCTCCAGACCGTGGCGCCGGAAACCCTCCTCGACCACCGGGGAGTCAAGGTCCCAGCGTGGATCGAGCGTCACCAGGTGGCGCTTCACCGACAGGGTCGCCGGATCGTGAAACGCCTCCGCCGCGGCCAGGTCGGCGCGGATGCGGAGGACTTCCTGCCCCAGCCGCTCCCCCGCCATCCGGACCTGCTCGAAGCCGCCTTCCGCGGGCGGCGTCTTGTCCCAGAACGGGTTGATGTCGCCGGCGGCGCCTTGCAGGAGCATCGGCACGCCGCCTCCGCGCTCGGCGACGAGAGCCGCCATCGCGCCCGGATAGTCGGCCGAGACGAGCATGTTCTCGGGCCCGAGGATGACCGGGTGAACGGCGAAGTTGACCACCGTGGCGATCGCTTCACCGTCGGCGCCGTCGACCGCCAGCACGCCGACGGACTCGTCGAGCGGCCCGGTCGGCAGGCGCTCGCGGTTGCGCCAGAACATCTCGACGCTGCCGTCCGGAAGAACCCGGCGCCGGTTGTGCCCCTCGCTCGCCCGGCCCCAGCCGACCGCGACACCGGCGGGGCGGAGAGCGGCGTGGGCTTCAAGGATGACGCCGGCGATCCTCCGCTCCAGATCCTCGATCCACGGGCTCCCGGCGCTCGGGAAGTCCTCCTCGAACAGCGGCGCGGAGTGCGTGTGGGACGCGTTCAGCAGGACGTGGTCGAAGCCGGCGGCATCCAGGACCGCCTGCCGTATCGGCAAGGTGTTCTCCTTGCGGATCGAGCCGAGATCGAGCGTCACGAGCGCGACGGTCTCACCGTCCGCCTCGAGCACGAGCGCCCGCGCGTAGAGCGGGTCGTGAACTCCCTGCGACCGGTTCGTTCCGCGCGCGCCGTAGCCGTAAAGCAGGGAGCCGGCCGGCGGCGTGATCTCGACCGCGGCGGCGCCGGCGTGCAGTTGCGCCGCTATGGGCGGCGGATTCACGCAACCTGCTCCAAGAGCAGCAAGACTCACCGCCGCGAGAAACGCCTGCGACCCCAGTGCCGGGATTCCGCTAGTTCTCGCCACCGTTGATCGTGCCCCACGGCACCCGGCCCAGCGGATCGCGCAGGATGCGCCGCGCCACGACCATCCGATGCACCTCGTCCGGGCCGTCGTAGAGCCGCGCATAGCGCGCCTCGCGGTACATCTTCTCGAGCGGCGTGTCGCCCGTCACTCCCAAGGCACCGTGGACCTGGATCGCGCGGTCGATCACGTTGTGCAGCATACGCGCGCCCCAGAACTTGATCAGCGAAATCTCGACCCGGGCCTGTTCGCCCCGGTCCATCGCCTCCGCCGCGTCCAGGGTCATCAGCCGGGCGGCCTGGATCTCGGCCGCCGACTCGGCGACGTAGCGCTGGATCTCACCCTTCTCCGACAGGTAGGAGCCGTGCGCCCAGCGCGACTTGGCGCGGTCGCACATCAGCTCGAAGGCCCGCTGGGCCTGACCGAGCCACCTCATGCAGTGGAAGATCCGCCCCGGGCCCAAGCGCCTCTGGGCGATGACGAAACCCTCGCCGCGGCCGCCGAGCAGGTTGTCCTTCGGCACCCGGACGTCGTTGTAGCGCACCTCGCAGTGCTGGCCGGACGTGGTGCCCATCGTCGGCACCGCCCGCACGATCTCGTAGCCGGGCGTGTCCGTCGGCACGATGATCGATGAGAACTTGCGGTGCCCCTGGGCCTCCGGCTCGGTCAGCGCGAAGCAGGTCGTGAACGCGGCCCGGCTGGCGCCGCTGGTGAACCACTTGTGCCCGTTGATCACCCAGTCGTCGCCGTCGAGCACGGCCCGGGTCTGCATCAGGGTCGGATCGGAGCCCGCCACCTCCGGCTCGGTGAGGCCAACCGACGGGTAGATGTCGCCCGCCACCAGCGGCTTGAGCCAACGCTCCCTCTGCTCGTCGCTGGCGTACAAGTGGAGCATGATCGAGTCCTGCATCGACGCGGAGCCGACGGCGATCTGCCCGTAGTGCGACCGGCCGATGATCTCGTTGAGGTAGACGAAGGGCATGAGCGGCAGCCCGCCGCCGCCGATCTCGGCCGGATGGCCCAGCGCCCAAAGGCCCCGCTGCTTGGCCAGCGCCTTGAGCTCGGCCAACCGGCCGCGCGTGCGGTCCTCTCCCGACTCCGACTCCAGCTCCGGCTCGGCCGGAATCACCTCACCGTCGATGAACTCCCGCATCCGCTCGCGGAGTTCGACCACCTCGTCCGTCAGACCGTACCTGCCCATGCCTTGTCTCCTTCGACCGCTGTTCGGGAACAGCCGCCGATGATGCCACAGCGGCTGCGCTACGCGGCCTTTCGGGACACCACCCTGGTGCGGATGGGGCTGCTCAGGATCCCGACCTCCAGGCCGTCGGCCGGCAACTCGTCGGACTCAGGTTCCAGTCGCCACTTCCGAACCAGAGCGGCCAGTCCGGACACGAGGACGGCCATGGCCAGGGGCACGCCCCTGCAGCCCCTGGGCTCCAGGCCGAACGGCAAGTAGCCCCCCCGCGGGCATGCCTGTCCCTCCAGCCAGCGCTCAGGCCTGAACTCTTCGGCGTCCCGCCAGTAGTCGACCCGGCGGTGCATCACGTGCGTGACGACTTCGACCAGAGTGCCCCTCGGTATGAAGTAGCCGCCCAGCGACGTGTCCCGCACCGCCCTGCGGGGCACCAGTAGCGGGGCTGCAGGCTGAAGACGAAGCAGCTCGTTGAAGACGGCCTCGGCGTAGGGGAGCCGCTCGAGGTCCTCAGCACGCAGCGGCCGGTCGCCGGCGACGCGATCCACTTCCTCCTCGAGCCGCGCCCGAACCCCCGGATTGCCGCTCAGGTAGTGCGGAATGTAGGCCATCGCATGGACCGCCGGATCCCAGGCGCCGACGAAGGCCGCGTACGCCTCGTCGCGAATCTCCGAGTCACTGCTGAATGACCAGTCCGACTCTCCCCGCTCCGTCGCCTGGACAAAGTGCGCGATCAGGCTCGTTTCCCGGCTGTCGGGATCCCTGGCCTTCCGGATCGAGTCGTACACGGCCGCATCGAGCGGTCTGATCGCCTTGCGCGCCTTCAGATCGTGCGGCAGGGGCAGTTTCCTGATCAGCCTGTATCCGGGCATGGCGAACACGATGAAACTGAGCTTGGCCGCTCTCATCATGGCCAGACCCGGCCCCGGGCCCAGTTCACGCCCGGCGCCGAGCATCGAAGTCGTCAGCGCGTTCCATGTGTAGCGCTCGACCTCGGCCCGGAAGTCGACGGTGCTTCCCTCCGTGAGCTCCTCGGCGAAGGACGACGCCTCCAAGACGGCGATCCGCCTGAACGCCGCCGTCCGCTCGGGGGTGAACGCGGTGACCGTGAGGTCCGTGAGGCGTCGGTGCTCGTCGCCGAACGGCGTCCTGGCCAGGCAGGGGGACTGAATGACCTCGAAGGCGAAAGCCGGAGTGTCCTTCTGGAACAACTCGGGTTTCCGCACCAAGTCCTCGGCGATATCCGGGTCGAAGACCGCGCAGTGCCCACCGTTGGGCACTTCGAAGTAGACGATGTCGCCCCAGTGTTCGTGAAGCCAGTGGAAGAAACCGGTGTAGTCGGCCGCCAGCCGGCGCATCGTCTGGAGCTTCTTCCGTGGCGGGCCCGGCGGAAGCTGAGGCCGCATGTCGTTCATGGGCAGAGTGTAACGGTGCACAGGGCATAGACTCCGGCCCAGAGTGAAGTACCCCCCCGGGCCGAAAGGTCGCCGGCTCCACAACCTCCGGCAGCGAACGGAGAACTTCGGCGCGTTCGCGGACGAACTCCGTCGCGATTACGGAGAGGTCGTCTCCTTCGAGCTTCCCTTCATGAAGTGCTGCGTCGTCTTCGACGCCGAACTCGTTCGCGAGGTCCTGGTCACACAGCAGCAGTACTTCCGACCCTGGTTCCCGGGCGATCTGTCGGACGACTGGAAGTACGGCTCGATCTCGCTGCACCAGGGCGAGGAGCACCGGCGAAGAGCCGAGTTCATGACATCGGTCTTCGCCGGCGACTCCGAGGGCGCCTACGCGGAGGTCATCGCCGAACAGGCGACGATCCTGAGAGAACGACTCGCTGCCGGCCAGGGCGTCGACCTCGTCAAGGAGTTCGAACGCTTCGCCTGGGACGCGATCGTCGAGATCGTGCTCGGCCGCGGCGTCGAGCTGCCCCGTCAACTGGGAGAGGACACGCTCACGCTCCAGAAGACGTACCTGCTGCTGGACATCCTGCCCGGGCCGAGACTGTTCAAGTCCCTGCCGCTGCCGGTCCTCCGACGAGGCAGGAAGAGCGTCGGGCTCGTCGACGCCGCGATCTACGGCGCCATGCGGAGAGCCCGTGACTCCGGCTACTCCGGCAGGGACGTCGTCGCGCAGTACGTGCGGGCCCTGGACCTCGAGGGCGCCGCGGGTGGTCTGGACTCCGATCAGGCGATCCGGGACGAGCTGATCATCCTGCTGACTGGCTTCATCGACGCGCCGACCAGCGCCCTCACCTTCGGCGTCCACTACCTGGCCAGGAATCCCGACGTCCGTCTGAAGGTGGAGCGGGAGGCGGACGCGGTCCTGAACGGCGGCAGCGTCCAGCCCGCCGACTTCGACCGGCTGCCGTACACCGGCGCCGTCCTCGACGAAGTGCTCCGGATCGATCCTCCGACCGCCGTCATGCTGCCCAAGGAGGCAACCGAGGATCGCGTGCTGGGCGGCTACCTGATTCCCAGGGGCACGCTCGTTCACGTGGCGATGAGGGCTCTGCACCACGGATCCGAGCACTGGGATCGGCCGTCGGACTTCCGGCCGGAGCGCTGGCTCGAGGAATCGCCGCCACACTGCCCGGCCCATGCCTACATACCGTTCGGGCTGGGCCCCCACTTCTGCCAGGGAATGGACATCGCCCGCCGAATCTTCGTGTTCGGTATGGCGTCTCTGGTCAACCGGCTCCGGCTGGAGCCCCGGTCCACCGATCCACCGAACCGGAACGACACGGCCGTCGGCGTCGTCGGGCCGTGGACGGCGGACGTTCACGAGAGGCAGGACTCGAGCCGCCTCCAAGCAGGGGAGCAACATGCCTGATTCAAATGCAGGTTCGGGGCAGCCGGACCCGGGGATCGAGGTCGGAGACTCGAAGCCGATCCTCGTGGCGAGAGAGATCGACACCTGGAACGCCGACCAGGAAACCGTGTTCGCGACGCTCGCCCACGGCGGCCGCCACGGGGAGGCGATTCCCGAGATGCTGAGCGTGGAGTTCGTTTCCGACAATAAAATGGGAGTCGGCGCGCAGTTCCGGGAGATCCGGGACTGGACCCCGATCCAGGTGGCGTTCGCGAAGTTCGCCAAGCTGCACCAGAACGTCGTCACGTGCATCGAGTACGAGCCCCACCGGCGAGTCCGGTACATGTCCAACGGCGCCGGAGCGCGCTGGCATTCGATCTACACCCTCACCCCGGTGGGCGAAGGCCGGACGCAGGTGGAGATCCGACTGGAGATCCGTCCCAAGAACCTGCTCGGCAAGTGGCTGCCCCAGTTGATGAAGGCCCCCGTCCAGGAAAGCACCAAGGCCGACTTCGAGGCGCTCAAGGCTCGCATCGAAGGCGCCGATAGCTGAGCGCCAGGCGCCGGAATCGTCCGCGCCCTTGGCGACGGCGCGGCGTCCTCAGCCGTACCGCCCCTCGATGTAGGCCGCGGTCTGGCTGTCCGCCGGATTCAGGAACATCGAGGCCGTGTCGCTGTGCTCGATGATCTCGCCGAGCAGCATGAACACGCATTCCTCGCTCGCCCGGCGGGCCTGCGCCATGTTGTGGGTGACGATCAGGATCGTGTAGTCGCCGCGGAGCTTCCAGATCAGCTCCTCGACGGCCTCGGTGCCGGCGGGATCGAGCGCCGAGCACGGTTCGTCCATCAGCAGCAGTCTCGGCTTGACCGGCAGCAGGCGGGCGATGCACAGCTTCTGCTGCTGCTCGAGCGAGAGCTCGGTGCCGCGGCGGTCGAGCGAGTCCTTCAGTTCGTCCCAAAGCAGCACCTCGCGCAGCGCCTCCTCCACGATCCGGTCGCTCTCGACCCTGTTCGGCGGTCGCCCGTCGGGCAGGTGGACACGGGTTCCGAACAGGACGTTGTCCCGCACGGACAACGGCAACGGATTGGGGCGCTGGAAGACCATGCCGACCTGCTTGCGAAGCTGCGCCAGCTCGACCGAAGGATCGAGCACATCGAGGCCCCAGAGCCGGATGCTTCCGGTCGTGCGGACGTAGCCGAGACGCTCGTTAATCCGGTTGATCGACCGCAGCAGCGTCGTCTTGCCGCAGCCGGAAGGGCCGATCAGGGAGGTGATCGCGCCGGCTCGCACCCGAAGATCCACGTCGAGCAGGGCCTGGAAGTCGCCGTACCAGAGGTTCAGCTTCTCGACCAGGATCGCCGCCGAGGCGTCGGCGGCGCCCGGGGTCGCCGGTTCCGCCACGCTCATCCGAACTTCCCTTCGACGTAGGCGGTCGTGCGCGGATCCTGGGCGCCGCCCTCGAACATCACCTCCGTTTCGGTGACCTCGACCAGCTCGCCGGTCAGGAAGAAGGCGGTCCGCGAGGCCAGCCGCCGCGCCTGCTGGACGAGATTCGTGACCAGCACGATCGTCATCTCGGACTTGAGCTCCGCCAGCACCTCTTCGATGCGCATCGTCGTCACCGGATCGACCGCGATCGAGAACTCGTCGAGCAGGAGGATCGACGGGTCCTGCGACAGCGCGCGGGCGATCGTCAGCCGCTGCTGCTGGCCGCCCGAGAGCAGGCTGCCCAGGGAATCGAGCCGGTCCTTGACCTCGTCCCAGAGCGCCGCCCGGCGGAGGCAGCGTTCGACGATCACATCCAGCTCTGCCTTCTTCCGCGTGCCCCGCAACCGGGACGACAGCGCGACGTTGTCGTAGATCGTCAGCGGCAGGCCGACCGGCAGCGGAAAAACGACGCCGATCCGCTGCCGCAGGGCGTAGGGATTGCGCCAACTACGCACGTCCCGACCCTCGACCCGCACGCTGCCGGACACCTCCATGCCCGCCGTCATCAGGTCCATCCGGTTGATGGCGCGCAGAAACGAGGTCTTGCCGCTGTTCGCCGGTCCGATGATGCCGAAGATCTCGTGCGTCGGCACCTGGAGCGTGACGCCGGAAAGCGCCGGCTTGCCGTGGTAGCCGATCGCCAGGTCCTCGACCTCGATCGCGTAGCCTGCTGCCTCGCTCGCCTGGACCGGAACGCTCACCACTTCTTGCGACCCCGCAGGTAGACGCGGAAGGCGATCGAGATCCCGTTCATCGCCAGCACCATGGAGATCAGGACCAGGGCGACGCCGAAGGGCATGTGCTCCGGCACGTCCGGCACCTGGGTCGAGATGACGAACAGGTGCAGCGACATCGCCATCGTCTGGTCGAGCACTCCCTGCGGCAGGAATGGGATGAAGGCCGCGGCGCCAGTGAACATGATCGGAGCCGTCTCGCCCGACGTGCGGGACACTTCCAGGATGACGCCGGTCAGGATGCCGCTGATCGCGTTCGGAAGCACGATCTTGCGGATCGTCTGCCAGCGCGTCGCGCCCATGTTCCAGCAGGCCTCACGGAAGGCGAGTGGCACGGTCTGGAGCGACTCCCTAGTGGCGACGATGACGACCGGCAGGGTCATGACCGCCAGGGTCAGGCTGGCGGCCAGGATGCTCGTGCCGAAGCGGAAGAAGATGACGAAGGCACCGAGGCCGAAGAGGGCGTGGACGATCGACGGCACGCCGGCCAGGTTGATGATCGCCAGGTTGATCGCCCGGGTGAGGCGGTTGTCCGGCGCGTACTCGCTCAGGTAGAGCGCCGCCGCGACGCCGACCGGCACCGAGGCGATCAGGGCGACGACGACCAGCCACACCGTGCCGACCAGGGCCGGCAGGATGCCGCCCGCGGTCATGTTGTTGAGCGGCTGGGTGAACAGGAACTCCCAGGAGATGGCCGGACCGCCCCGGTAGACGAGCACGCCGAGGATCAGAGCGACCGGCAGGATGAGCATGCACGTCATCCACAGGAAGAGGAGCCGGAAGAGACCCTCGACCTTCCGGTTGTTGCGGTTCTGTGCCGTCGCTTCGAACATGGCGCCTCGCTACGGGTTCGCCGACGCGGCCGGCCGGCGGCCCCGGCGGCGGTGCTTGCGCTGGCCTCCCCGCACGAACACGTCGGCGGCGAAGTTGATCGCGAAGGTGACCAGGAACAGGAAGATGCCGAGCGTGAAGAGCGCCCCGTAGTGATCGGAACCGGCGGCGGTCTCGCCGAGTTCGGCGGCGATCGTCGCGGTCAGCGCCCGCACCGAGTCGAAGGGACTCGTCGGCAGGTTGATCGAGTGGCCGCTGGCCATCAGCACCGCCATCGTCTCGCCGAACCCGCGTCCGACGCCGAGCAGCGTCGCCGCGACCAGACCGTTGCGGGCCGCGGGCAGCACGACCTTGAAGGTCACCTGCCAGCGGGTCGCCCCCATCGCCTCGGCCGCCTCCCGGTATGTGTCGGGCACCGCCTTCAACGCATCCTCGGCGATCGTCGTCATGATCGGAGCCGCCATCAGCCCCAGGATGACCCCGGAGTTCAGCACGTTCAGGCCGACGGGCACGTCGAAGACCTGGATGATCAGCGGGTTCATGATCGACAGCCCGATGAACCCCCAGACCACGGACGGGATCGCGGCCAGGAGCTCCACGAGCACCTTCAGCGTCTCGCGCACGCGGCCGGTGGCGAACTCGCCGATGTAGATCGCGGCGCCGAGCGAGAACGGCACGGAGACGACCATGGCGAGTCCGGTCACGGAGGCCGTGCCCGCGATCAGGGCGAGCGCGCCGTACGTCGGGTTGTGGCTCGAGGTCGGCGTCCAGCGCGGTGAACCGAAGAACTCGCGGAAGTCGAAGCGATCGAAGACGAAGCCGGCGCCCTCGCGGGTGATGAACACGAAGATCCCGGCGATGAAGACGATCGCCGACAACCCACCGGCCAGCACGAGAATCTGGACCGCGCGGTCGACCCACCAGGCGGCATCCCGCCGGTCCGCGGCGTGCGCCAGTTCAGGCAAGCCGGCCGCCGGGGAACCAGTGGCGCCGCGTCATTCCCGGCCTGTTCCCGCTCAGGAACAGTCCACGTCGCCGCGCGGCGCGTAACCCTTGTCGTAGATGATGCACTGGCCCTCGTCGCTGAGCACCCAGTCGATGTACTCGCCGATCGCGCCCTCGGGCTCGCCCGCGGTGTACATGAACAGCGGGCGCGCGATGGGATAGGAACCGTCGATCGCGGTCTCGACCGTGGGAGACACGCAGTCGCCGTCCTCGCCTTGCCTGACGCAGGGCATCTTCACGTGGTCATTGGCATAGGCGAGGCCGCTGTAACCGATCGCGCAGGGCGTGTTCTCGACCAGGTCGACCACGTCCTTCGAGCCGTGCATGTCGCGCGAGCCGAGCCGGAAGTCGCGCCGGTCGCCGAGCACCGCCTCGCGGAAGTAGACGTAGGTGCCGGAGTTGTTCTGCCGGCTGACGCGGACGATCTCGTCGCTGCCGCAGCCCGGCACCTCGACGCCGTACTGGCTCCAGGTGTCGATGTCGCCGCCCTCGCCGTAGAGCGCGGCCAACTGCTCCAGCGAGATCTCGTCCAGCGGGTTGTCGGGATGGACGAAGATCGCCAGTGCGTCGTAGCCGACGACGAACTCGATCGGCTCGTTGCCGTTGCCGCGCGCCAACTCGAGCTCGGAGTCCTTCATCTTGCGGCTGGAGTTCGCGATGTCGACCGTGCCGTTGATCATCGCGGCGATACCGGTCCCCGACCCGCCGCCGGTCACCGCGACCGCGGTACCGGGCCTCAAGGCGGCGTACTCCTCGGCCCACGCCTGGGCGACATTGACCAGGGTGTCGGAGCCCTTGTTCTGAATCACGCTGCGGGAGCCGCTACCGCCGCCGCAGGCGGCAACCAGGGCGGCCGCGAGAGCCAGGGTGCATGGGACGAAGGCGGGTCTCGTTGTCAGGTTCTTCACGCCCGCGGAGCGTAGCCGACGGTTCGTGAACAACCCGTAAAGATCCGCGACTCTAGAAGTAAGCCGTCAGGGACGACCAGGCCACCACCGGCACCGCCCCGTACTCACTGCCGAGGACACCGTCGCGGACACCGCGTCCCGTCGAGGCGATCAAGCCCGCGCCAAACGACACGTGGTCGGACACGGACCAGGTGATGCCGGGCTGGAACAGGGCCGAGGAATCCTCCCGGTTGTAGAGCACGGCACCGCTGACGGTCAGTAGCGGGAGGGCCTGCCATCCCAGGGAGATCCCGGCGTAACGCCGGCCGAGCGACACGACTTCGCCCCGCCGCACGCGGTCCGCCTCGGCCAGCCTCGCATAGTCCGCCGCCCCGCCGGCGCCGAAGCCGTTCCAGCTCGCCTCGGCGATCAGGGTCAGTCGCGGCGTCAGGAGGCGGTCGACGCCCACCGTGACGCGCCAGAAATCGCCGCAGCCAAACACGGGGTGGGTGCTCTCCGCATCGCAGCCCGGACTGGTCCAGGAGACTTCGCCGCGCAGGCCGGTGCCGCGGACATCCGCCGAGAAGAAACCGCCGAGGACGAAGTCCCGGTGGAAGCCGCCCACCATGTAGCCGAAGTCGACGCTCGATGGGCCCTCGCCCAGCTCGCTGTGGAAACGGCCGAGCGAGGCGAAGCTGAGGTCGTCCGGCGTGCGCGTTCCCTGGCCGGCGGCGATGACCTCGACCTCGGAAAGATCGCCCACCGGAACGGTGAAGCGGAGTGCGTCGACTCCGGGCTTGTAGTCCCGGTCGATGCGCTGCGGCGCGAACGGCGCGAACAGGTCGAGGACCGGCCAGAAGTAGTTCACCCCCCAGGTGATCGCCTGGCGGCCCAGGACCATCCGGAACCCGGGCCGGTCCCAGCGCAGGTTCAGACGGTCGATCTCCGTCGTTCCGGCCAGATCGCCGCCACTGAAGGAGTCCCGTTCCAGGTCGAAGAATCTCCGCGTACCGCCGGTCGCAATGGAGGTGACGGCGCCGCTTCCGGGCGGCGACGTGGCCTGTGCAAGGCCGTGCACTTCGAAACGGAAGCGATTTCGGGATGAGGCCTGCCAGCGGGAGTCGAGCTTGAGCCGCAGGATCCCGAGTTCGACCCCGCCGGCCCCAGCCGCGGCGCCGTTCTCTTCCGCCGGCTCGCCGTCGCCAGCCAGGTCCGTCTCCTCCAGGACCCGGAAGGCAAAGACGCGTACATCGCCGCCCACCACCGTCTGCGCGGCGGCCGGCGACTCGGTACTGAGCAGCAGCAGCCAGCCGACTGCGGCGAGCCGCAGCAGGTCACCGACGGTCGTCGTTCGCGATCTGTCCATCCACGAGCCGGACCACCCGACGCGCCCGTTCCATGACCTGCGGATCGTGAGTCGAGAAGAGGAAGGTCACGCCCTGCTCCCCGTTCAACTCCTCCATCAGGCCGAGCAGCGTCTCCGCCGTCTCCGAGTCCACATTCGCGGTCGGCTCGTCGGCAAGCACCACGGCCGGGTTGCTGGCGATCGCGCGGGCGATCGCGACCCGCTGCTGCTGCCCGCCCGAGAGCTCCGAGGGCCGCCGGTCTTCCATCCCCTTGAGCCCGACCTGTTCCAGCAGAGCCATCACTCGCTCGCGCCGGGTCGCGGCGTCCACGCCCTGGACCCAGAGCACCATCTCCGCGTTCTCGTAGGCGGTCAGGACCGGCATCAGGTTGTAGGCCTGGAACACGAAGCCGATCCGGTCGCGGCGCAGCTCGCTGAGTTCCTTCTTGTTCAGGCCGCCGAGTTCCCTGCCTTCGAGCACGATCGAACCCGAAGTCGCCGCGTCGAGCGCGCCGATCAGGTTCAGCATGGTCGTCTTGCCGGAGCCGGAAGGTCCGCAAATGACGGTGAACTCGCCCGGCTGGACCTCCATCGAGAGGTCGCGCAGCGCGTGGATGTCGACGCTGCCCTGACGGTAGACCTTCGTGACGTCGCGCAGCGAAATGACCGGTCCTTCCCCCATGTCACACCACCTTGATCGTGTCGACGGGCTGCACCCGGCCCGCGCGCCAGGCCGGATAGATGCCCGAAGCGAGGGTTGCCACGACCGCGAACAGGCAGATCAGCACCGCGTTGCGCGGGAAGATGCCGATCTTGAGGACCGGGTCCAGGCCGACGCCGGCGACCTCCACCGTGCCGCCATAGAACGCGGTCAGGTCGAGGCCCGCCGAGGACAGGTAGAGGTAGGGCCCGATCGTGATCAGGAAGGCGCCGACGAGACCGAGGACCGCCAGCCAGGCGCTCTCCATCATGACCAGCCGGAACAGCCGGCCCGGACTCCAGCCGATCGCGAGCATGATCCCGAACTCCCGCAGCCGCTCCATCACGCTGACGAACAGGGTGTTGAAGATCCCCGCCGCGACCAGCACCGCGATCAGAATCTCCATGACGACCGCCCCGCCGACCTTGAGCGCGATGAACGCCGCCAGTTGCGGCTGACTCGTGTTCCAGGGAAGAGCCGCCACCGACTCGCCCAGTTCCCGGTCCAGCCGGCCGGCGATCCCGCCGCTCCTCCGCTGGTCCTTCAGGAAGACGGCGACCAGCGTCGCCTCGTCCGTTCCGTAGCCGAGCAGGTCGCGCACCGTGCCGATCGGCAGCAGGCAGAAACCGCCGTCGACCGTCGGCGCGTTGGTCCGCAATGTTCCGCGCAACCGTGCAAGGCCGCTAACGATCTCGCCGTTCCTGTCGGTCAGGGTGTAGACCACCTTGTCGCCCAGTTCCATCCCCAGGTTGCTGGCCAGCCTGTGGCCCAGGATCACCCCGTCGCGGTCGCCGGGTTCAAGGGCCGAGCCCTGGTCCAGCGCCTCCAGGATGGACAGGGTCGTCTCGTCCTCGGCCTCCGGGTCGAACGCGATGAAGGCGGCACTGAAGTTCTCGCCCGCCGTGGCCAACATTGTCGGTCCGATGACCCGGTCGACGGCGTGGGCGATGTGACGGGCCTCACCCTCGAGCGCCGCGTCCACCACCTCGTCGCGGACGACGGTGCGGGTCAGCGTCGGCGTATCGAGGTACTCGGGATGCTGAAGGCTGACGTGGCCCCCGCCGAGGCGGGCGGCCAGATCGATCATGTCCTTCCAGTTGCGATCCTGCATCGCCGTGAACACGACCGCCAGGAACACGCCGAAGACGATCGAGCCCATCGTCAGCAGGGTGCGCCGGCGGTTTCGCCACAGGTTGCGCCAGGCCAGGGTAGCGACGTTCGGTCCCTTCATGTTCCTTCCCCTCTCCTCACGCGGTCCCCGTTACTGGTGATGGATCGCCTCGATCGGGCTGATCCGCGCCGCCTTGAAGGCCGGGAACAGGACCGCCAGCCCGACGATGAACAGCAGGATGAAGACCGGCCCGGCGATCGTCGCCGGGCTGACCGCTCCCGTCCAGATCCGGTCCATCGAAACGCCCATGATGGCGGTTCCGCCCAGTTGGCCGACGTCGATCCCCCGTGTGGTGACGAACCAGAGCGTGGGCAGGCTGGCCACCAGCCCGATGGCGATCGCCAGCGCCGCCTGCAGAGCGCCCTCGGTAAGGATGAGCGCCAGCACCCGTCGCGGCGAAACGCCGATCGCCTTCAGCACGCCGAACTCGCGGATCCGCTCGAAGACCGCCATCAGCATCGCGTTCAGGATCATGATCGCGATCACGACGTAGACCACGAAGGCCACGACCTGGACGGCGGCTTGAGCGGAATCGAACATGTTCGCGAGACCCGGCAGGAGATCCCTCCAGCTCTTCACCTCGGCCTCGGGTGCGCTCGCCGCAATGGCCTCCTGGGCCATCTCCCCGGCAGCGTCGAGGGTCTGTCCTTCCCCGCTGCGGATGATGACCTGGTGCGCTCCGTCCTCGAGCGCAAAGAAGCTGCGGAACTGGTTCTCCACGAGGAACACGGTCGCGCGGTCCGTCTCCTCGCTCAGGCTCTGCAGCACGCCCCGGACCCGAAACAGGTCGTTCGCCATGCTGCCGTCGGTCGCCTGGCTGAGCGCGATGAGTTCGTCGCCGACGTCAATTCCAAGCGTCCGTGCGAGCCTGTACCCGAGCACCACGCCGGAGGCATCGGCCGGATCCAGCCACTCACCCCGGTCGAGGCGCTGGTGGACATCGCTCACCTGCGCGTCCCGGTCGGGTCTGAGCCCCTTGAGCAACGCCCCGGTCGACGCGTCGCCCGAAGCGACCAGGGCGCCGCCGAGCAAGCGAGCACTCGACCGCAACCCGGTCTTGTCCAGCGCCTCGAGCACGGCGTCCGGATCCTCGATCCGCTCCCAGATGGAAGGCCGCTCACGGTAGCCGTCGGCGTGGATCTGGAAGTCGCCCAGCTCCACGTCGAGCAGGGTGCTCTCCATGCTGCCCAGCATCCCCTGCATGAGCGACGTGTAGAGCACCATCGCCCACAAGGCCAGGGTCATCGCACCGACCGTGACCAGCGTGCGGCGACCGTTCCGCCACAGGTTGCGCCAGGCCATGCGGAGGATCTTCATCCGGTCGTGCCTTTGGCTATTGCCGCAAGGACCGCAGCGAGAAGGTACCCGCCGGCAGATCGACGTTGAACGCGTGTTCCTCGTAGACGATCTCGGTGAACTCGTCGGCATCGTCCGCCGGAATCACCCGCATCCGCCGCGGCAGCGTCCTGCCGCCCAGCGGACCGAAGTCCTCGTAACGGATCGTGCGCACCAGACGGTCGCGCTCGTCGAAGTACTCGGCCTGGTCGAGCAGCATGTCCTGCGCCCGGAACCGGGCGTCGATCGCGCCCCACACGACCGGAGCATCCGGCAGCGGGATGCAGCGCACCAGCCAATGTCCGGAGCCGTCCGCCGGCCGTTCACGGTAGGCGCACTCAAAGTCCTCGCTGTAGCGGGATTCGTGGACCAGGTCGTCGTTCGTGAAGTGGCTGCCCATCCACGCCGCCTGCATCATCGACCCCGGCACCTTGATCGTCCGGTCGACCTTGGGCAGGTAGTTCCAGATGTTCTGTTCGACCTTGAGTGTGGCCGTGCCGCGCTCCTTCGCCGGTGCTTCGATCCGCACCAGAGCCGTCTCAGTGCCCTCCGAGACGACGTGAAGACGCAACTCACGCTGCCAGCGCTCCGTCTTGATCCGCATCGTGATCCGGCTCTCGCTGGAGTCGCCCCGCATCGCGTCGTCGGTGGCGCGCATCAGCACGTCGAGTGGCGGGTCGGCCGGCTGCGCCGCCGCAACGGCGGCGGAGAGGAGAGAGGCGACCGCCAGTGCGGCACCGGTGCCAACAGGGAGCCTGTTCACGCGGGAAAGCACTATAACAACGGTCTACTCGATGTAGCCGAGCGCCTGGAGCCCGCGGCGGGTGTCCTCGTCCAACTCGACTTCCGGCGCCGGGACCGCGCCGCGTCGCGAGAGTTCCAACTCCTCACGCAGCAACCGGGCCATACGACCAGCCAGGATCGGCCGTTCGCCGGCCAGATCGCGGTGCTCTTCCGGATCTTCCACCCGGTCGAACAGTTGCCGGCTCGGTGCATGTCCGGGACGGCGCAGCTCGATCAGCTTGTAGCGACCGCGCACGAGCGAGGCGGCGGGACGGCGGAAGGTATCCATCGTCGAGAGGATGAGCCGGTCGGAGAGGCCCTCGGACCAATCCGCAGCCGCGGCCGGCTCGGGACCAAGCAGGGGCACCAGGCTGTCGCCTTCGATCCCCGCCCCCGGCTCGCCGCCGGCGATCTCCATCAGGGTCGGCAGCAGATCCGCCTGCTGCACCGGCAGCGCCACGCGCCGGCCCTCCGTCTGGCCCGGCCGGTGGATCAGGAACGGGATGTCGAGCACCTCCCGATGGAGATCCCAGGCGTGGCCGAAGACGCCCCGCTCCTCGAAGGCTTCGCCGTGGTCCGCGATGACCGCGACGAGAGGGTTCCGGCTCCGCTGGTCCAATGCGCGTCGTAGTTCCCCGAAGACGTGATCGTTCCAGGCGATCTCCGCGTCGTAGAGGAGGAACAGCTTCTCCACCGTCGCCGGCGTCGACGGAACGTCCTTGCTGGCGAGCGCCCTCATGTGCGCTGTCGAACCCAGTTCGGGATCGTCCACTGCCGCCGCCAACCGGCTGCGGAACGGTTCCGCCGGCGCGAATGCGGCGTGCGGCTCGACGCCCAGGATCATCAAGAAGAACGGCTGCTCCGGAGAGCGGGCCGTCAGCTCGTCCAGCCAGACGAGCGCCCGCTCCGCGAGTTCGTCCACGTCGACCGCTTCGTACTCGAAACGATCGAAACCCTGCCCGAACCCGGTGCCGCCGGTCACGTTCGCGTTCGCGGAGAAGCCCGCCGTGGCGTATCCGAGTTCCCGCAGCCGCTCCGGCAGGGTGGCGAAGGACTCCTCCAGGCCGTGGTCCAGTTCCCGGATGCCATGGCGTTCGGGCCCCACTCCGGTCAGCAGCGTGGCGACGGCCGGCCGCGTCCACGACGACTGCGCGACCGCGTGTTCGAACACGGTCGAGCGTTCCGCCAGGGCGTCGAAGTTCGGCGATGCCGGCCGGTCGTGACCGTACAGACCGAGCCGGTCGACCCGCAGCGTGTCGACGATCCAGAGCAGGATCGACTCGGGCGGTCGTTCGCCCGCACGCGAAGAGGGCTCCGACGCCGCCGGCGCTTCCATAGGCGCTCGCCCGGCGTTTCGATCCGGCAGCCGCAAAATCCGCGCGTCGGCGGTCAGCCGCGGCCGCCGCAGAACGATGCCTGCCTCCTCCTCACCGGAATCCGCACCTCCCCCGGCGGCGCGCAGCACGAGCCGCGCCGGTTGAACGGGCGCGAACCCGTCGCCGTCGGCCGTGTGCGCCACCTGCTCACCCGCCGGCGGCAGCGGCAGGCGCAGCGGCGGAGTGGACTCCGAGGTGATGGACCCCGTCACTGGCGCCGTACCCTCGAACTCCCACACGATGTCGAGGCTGCTGATGCCCCGAGGAGCGACGCCCTCCCACTGCAACTCGAGCTCGTTCTCCGGTTCCAGGAAGAAGGAAACCTCGCTGGCCGCCGGGATCCAGAGCGTGTCGCCTTCGCCGCGCGCTTCGCCGGCCACTGGGCCATCCCCGAGCGCAATCCAGTCGCAGGCAAACGACAGCTTCCGGGAGTGCCTAGGCGCCTGGACGGCGTCTCCGCTCCCCTCAGGCCGCCCGAAGTACGCCGGGACCAGGGCGAGCCGGTGACTGCCTGGAGTCGCCCGTTCCGCCGGCACGACGAATCCGCCCTCCGTGAAGCCGGCATCGAACTCCAGAGACGCGACCTCCACGTCGTCCCAGAAGACGCCCACGATCTGCGCCTGCGCCCCCGGATAGCGAAACGCGCGGCACCGCATTCGGACCTCCAGTTCCCGCGCCCACGCCAGAAACACACCGACCTCGGAACGCGGCCCGACTGCCCATACGAACGTGGCCCCCCGGGGATCGGTTTCGTTCCAGGACCAGCCACCGACCAGGGCAGCAGCCGCTGAGGGGGTTCCCAGGTCGATCTGCGGCCGCTCCCGTCTGACCTCGGCGTACCGGAACTCCTCGACCAGATCGACTACTTCAACTGGCGTTGCGCGCGGACCACAGCCAGTTAGTCCAACGCCGGCGACTGGCACCAACGCGGCCCACGCCGCCAGTTTCCTCTGCGATCTTCCCCTCAAGCCACGAACTCTGACGCGACGTCCCGAAGCTGTCCAGCCGGTGCGCGCGCACGGTCCTTCCAGTTGGGTAGTCTGCGGAGGGAAGTGCGCGCGAGATGACTGGAGAACCCCCCGGGAGAGGGCTGCAGGCCGGCCTTGCGTCGAATGCGGCACTCCGAAAGGCGTTCACCGTGCTCACGGTCGGATTCGTCTCCGGCATCAGTCTGATCATCGGCGAGGTGGCCCTTGTGAGCCTGGCCTTCTCGGGACAGCTCGCGCCCTACCTGTCCCAGGGCATCGGGCTGATCCTGTTCGGCACCGCCGCCGCCTGCGTGGTGACCGGGCTCAGAAGCGGCTTTGCGGGCGCCGCCGCCGGGCCCACGATGGCGACGATGATCGCCCTCGGGGTGATCGGCGGTTCGCTCACCGCTACCCGTGACGAGCTGCTGCCAACCATGGTCGCGATCATCGTTGTGGGTTCGGTCGCGACGGCGGCCTGCGCTCTCCTCATCGAGCGCTTCCGCCTCGCCAACCTCGTGCGTTTCTTTCCCTACCCCGTTTCGTCCGGCTTCGTCGCGGGCACGGGCGGACTCGCCTGCGTCGTGGCTCTGAGGCTCATGGGCGTGCGGCTCGAGGCCGAAGCGCTCGCATCGCTGTTCGATCCGCTCGTCGTCACGAACTGGGGCGTCGGCGTCGCCTACGGCCTCGGCCTGTACTTCGCCAGCCGCCGCTGGCCCAGCCCCCTGCTGATGCCGGGGAGCTTCATCGCCGGCACGGGCCTCCTGCACTTCGGCATGGCGCGCTTCGGTGTCTCGACCCAGGAGGCGCAGGACAGGGGCCTCCTGTTCGCGGGCATCTCGGGATCGGACCTGTGGCCTCCCATGGCACTCGACGATGCGGCGCGCATCGACTGGAGCGCGGTCGGCCCTCAGATTCCGAACATCCTCGTACTCATCCTGGTGACCCTGCTCTGCACCGCCCTGTACATCGGCGGCATCGAGCTGGCGTCCGGTCGCGAGTTGGACTGGAACCGGGAGTTCGGCGCCGTCGGACTCGGAAGCCTGGCGGCCGGTCTCGGCGGCGCGCCGCCCGGCACGTACGTCGTTCCGACCTCTCTTCGCAACCTGATGCTCGGCGCCGGCCTCAAGTCGACCAGCATCGCGGTGGCGGTGGTGACCGCCTCGCCGCTGATCTTCGGCGACGTCCTGCTCACACTCGTGCCCGTGCCGCTCATGGGCGGGGTCCTGCTGTTCACGGGCGTGGCACTGCTCGACCAGTGGCTGCTGAAGGTCCGCAAGCGCCTGCCGCTGAGCGACTACGCGATCATCCTGGTGATCTTCGTGACGATCCTGGCCCTGGGATTCCTCGAAGGCGTCGCCATCGGCATGCTGATCACGATCCTCTTCTTCGTCGTGCGCCTGAGTCGGGTCGACGTCGTCGACGCAACCTTCTCCCTGCGGGACGAGCGAAGCCATCGCGTCCGCCCGATACCGGACCGGGCGATCCTGCGGGCCGAGGGGTCGCGGGTCCGGGGCTACAGGCTTCGGGGCTACATCTTCTTCGGCGCCGGCTATCCGCTGGCGGACCGGCTCCAGGGGTCACTCGGCGAAGAGCCCAGGCCTGTGTGCATCGTGCTCGACTTCAAGGCTGTATCCGGCCTCGACTTCTCGACCGTCAGCGCCATGTGCCGCTTCATCCTGGCCGCTCGCCGCGCCGGCACCCGGGTGGTCATGAGCAGGGCCCCCGCCACGCTCGAAAAGGAGCTGCAGCGGAACCTGCCGCCGCCGGTGTTCGGCAGCGTCGTCTTCGCTCCGGATGACGATCAGGCGCTGGAACACTGCGAGGACGTGCTGATCTCCTCCTACGAGCCGCCCGACGACGCGGAAGGCGGAGAGCCTTCCCTGCTGGAGACCGTGGGCGCCGACATGGAGCGTCACCTCGACCGGCAGGTCCTCTTCGAGGAGCTGGTCGGCGATCTCCGGGACTGGCTGGACACCCGGGAGCACGCCGAGGGCGAAACTCTCCTTGCCGCCGGCGAGTCGAACGACACGCTCCAGCTGATCACCGCCGGACGGGCCTCCGTGTTCGACGCAGCCGGCGCGCGCAGCCGCCAACTGGGGCCGGGCGACGCGGTCGAGCCCCGGGCGCCCGTCGCCGCCCCGACAGCGGCGGCCGCGGTCGTCGCCGACGAGCCCTGCACGACAGCGACGCTGACCGCTTCCGCCCTGCGGCTGCTCGAGGAGAGCGACCCGAAGCTCACGGCGAAGCTGTACCGCTACCTGCTGAATGCCGGCGCGCGAACGGCCGACTGAAACGCCTCGCGCAACCGGCGCGCGCGACGCAAGCTCCTAGATTGCGACCCTCCAGGTGAATAGAGTGTCCTCCACGCGACTGGAGGCCGCTCAATGTCGAACACCCACCACCCAGGTTCTCCGGACGGCCCGCCCCGCGAAGAGCCGGTAGCGATCATCGGCATGGCCTGCCGCTTCCCCGGCAGCAAGGACCTCGCCGGCTACTGGAGACAGCTCCTGGCCGCCGAGAACGCGGTCGTGGAGGGCCCGCCCGGCTCCGTCATCGGGCGCCCGGGGCGGCAGTTCCCCCAGTTCGCCGCCAGCAACGAGGCCATCCGATTCGGGGCGTACGTCGAGGACCTCGATCTGTTCGACGCGGAGTTCTTCCGCATCTCACCGATCGAGGCGCAGATGCTCGATCCCCAGCAGCGCATGATGCTGGAGGTGAGCTGGTGGGCCCTCGAGGACGCGGCCATCGACCCCGGGAGCCTCAAGGGCAGCCGCACCGGCGTCTATGCCGGCATCAGCATCATGGACTACCGGGACATGGCGATCTCGGATCCCGGCACGAGCGAGGCCGCGGCCGGGCTCTACGCCGCCACCGGCAACGCGCTGAACACGGCCATCGGCCGGGTCTCCTTCGTTCTCGGCCTCGAAGGGCCGTCGATGGCGATCGACACCGCCTGCTCATCCTCGCTGGTCGCCATCCACCAGGCCGTGGCCGGGCTCCAGCGCGGCGAGGCGGACCTGGTTCTGGCCGGCGGCGTCCACGCCCAGTTCGCCGGACGGCCGCTCGAGCTGCGCGCCAACGCGGGAATGCTGTCGCCCACGGGCCAGTGCTGGACCTTCGACGCGGCCGCCGACGGTTTCGTCTCCGGCGAGGGCTGCGGCCTGATCGTCCTCAAGCGCCTCAGCGACGCCAAGGCGGACGGTGACCGGATCTGGGCCGTCATTCCCGGCTCGGCGGTCAACCAGGACGGCGCCAGCCAGGGCTTGACCGTGCCCAGCGCTCCCTCCCAGGAGAAGGCGATGGAGGAGGCCCTGAAGCGTGCCGGCGCCTCCCCCTCCGACGTCGACTACCTGGAGACCCACGGCACCGGCACCATCGTCGGCGATCCCATCGAGCTGAACGCGGCGGCGGCCGTCTACGGACGCGAGCGCGACGCGGAACACCCCCTGCTGGTCGGTTCCGTCAAGACGAACATCGGACATCTCGGACCCGCCGCCGGCGTCGCCGGCCTGATCAAGGCCGTCCTGGCGATGAGGCACGGGGTCATTCCCCGTCACCTGAACTTCAGCAACCCGAACCCCAACATCGACTGGGACCGCCTGCCCGTCCGCGTCACCGACGGGATGACGGACTGGCCCCTCCACGCCGGTCGGCCCCGTCTGGCCGGCGTCAACTCGTTCGGCTGGTCGGGAACCAACGGCCACGTGCTGGTGCAGGGCTACGACGAGCTGGAGGCCGAGGCCGGCGCCGCCCGTGCGTCCTTTCCGACTGGCCTCCGCCTGCCCGTCAACGGCCGAACGGAGCCGGGCGAGGAACCGGCGCTTCGCGAAACCCGCTTCCTGCCGCTCTCGGCCCGGTCGCCCGAGGCCCTTCGCGAAACGGCCGGACGCTACCTGTCCTGGCTCGACGAACAGACGCACCCGGAACTCTCCGACCTGGCCTGGACGGCCGCGGTCGGGAGGAGCCACTTCGCGCACCGGGCCGGCCTCGTCTTCAGCGACCCGGGAGCCAGCGCCCAGCTCCGGCAGCAACTCGAGGACCTGGCCGCTGGCCAGGATGGCGACCCACCCCGCGCAGCGCAGAAGGTGGCCTTCGTCTTCACCGGCCAGGCCAGTCAATGGCCCGGAATGGGCAGGGCCCTGTACGAACGAGAGCCCGTGTTCCGCTCGGTGCTCGACCGCTGTGACCGGCTGCTCTCCGAGGATCGCGAGGTCTCGCTGCTGGACGTCATGTTCGGAGAGAACGGGACCGACGGCCTGCTCGACGAACCGACCTGGACCCAGCCCGCCATCTACTCCCTGGAGTGCGCGCTGGTCGCGCTTTGGGAGAGCCTGGGCGTCCGGCCCACCGTCGTCGTCGGCCACAGCCTGGGCGAGATCGCCGCGGCGCGGGCCGCGGGCGGCTTCACCCTCGAGCAGGGTCTTCGCTACGCCGCCGCGCGCGGCACGTTGATGGGCGCCACGCGCGCCGACGGCGCAATGGCCGCCGTCTTCGCCCCCGCCTCCCGCGTCGCCGAAACGGTAACCGAGCACAACGCCGGCTCGAACGACGCGGACCTCTCGGTTGCCGTCGACAATGGGGCGCAGCAGGTGGTGAGCGGGCCGGCCGCCGAACTCGACGCCGTGCTCGGCCGCTTCGAAGCCGAGGGCGTCAAGACGCACCGGCTGCGCCGGAGTCCCGCGTACCACAGCGCCCTGATCGAACCCGCCCTGGACGAGCTGGAAGCCGCCGTCAACGAGATCGCGCCCTCGCCTCCGGCTCCCTCCGTCCCCCTGGTCAGCAACATCACCGGCCGCTTGCTCGACCCGGACGACCGGATGGACGCCGCGTACTGGCGTCGCCACGCCCGCGAGCCGGTGGCGTTTCGGGCCAGCGTCGAGACCCTGGCGGAGATGGGAGTCGATGCGGTCGTGGAGATCGGCCCCCACGCCGTCCTGGGGCCCGTCGTCTCGATGATCTGGCCCGCGTCGGCGCCGGCGGGATCCCCGCCGGTTCTCGCCAGTCTGCGGCGTCCGCCCCGCGACGCCGAGGAGCCGCCCATCGACACCAGCGGCGGCTTCACCGAGGCCGTCGCCGGCGCCTGGGAGGCGGGCCTCGACATCGAGTTCGAGGGCCTGTTCGCCGGCGAGGCGCGGCGACGGATCACCCTGCCGGGCTATCCGTTCCAGCGGATCCAGCACTGGGTCCGGACATCGAAGCGCCGTCACAAGGCCGACGGACATCCGCTGCTCGGCGTCCGCCACGAATCGCCCCGCGGCGAGGTCATGTTCGAGACGGAAGTGTTCGCCTCCGATCCCGCGTGGCTGCTGGATCACCTGGTTTACGAGCAGGTGGTCGTCCCCGGCGGGCTCCACGGCGGCATGGCGGTCTCGGTGGCGCTGAGCCATGGCGACGGCCCGGCGGTCGTGGACGAACTGCAGATCTACAGCCCGCTGATGCTCGACGAGGAGGATCCCGAAAGCGGAGCGGGCGGCGGAGGCCGCACCCTGCAGTTCGTTCTGGACGGCTCGGACGACCTCGCGGAACGCCCCTTCGAGATCTTCACGAAGGGAGAGGGCGAGGAGGGCTGGACCCTTCACGCCGGGGGTCGACTCTCCTCGGGAAGGCCGGACGTCGAACCGCTTCCGCCGCTCGACGTGGAAGCGCTCAAGGCCGAGTTGACGCCCCAGGATCCGGTCGAGTTCTACGCGATGCGGTCCGCGACCGGCATCTACCTCGGCCCGTCCTACCACACGATCGAGTCCGCCTGGGCAACGGAGGGTGAGTCCCTGGCCATACTCGCGCTCAACGACTCGGTCGACGCGACGGGGATGGAACTGCATCCCCTGCTGCTGGACGGCTGCTTCCAGGTCCTGTCGCTGGCCCGCCACCACACCGTTTCCGAGCAGGGTGCGGTGTACATGCCGTTCGGCTGGCAGAGGCTGTGGGTGGCGGGACCGATGCCGACCAGGCTCCTCTGCCACGCAACCGTGAGGACATCCGCCGCGCGGAACGGAGAGGACACCGCATCTTCCGAGCCGCCCGAGGTCGTGACGGGGGACGTCCGGTTCTACTCCACGGACGGCGCCCCTCTCGGCGGCCTGTTCGGATTCACGGTCAAGCGCGCCACCCGCGGCGCCCTCCTCTCGGCCAGGGCCGGGATGAAGGATCTCCTGTACGAGGTCGCCTGGCGGGAGCAGCCGTTGGACGGAAGCCTGCCGGCCGCGGACTTCCTGAGCAGCCCGGCGATGGTCGCCGACCAGTCGCGCACCCTCGCCGAGCACCTGGCGGATCGCGATGTCGAAGCGGCGGACCGGGTCACCCTGCTCCGGGACCTCGAGCGGCTGTCCCAGGCCTACGTCCTCTCGGCGCTCGAGGGATTGGGATGGCAGCGCCGGGCAGAGGCGGAGGTCTCCCCCGAGGATCTTCGCCGCGAACTGAACGTCGTCGATGAACACGGTCGCCTTTTCCGCCGGCTCCTGGCCATCCTGTCCGAGGCGGGCATCCTGAGCCCCTCCGACGGAGGCTATGTCGTGACGGTCGGAGCCGGCGACCCGCTCCCGGACGAAGCCCTGGCGGACCCCGAGACTCTCGCCGAGAGGCTTCGGGACAAGCACCCCCACGGCTCCAACGAACTCGGCCTGCTCTGCCGCTGCGGCCCGGCTCTCGCCGGGGTGCTCCAGGGAAGCACGGATCCGATGACGCTGATGTTCAGCGACGAAGGGCCCGGCGCGGCGGGCGTGTACCTCCAGGCGCCGGCCAACCGCTCCGCGAACCGGATGCTCGGAGACGCGGTCGAGGCGGCCGTCGCGGGCCTGCCGGAGGACCGCCGGCTGCGGATACTGGAAGTCGGGGCGGGGACCGGGTCCGCCACCGAGGCGGTTCTTCCGCGCCTGCCTGCCGACCGGATGGACTACACGTTCACCGACATCTCGGCGGGCTTCTTCTCGCAGGCCGAAGAACGCTTCGCCGCGACCGGCGCGCCGATCGAGTACCGGCGCCTGGACATCGAGGCGGATCCGGCGGCACAGGGCTTCGACGCTCACGCTTACGACCTGGTCATCGCAGCGAACGTGCTCCACGCAACCCGGGACCTGGGCGAGACGCTGTCCCACTGCCGCCATATGCTCGCCCCGTCGGGTCAACTGGTCGCCCTCGAAGGTCTGCGCCACCGCACCTGGCAGGACCTGACCTTCGGGCTCCTGGACGGATGGTGGCGCTTCGCCGACACCTATCGGGCGGAGCATGCCTTCGCCAGGCCGGACGAGTGGCGCCGGGCACTGGCTGACGCCGGCTTCTCGGACGTGGAGTTCCTGGGAACCCGCGATCCGGACACCGACGAACACCTCGGTTCGAGCGTCATCCTCGCCCGGGGTCCCGCCGAGGTCGCCCCGGCGCCCGGCGCCTGGATCGTCGCCGCGGATGGCGCCGGCACGGCGGAGCGACTCGCCGCCGAGCTGGCCTCCCGCGACCAGACGGTTCTTCTGGTCCGCGCGGAAGGCGAAGCCGCGGCTCCCCCGGCCGAGGTTCCCGGTGTCACGACGGCAGGCCTCGAACTCACGGACCGCGAAGCCTGGCGATCCCTGCTGGAGGGCTTGCCCGAGGAGCCGCCGCTCCGGGGCTTCGTCCACCTCCTGGCCCTGGACGGACATGGAGCGTCGGCGACCACGGAGGAGATGGCGGAGGACGTAACCCAAGCCGCGTCCACCGCGCTGGCTCTCGCGCAGGGCGCTATCGACGCCGGCGTCGGCCCGACGGCGGGTGTCTGGTTCGTGACCCGCGGCGCGCAGGTCCTCGAGCAGGACCTCCTCCAAAGAACGTCCGGCGAACTCGCCGGCGCCGCCCTCTGGGGCTTCGGAAAGACGATGTCCTGGGAGGCGTCCCACCTTCAGCCGAGACTGATCGACCTCGACCCCTCAGCGGAAACGCCGGCGGCTTCGCAACTCGCCCAGGACCTCCTGTTCGCCGATTCCGAGACCCTCATCGCCCACCGGGGAGGCGTCCGCCGGGCCGCGCGCCTGATCCGGCCCGGCGCCGACGACTCGGGTCTCGCCCTGCCGGAGGACCCGGACTGGGTCGTCGGCCCCGAGGATCCGGAGGCCGGCCTGACCACCCTCCGGGCGAAGCCCCGGCCCCGGCCCGATCTCGCACCCGGCGAAGTCCGGGTCGCCGTCGAGGCGATGGGCCTCAACTTCGTCGACGCGCTGATGAGCATCGGCGCGGTGTCCACCGGAGGCGAGATCGGCCGCGAACTGGTCGGCCGCGTCGTGGAGACCGGCGAAGAGGTCGAAGGCCTCGCGACCGGCGACCTGGTGGCCGGGATGGGATTCGGTTCCTTCACCCCGGAGATCGTCACCCATGCGGCGCTCGTCGCGCCCGCTCCCGCCGGGCACTCCACGTCCGCCCTCGCGACCGTGCCCATCTGCTTCGTCACCGCCGAGCTCGCGTTCCGGACGGCGGATCTTCAGGCCGGCGAGCGCGTGCTGATCCACGCGGGGGCCGGCGGCGTCGGCCTCGCCGCGATTCAACTGGCTCAGGCCGCCGGCGCCGAGGTCTTCGCGACCGCCAGCGCCGCCAAGCAGTCCTTCCTCCGCTCCCTCGGCGTTGCCCACGTGTTCGACAGCCGTCAGACCGCGTTCGGCGACGAGATCCTGCGGGCGACGGACGGCGAGGGCGTCCACGTCGTGCTGAACAGCCTGACCAGCGAGGGCTTCATCGAAGCGAGCCTCGCCTGTCTGGGCACCGGCGGCCGCTTCGTCGAGATCGGGAAGCGGGGCATCTGGAGCGAACAGGAGATGTCGGCGTCGCGTCCCGATGTCGTGTACTCCGTCCTCGACGTGGATGAACTGAAGCGGACCGATCCGGTGCGCGCCGGCGCCTCCCTCGCCCGGATCATGGATCGCCTCGCGGCCGGCGAACTGTCCCCTCTGCCGCACACGGTCTGGCCGCTCTGCGAGATCGAATCGGCGATGGACGCCATGCGCGCCGCCCGGCACATCGGCAAGAACGTTCTCCGCATGCCGCCGCTCGCCAGGGGTGGTCTCCGGCCGGATCGCGCCTATCTCGTCACCGGCGGCCTCGGAGGGATCGGCTGCGCGGTCGCCAGCTGGCTGGTCGAGCAGGGCGCCGGCGCCGTCGTTCTCAACGGCCGTCGGAATCCTGACCCGGAGGCCGAAGCGGTCATCCGCGAGCTGCGCGAAGCCGGCGCGGACGTGCGAGTGGAGATCGCCGACGTCACGGACTTCGCCGCCATCGACGCGTTGCTCGCCCGAATCGATGAAGGTCCGAAGCCGCTCGGAGGCGTCATCCACAGCGTCGGCGTCCTCTCGGACGGCGTCATCGAGAACCAGACCTGGGACCGCTTCGAGCAGGTGCTGTGGCCGAAGGTCCTCGGCGCCTGGCACCTCCACCAGGCCACCAGGAGCAGAGAGCTCGACCTGTTCGTCCTGTTCTCCAGCGGAATCGGCGTGGTCGGCAACCCCGGGCAGTCGAATCACTCCGCCGCCAACGCCTTCCTCGACCAGCTCGCCGCCCACCGGCGCGCTCTGGGTCTTCCCGGCCAGTCGATCGCCTGGGGAGCCTGGTCGGGAATCGGGGAAGCGGAAGAGCAGAGGGAGAGGATCAGGAGACGTTTCGACCACACCGCCGCGGAGTGGATCACTCCCGAACAGGGCATCGAGGCGCTGGACCGGCTGGTCAGGCAGGACGTGACCGCGCCCATGGTCACCGCGACCGACTGGTCCATCGTCGCCGAAGAGTTCGGGACACCGCCGCCGTTCTTCGACGAGCTGCTTGCGACGAGGAAGGTCCGGCGCCGGCAGACCGAGGAGCCGGCCGCCTCCAGCGGCCTGATGGCACAACTGCGGGAGGCGCCGTCGGAAGAGAAACGGAATCTGCTGGAGGCCTTCATCCAGCAGGAGCTGCAGTCCGTGCTGCACCTCCCGTCACCGCCCTCGGCGACCGTCGGCTTCTTCGACGTGGGCATGGACTCGCTGATGGCGGTGGAGCTGCGGAACCGGCTGAACCGCGCCTTCGCCGGCGAGTACACGACGTCCAACACGATCGTCTTCGATTACCCCAGCACGGCGGAACTCGCTGGCCACCTGGCAGGCGAGATCGAAAGCCTCACCGGCGCGCCCCGCGTTCCCGAGAAGCCTGTCGCACAGCCCCGCCGTCAGACGACCGAAACGGACCAGGAGGGCATCGCCATCGTCGGCATGGCCTGCCGCTTCCCCGGCGCGCCGGATGTGGCGACCTACTGGGAGCAGCTCCTGGCGGGCGCCGATCTGGTCACGGAGGGACGCACCGGGGTCGACTACTGGCTCGACCGCGTCGGCGATCCCGAGGCCGAGCACCCGGCCTATCGCTGGGGCGGCTATGTCGGGGGTCTCGAACTGTTCGACGCCAGGTTCTTCGGCCTCCGGCCGATCGCGGCGGAGGCGATGGACCCGCAGCAGCGGATGCTGCTGGAGACGAGTTGGCAGGCCCTGGAGGATGCCGGGATCGATCCGGAAGATCTCAGGGGCAGCCGCACCGGCGTGTTCGCCGGGCTGAACGCGAGCGAGTACCGGGACCTGATGATCGCGAGCGGCTCGGACGGCGGTTCCGTCGGCACGATGTCCAGCACCACCGTGGGACGGGTCGCCTACACGCTCGGTCTGATGGGCCCTGCCCTGCCCTTCCAGTTGCAGTGCGCGGCCTCGCTCGCGGCGGTCCACGCCGCGGCCACGGGGCTGGAGCGCGGCGAGGTGGACCTGGCCCTGGCCGGCGGCGTCAACGCGATCTTCTCTCCCAACTTCAGCAAACTCCTGCTCGAGCACGGCCTGCTGACGTCGACCGGACGTTGCGCCACGTTCGACGCTTCGGCGGAGGGCTACGTTCGCGGCGAGGGGTGCGGCGTCGTCCTCCTCAAGCGGTTGGGCGAAGCGGTGGCCGCCGGCGATCGAATCTGGGCAGTGATCAGGGGCTCCGCCGTCAACCACAACGGCACCGCCGCGGGAATGACGATGCCGAGCGGTCCCGCCCAGGAACAGGTCATCGAGGAGGCGCTGTCCCGCGCCGGCATCGCACCGGCCGATGTCGACTACCTGGAGGCCCACGGCGGCGGATCCGAGATCGGCGACTCGATCGAGGTGCAGGCCGCCGCCGCCGTCTACGGCCGCCAGCGGGACGCCGAGCGTCCGCTGCTGATCGGGACGGCGAAGACGAACATGGGACACCTCGAATCGGCCGCGGGCATCGCGGGACTCATCAAGGTCGTTCTCGCCATGCGCCACGGAGTCATTCCGAAGCACCTGCACTTCGAGACGCCGAACCCGGGCGTGGACTGGGACCGCCTGCCCGTGCGGGTCACGTCCGAACGAACGCACTGGCCGCCAGCGAACGGCCGTCCGGCTCGCGCCGGAGTCAGTGCCTTCGGGTTCTCCGGGACGAACGTGCACGTCGTCGTGGAGGGCTACGCCGCGCCGGATGGCGACTCCGAGCCGGGCGAACGCCAGGCCCGCATCCTGCCGCTCTCCGCGAAGTCGGAGACCGCCTTGCGGTCGCTCGCCGGCCGCTTCCTCGGCTGGGTCGACGGACGTGGCGGCGCCCTCGAGTCCGACGGCAGCGCCGCGGGTCCGCTCCTGTCCGATCTGGCGTGGACCGCCGGCACCGGCCGCAGTCACTTCGCGCACCGCGCCGCGCTCGTGTTCCGGGACGGTGCATCGCTCGCCTCTGGTCTCCGGGCGCTCTCCGAAGCGAACGGCGGACCGGAGCCGCGAGCAGCGACGAATGTCGCCCTCGTCTACGCCGGCCGGGAGAGCCAGTGGACCGGCATGGGAGAAGCGCTCTACCGAATGGAGCCGGTGGTTCGGGCCGTTCTCGACCGCTGCGACGAAGTGCTCCGGAAGCAACGGGGCGAATCGCTCCTGGAGATCATGTTCGGGCGAACGGACGCCGCGGGCGATCTCGACGACCCGGCCTGGGCCTGTCCGGCCATCTACGCGCTCGAATGCGCGCTGACCGCCCTCTGGTCGAGCATCGGAATCCGGCCGAGTGTCGTCGTCGGGTTCGGCGCAGGTGAGTTCGCCGCGGCCCAGGCCGCTCGCATCTTCAGCCTGGAAGACGGCCTCGGCCTGGCGGCCGCGGCGGGCGAGTCGGCGGCAGCAGATAGACCCGTGGTCCTCGAACGCCCTTCCCTCACGATGATCCGCGGCGCAGACGGTCGCCCGCTGGCGGCGAACGAGGCGCTGGACCCCTCTTTCTGGCTCCAGCGGGATGCCGAGTCCGCCGCACCGGAAGCAAGTGCCGCGACCCTGGCGGACCGCGGAGTCGAAGTCGTGCTGGAAGTCAGCCCGGGACCATCCGTGGCTCCGGCGATCGCCGAAGTCTGGCCCGCATCCGACGCCGAAGCCGCCGGCGACGAAGCAACCAACAGCGCCCCGCTCGTGCTCGCGAGCCTGCGGCCGCCGTCCGGCGACGACGCGGAGAGCCACCCCGGCGGCGGCTTCCTCGAAGCCGCGGCCGCCGCCTACGAGGCCGGGCTACCGATGTCCTTCGCGGGCCTCTTCGCCGGCGAGACGCGCCGCCGGATCTCGCTGCCCGGCTATCCCTTCGAGCGCAGGCGTCACTGGGTGGACCCTCCCAGCAGCCCGGTCTGACCCAGGAAAGCCCGGAGCATGGCAACGCATTCCTCCGGCTTCTCCAATTGCAGGAAGTGGGTCGAGTCCGCAATGAAGTCGTAGTCCACGTTCCGGATGTGCGCGAGATCGAAGCTCGGCAGGTACGCGTACGGCAGCGTCGGATCGGCCCCGATGACCTTCGTCGGGCAGGAGAGCAGGCTCAGGTCCAGCAGCGGGGCAAAACTCCTCACGTACTCCGAGACCTGCGCTTCGAACTCCCGCGGACAGCGGAGCTCATAGCCTTCGCCGTCCTCAGCCCTCCTGAGGGTGCTACTTGCGACGAGTTCCCGCACGCCCGGCAGCACCCGGGCACACACCGGGGAGTACCGGAGCAGGTCCGAGAACTCCTCTTCGGACTGGAAGCGGACTGCCCGGCGCCGGGTCAGCGCCGTCGCGCGGTCGGCGGCGTCGTCGAACTCGGCCTCACTCGCGGCGGGCTTGCAGAAGGGCGGATCGAAGAGAACCAGAGCCGAGTACGGATCGGAAAACGAGAGAATGGCGACAATCGTCGTCAGCGAATGGAAGACGCCGACAGTCGGTTTGTCCCCATAGCGCTCCGCGATGGCCCCGGCGAGGACGTCATGATCGTGGATCATCGCCGGAATGTTGTGGTTCGTCTGCTCACCAACGGCGTTCCAGCCGTGGCTTCTGACGTCGTAGACGATCAGGTCGAACTCGTCCGCCAGGAGCGACCAGAACGGATAGTAGGCGTCGATGGCGAGGCCGTTGCCATGACTCAGAACCAGACGGAGCGCCGAGTCCGGCCGGCCATGCCGGCGTACCGTCGTGACCGTCTCCTCGTCGAGCCGCACCTCGTCCACGGCAAGGGGCTCGGGTACTTCCCAGACAGTCAACGGGCTACCGCTTCCGTTCTCGCCTATGCGAACTGCGCCTCGCCGCCGTCCGCGGCGTCCGCCGACAGGTCCTCGACGGCGAGCGCCGCGGCGTAGCTTCGGTTGCCGAGGTTCTCCAGCCGCCACCTGACCGCGGGCGTTACGGGAAGGCGCACGAGACAACTGGTCGCGCCTCGACTCATCGCCGGGGGAATCTCGAAGCTCGTCGTGTCGATCCTCAGGCCGACGCCGGCCGCCTTGACCAGCGCTTCCTTCATGGTCCAGAGGCTGTAGAACAGGTCGGCCTTGCTGCTTCCTTCTGCGGAAGCGAGTCCCGCCTGCTCCCCGGGGGCGAAGAGGAGGCGGATGTCGTTGTCCATGTCGCGCCGCGCTTTCCGGTCTTCCACATCCACGCCGATGCGCCCCCGTGGCGCGATCGCGATCAGGCCATGCCGGCCGCTATGGCTGACGTTGAAGGAGACGGGCGCGGGGAGACTTCCGACCAGCGCGAAGGGCTTGCCATGATCGGAGGCACCGAAGGAGAGCTCTTCGTTGCCGCAGTCGAGTTCCCGGCAAAGCAACGCTCGAAGCGCCGCGCGGCAGAGAGTGAACTCGCGTCGCGGCCCGGACCGCGCGAACTGGCGCAGCCGGGCCTGCTCCGGTCCGTCAAGCCATGTCAGGGCCTCTCGCTCCCGGGAGGGACAAGGCCCGAGGTCGACGTACACGACCGTGACCCGACCGGACCTGTGAATCGTGCGACTCGACACCGGGAAGGGCTCGGCGCGGAGCCCGCCTAACCGACTCGAGGATCGAGGCAGGCCCCGCCGCCGGCGGCGATCAACCGGCGCTGGAATCGAGAAACGCGGCGAAGTCCCGCAGGTTCTTCCAGTTGGCAACCTCCTCGGGGGGAACCTCAACGCCGAACGCCTCTCCGACCTTCTTCACGAAAGCCACCGCGTCGAGCGACGAGATGTCGGAGGAAAGCAGACCGGCATCGAGATCCAGGTCTCTTCCGATGTCGAGGTGTTGGCGGGCAAGTTCTTGAATACGGGATTCGGTTGCACTCACAGCGAGGCTCCTCTGGTTGGAAATTGAAGGGCCGGATCGTACTACGGATCCAGACCGGAAGGGAGAAGATCTCTCTTCTGTCACCGAAACGACACCAAAACGTCACTCTGGAGGCAAACGCCGGCACGTCCTACTTGATCGCACCGGCCTGGCGGGCTCGGTCGAGCACTCGTTCCGCGCGGTGCAAGTGCGGGGCGTCGACCATCTGGCCTTCGTAGCGAAAGGCCATCCGGCCCTGAGCCTGGTTCTCGGCGAACGCGGCAACCAGTGCCGCGGCGGACGCGACCTCGGCCTCGCTCGGCGTGAAGACTTCGTTGACGATCGGGATCTGGTTCGGATGAATCGTCATCTTGCCCTCGAAGCCCATCCACGCCGCCCGCTGGCAGTCGAGCCGCAGGCCGTCCAGGTCGCCGATGTCGACGAAGACACTGTCGATCGGTTGGGCGCCTCCTGCTCGCGCCGCGAGCAGCGTCATCGACCGGCAGTAGCGGAAGACGTCCAGGTACTCGCCGCGCTCGTCACGACGCCGGCTCGCGCCGATCGAGACGGACAGGTCCTCGGCGCCCCAGGTCAGCGCCGAGACGCGGTTGGTGGCGGTCAGATGAGCGAGGTTCAGGGCTCCGCCGGCGGTCTCGGTCGCGATCAGGATCAGGGCGATGCCGCCCAGGTCGTGGCCATGGGCAAGCTCCAGTTGCGCGACCAGCCGGTCGACCCGCAGCACATCGTCGACGCCGCTGACCTTGGGCACGACGTAGGCGTCCGGCGGATGCTCCATCGTGACCTCGACGTCCTCCCGACCCCAGGGCGTCATCAGGTCGTTGATCCGCACGGCGCGCTCCTTGCGGCCGAAGTCCGTCGCCTTGAGCCAGCCGGCCACCTCGCGGCGCACGTCCTCCTTGCGATCCGGCGTCACCGCGTCCTCGAGATCGAGGATCAGCGTGTCGGCCTCGAGACCCAGGGACTTGGCCAGCATGCGCTCGTTGCCGCCCGGAACGAAGTGGACGGCGCGCCGAAGCCGGGTGGTGCTCACGAAGCGACTCTAGCTCGCGCTGCGGAGCTCCAGCTCGACGCGGCGCAGGCCCTCCGCGAAGGCCTCGGGCTCGACACCCAGACCGAAGCGCAGGTAGCCCGGCATGCCGGCCCAGCGACCCGCGACCAGCAGGACGCTGCGGTTCCGGCGGAGCCGTTCGGCGAAGGCGGCGCAGTCGGCCGGACGGCCGTTCTCCAGCAGTGGCACGAAGCCGTAGGCGCCGGCCCGCGGCTCGCGGTAGCCGATCGCGCCGTTCTGCCTGCCGGTCCAGTCGCGGAAGATCGCGCGGTTGGTGCGCATCATCCGCCGCGCCCGTTCGAACAGCCGTTCCTGGTTCGACGGCTCGGTTGCGAAACGGGCGATCGGGTCGGAAAGCGCCGCGGGGGCGATCGTCGTGAAGTCCCGCCTCGCCCAACAACGCTCGACGAACTCGGGCGGACCGGCCATCCAGCCCAGGCGAGCACCAGGCAGGCCGTATGCCTTGGACAGGCTGGAGACCGCGACGACGCGCTCACCCCGTCCCCACATGCCGGGGGTCTCCTCTCCGGGCAAAAGATCGTGCACGGCGCCGCGGTAGACCTCGTCCGACAGCACCCAGGCGCCGACCCGTTCCGCGGCTGCGGCGATCCGATCGAGTTCCGGCGGCGTGAACACATGGCCGGTCGGGTTGTTCGGATGACTCAGGTAGATGAGCTTCGTCCGCTCGCCGACCGCGTCCTCGAACGCGTCCCAGTCGAGCGACCAGGTCGATTCGTCGGCGCCGGGGATCAGCGGTATGTCTCGCACCACCGCCCCGAGACCACGGGCCGTCAGACCTACCTGCAGGTAGTTCGGCACGATCGCGACCACTTCGTCGCCCGGTGCGACCAGCACCTGCACGGCCACGTAGTTCGCCTCGGCCGAGCCGGTGGTCACCAGCAGATTCTCAATCGTCGCCCCCGCGTAGTGCCCGGCGAGCTGCGCGCGCAGTTCCGGCGTGCCGTTCGACTGGATGTACTCGAGCGGCATCGAGTGCAGTCCGTCCAGATCGAGCCCCAGCGCCGCCAGGCCGGCCAGCGTCAGCGGTTCGACGCCGCTCTCGCTCAGATTGATGTCGACGCGGTGTTCCCAGAGCGACTGCTGCCGCTCCAGATCGAAGGTCTCCATCTCCATCGTGCTTCCCCTCAGCCGGATCGGTCCGTCGTCAGGCGCCGCAGTATGCCACCGCCTCGGGCAGGATAGATGCCGTGCCGCGACTGCTTCTGCGACTCCTGGCCGGAGTCCACCTGGTTGCCTTCGTCTCCCTATGGGTCCAGATCGACGGCCTGGTCGGATCGCGGGGCATTCTCCCTGCACGGGACTTCTTCGTCTACCTCGAACGGGTGCTCGGCGCCGGGGCGCTCGACCGGTTCGTCAACGTCCCGTCACTGCTCTGGTTGGGTTCCGGCGACGCCGCGCTCCACGCGCTCTGCGCGGCCGGCGTCCTTCTGTCGCTGCTGGCCATCGCCGGCCTGGTGACCGCACCGGTCTTCGCTGCCCTCTGGATCTGCTACCTGTCACTGGTCTGGGGCGGCCAGACCTTTCTCGCCTTCCAGTGGGACACGCTGCTGCTGGAGGCGACCCTGTGCGCCGTCGTGCTGGCGCCCCTGGGATGGCCGTTCCGGGGACCCGACGACGCTCCGGCCGGCGCCGAACCGCGGCGACTCACGGCGGCCGTTCGCGCCGCGTTCCAGGCTGCGCCGAGTCCCGCGGCCGCCCGACCGGGGATGTGGCTCTTCCGGCTCCTGGTGGTCAAGCTGATGTTCCTCTCGGGCGCCGTCAAGCTGCTCAGCATGGACTCCACCTGGTGGCAACTGACCGCGCTCGACGTCCACTACTTCACCCAGCCGCTGCCCGTGGCGGCGAGCTGGTACGCGCATCACCTCCCGGAGTGGTTCCATCGTCTGTCGGTGCTGGTCATGTTCGCGGTCGAGCTGGCGGCACCGTGGTTCGTCTTCTTCCGGCGCCTGAGGCTGCCCGGAATGGGAGTGCTGCTCCTGCTCCAGTTTCTGATCGCGGCCACCGGCAACTACGGGTTCTTCAATCTGCTCACCGCGGTGTTGTGCCTGTCCTGGTTGGGCGCGGGGACCGTAGGCGGGTGGAGGCGGACATCGGGGCTGCAGGCCGCCGCTGCCGGGGGCGGCGGTCGCCCGCAGGTCAAGCCCGGGATCCGCGTCCGTTGGGCCGTAGCGACGGTGATCCTCCTCCTGAGTCTGCTGACCTCCATGCGCGAGCTCACCCGCTCCCTCCCGCGCGGACCCGGTACCCCGCCGGCAGCGGCAGCCACGGCGGACTTCATCGGCCGGGTCCTCGTCGATCCCGCCGCTCCCCTGCTCGGGGTCATCGCGCCCTTCCGCTCGATCAACGGCTACGGGCTCTTCCGTGCGATGACGACGTCGCGCCCGGAGATCGTCGTGGAGACGAGCGCCGACGGCGCGGCCTGGAGCGAACTCGCCTTCCGGTTCAAGCCCGGCGACCTCAACCGTCCGCCCCGCGCCGCGTTCCCGCACATGCCGCGGCTCGACTGGCAGATGTGGTTCGCGGCCCTGGACCCGGCCGGAGCGGACTGGCTGGGTTCCTTCGTCGAGCGGCTGTTCGAGGGCGAACCGGCGGTTCTGTGGCTGCTCGGCGAAGCTGCGCGCCCGGCGGAGCCCCCGCGCTACGTGCGACTCCGCCTCTACGACTACGCGTTCAGCGAACCACGCACCGGAGCTCCGTGGTGGCAGCGTGAGTTCCTCTACGATCTTTCGCCTGTACTCGCGAGAGAAGCCTTCGCACAGGATCCCGTCGATGGCGGTGCTCGATGAGCCCGGTTCGGTTGCGCTACGGCAGCGCGTGGACCGACGGCATGACGCCCACGGCGTGGCTGCCGAAGCCGAACTCGGTCGGCTCGTACGCGCCGACGACCCGGGCATCGCTGCGCTCCGGGATCCGCTCCTCCATGCCGAGCCCCCAGTACACGGCGTTCACGAGCAAGCGTCGGAGTCCTTCGCTCTCGAAGTCCGTAGAAGCGCCCATCGTCGTCGTGAAGACGCGCGCCGCCTTGCCGCCGGCGCCGGTGTAGGACCGGGTCCACGCAATCGGGACCATCGGGTCGTTCTTCTCCCCCTCGACCGGCGGATCGTCGGGCGACATGCCGGCGAGTACGGCCCCGAGCAGCAGGACGTTCGCATCGTCGCCCAGGTTCCTGAGCCCGTAGACGTCGGTCGGTCCCCAGACGTCGTCGACGCCGCGCAGGATCGGATGGTCAGCCGCGCCCTGAGCGACCACGCCGCGCGTACTTTCCTGGCCGTGACGACCGTGGTGGTTGATCCACGTGTCGCCGAGCACCTGCTGGCCAAAACCGCCAGGCCAGGACTCGCTGCGGAAGCTCCAGTGCGCGTAGGGGCTGTCCAGGTTCCGCTGGTACGAGAAGGCGTGGGTAGCCGTCCGCAAGCCCACGATCGGACGCCCCGATTCGACGTAGTCGACGAGGTGCTTCATCTGCTCGTCGGGCAGCTCGCGAAACCGCGTGGCGATCACCATCAGGTCGGCGTCGCTGAGCGCTTCGAGACCCGGGATGTTCGTCTGCTCCTCCGGATCGATCGCTCCGGTTTCCGCGTCGATCGAGAACAGGACCGTGCACTCGAACCCATGCCGAACCGACAGCAGCTTGCCCAGCATCGGCATCGCTTCCTCGGAGCGGTACTCCTCGTCGCCGGCGATCAGGACGACCTTGAGGCCGGCGCCTGGACCGTCGCCGCCCGGGTACGTCACCCAGTGGGCCTCACTGCCGCGTCCGGGAGCAGGCAGAAACATGATCACCGAGGCGGACAACGCCATCAGGCCAAGGACCGAACGACCACACTTCATCAGCGGAACCTCCGCCGGCAGCGTACCAGCGCGCTATCGTACGCACCCCAACGCTCGACCGCTAACTTCACAAGACCACCCGTCACGACTCCAGGAGCCCGAGAATGAAGAGACAACCGCTCCCTCTCGCCTTCTTTCTCGGTCTGCTCCTGCTCGCTACGGGTATTGCGGAGGCACAAGACTTGAAGACTGAGTTCCTGGGCACCCAGCAGGGCTTCTCCCACATCGCCAAGACGACCGCCAACGGCGTCACCACGATCCGCATCTCCGGCCAGGTCGGTTTGGCCGACGGAGCGGACGCGCCCGCAGCCACCCTCGCCGAGCAGGCCGAGATTGCCTTCACCAACGTCGTCAAGCGCGTCGAACAGGCCGGCGCGAGCGCCGAGGACATCGTCAAGACGACTGTCTTCATCAAGGACATCGACCCGGAGAAGGTCCAGACCGTCGGCCGCGCCCAGGCCAAGGTGCTGCAACTCGATCCACCGCGAGCGGCTACCTGGGTCGGAGTGACGGGGCTGGTGTTCCCGTCGCTACTGATCGAGGTGGAGGCGACGGCGGTGGTGGCTGCGGAGTAGCCGGTCACCGCCGGTCTAGTTGTCAGCCAGTGAGATGAGGACTGGCGCTAGACATGGAGCCTGAGAGAGCTTGGCGCCGCCAGCTCACATGGCTTTGCAACTGTCCTCGAACGCCGTCGTGTCGGTGATCCCGGGAGCCGGCAGCCCCGGATTGTTCCGGTACTCCCTGACCCTTCCGGTCACCGTGTCGGTGACCCGGAGCACATAGCCGAGGTCGGTCGTCGAGGCGCCGTACACCCACACATGGCCGTTCACCGCGCAGCCGTCGAGCACCTTGATCAGCACTTCCCAGTTCTCCCGGCTGAAGAACGAGAACAGACCCGAGTCGTTTGTTCCCTCGTGCACCACGCGGCCCGCACCCGTCTCGCCATCCGACTTCCGCCACTCCACGGTCACCGCGTACCGCGAATCGTGTAAACACCGCGTCTCCGCGTCCGCCGCGCATGTACCCCGCGGCTCCGCAGCCTCCACCAGGAACTTCCGGGACGCCGTCGACACCGCCGTCGCGTTGCTCACCGACAGCGTCACCTCGAAGAAGCCCGGCGTCGACCAGGACTGCTCTACCGTCGGCAACCGCGACGTGGTTCCGTCACCGAACTCCCAGGTCCTCGAACGCACCGTTCCGGTACTCGTGTCCACCAGGCGCACGGCCTCACCGGTCACGACCCGGCACAGTTCGGCGTCGCACGCCGCGCCGTCCACTTCGAATCCGGCCTGGAGCGGCGGTGGATCGGGGTCGGGCTCTGGCTCGGGGTCGGAGTGTTCGACCGCCACGCGAATGGCGTAAGCCCCTGAATCCGTGTCGGCTTGCCAAGCTTCCCAATCACCTCCTTCGTCGTGGATTACGCGAAACGCACGCCGTCCACCGGAGTTGTCCTCGTCAACCGCGAGTTCCTGAAGGTTCTGTTCAACGGCCGGATCGTCCCCCCACGCAAGGCCGACCCACACCGGGCCGGCGTTCACTTTGAAGCCACTTGGAGAGGATGGCCCCACGCCAACCGGCACTTTGTGACAGACGCGGTAGCCAGCCGGAACGTGAGTCATCCAACTGAACTGAGCGACGTCGTTTAGGACGGTTTCGCCGGGCACGTTCCCGCCGTCCGAGTAGATCCTCACGATGTAGACCAGCAAGTCGTCCTCGGGCAGCGCGTCCCGCGGCTTCTGGACGCACACCTCGACGTACCGGACCGTCCCTCCTCGCGGCAACCGGAACCGCTGGGCGAACTCCGTCTGGTAGGGCAAGCGGCCCGTTTCAGGGTCGCGAAGGTAGATGTAGCGCTCGAAGTCATTGTCGTCGTGCTGGTACACATGGATGGAGGATTGAGGTCCAGCAAGGCCCGACTGGGCAGCGATCGGCGACGCGACGGCAAGAAGCGAAGCGAAGGCGACGAACCTGCCCGGGAGACTTCCAGTTGGCATCGACAGCATCCTCGCACGCGACCAGCCGCCCAGCCAGAGCGTTGCCGGCCAGAAGGCCGGCGCACCGACACTCACCGACAGCCGGCGGTGCTACGGCGTCAGCAACGGGAGACGGGATTCGCTAGCCGAGACGCGTTTCCTCGCGCGCTCCGCGCGTCCTGAGCACGCATAACGGATTCGCTGGCCCGCATCGCTCGCAGCGAGCGATGCACGCCGATTCCCGTCTCCCGCACCACGCCGGCGCTCCGCGCGGCGTGGAGCGGGAGACGGGATTCGAACCCGCGACCAACAGCTTGGAAGGCTGTGACTCTACCCCTGAGTTACTCCCGCGCACCCGCGAGGGGAGGAAGTGGTGGAGGCGGATGGATTCGAACCACCGTAGGGCTTTGCCCGACAGATTTACAGTCTGTTGCCTTTGACCGCTCGGCCACGCCTCCGGCAACTTCCCCATGGAGCCGGCACCCGGATTCGAACCGAGGACCTACTGCTTACAAGGCAGTTGCTCTACCACTGAGCTATGCCGGCCCTCGCTTGCGAGGCGCTTGGCGCCACGGCGACGCCGGAGTCTACGCCAGGCCCTCCGGCCTGACAAGACGCTGGCGCACCGCCTCGTAGAGCAGCGCCGCCGCGGCCGTGGAGAGGTTCAGGGACTCTACATGGCCCCGCATCGGCAGGCCGAGAAGGCCATCGCAGAGACTCTTCGTCCGGCGGCGCAAACCGCGGGCTTCGCCGCCGATGCAGAGCACGATCGGGCCGCTCAGGTCGACGGTCCACGGAGAGACGCCGCCGGCATCGGCGCCATACACCCAGAAGCCGTCCCGCTTGAGCCGCTCGATCTCCCGGGCGCTGTTCACGATCCGCTCGACATCCAGCCAATCGACCGCGCCCGCCGCGGTACCGGCCACTGCCGCCGAGAGCGGCGCCGAACCGCGATCGCGGATCAGGACGCGACCGACGCCGGCACCCTCGCACACCCGTAGCAGGGCGCCCAGGTTCCGCGGATCCTGAACGTCCTCGACCAGCACCAGGAGTTCCGGGTCGGCCGGAGCGAGCGGCGTTCCACCTCGCTTCCGGGGCGCCAGGCAGGCCGCGAAGCCGCGCGCCGCCGCCTGGTCGACCCCCACGGCCCCGAGCCGTGACCGCAGGTCGGAGCCGCTGACGCTTCGAACCGGCACGCCGTGCCTCGCGCAGAGATCCTCGATCGTCCGCCGCCGCTCCCCCGGCGTCCTCCCGATAACGACTTCGACGACGTCGTGCGGGTGGCTGCGTAGAACCTCGCGAACCGGCTGGAAGCCGAGCCGCCAGCGGGCGACGGACTCGCGAGAAGGCCCACGACCTTCCGGCCCGCTCATCTGAGCCGCCGTTCGAGCAGCACGACGGCCTCGGCCGCCATGCCCTCGCCTCGCCCCAGGGGTCCGAGTCCCTCATGGGTCGTCGCCTTGAAGTTCATTCGCCCGGCGTCCAGCCCGAGCAGCCGCGCGACGTGGTCCTCGATCGCCGCGCGGTAGGGCGCCATGCGCGGCCGCTCGGCGACCAGCGTCACGTCGCAGTTCCTGACCTCGAACCCGTTCTCCCGCACCCGACCCACGATCCGGCGCAGCAGGTCCGAGCTGTCGGCCCCGCGCCAGGCATCGTCCGACGGCGGAAAGTGGACTCCCAGATCGCCGAGCCCCGCAGCGCCGAGCAGCGCGTCGCCGATCGCATGGAGCACGACGTCCGCATCGCTGTGACCGTCGAGACCGAGTTCGTGCGGAATCCGCTGCCCACCGAGGATCAGGGGCCGCCCCGGCCGCAGCCGGTGGACGTCGTAGCCGTGGCCGACGGCCCTGGCGACGACCTCGTCAGCCTTCCGCCGCGACCGCAGCAACGCCTCGATCGTGGCGCGATCCGAGGGGTCGGTGAGCTTCGGGTTGGGCCGGGACGCCACGACGGCGGCGACCGAACCGGGCTCGAAGAGGCTGCTCTCGTCGCTCACCTCGGTTTCCTGCGCGGCCGCCCGGTCGAGCGCGGCCGCCAGAGCCGCGGCGCGAAAGACCTGGGGGGTCTCGGCCCGAAAGAGGCTGGCCCGATCGACCGTCGCACCGAGCCGGCCGGCCGTGACGGTCTTCAGAGTGTCGCTGACCGGGCGTCCGAGGACCGCACCGGCCCCGCCGCTCTCCGCCGCCGCCCGGACGACGGCCTCGAGGTCCGGCGCGCTCAGACAGGGCCGCGCGCCGTCGTGAACGGCAACCCAGTCGGACGGATCCGCGGCCGCCGCCGCGAGCGCGGCGGCGACGGAGTCCTGCCGGCGCGCGCCCCCCTCCACTGCGGTGACGTCGAGACCTGGCCGTGACGTGACTTCCGCCGCCAGCATCTCCTGCGTCTCGCGAACTTTCCCGGCCGGGGCCGCCACGACCACGCGGTCGACCATGGGGACGGAGGCAACCCGCTCGACCGTCCACGCCAGTACCGGACGGTCGAGGAGCAGCGAGAACTGCTTCGGCCGACCGCCACCGAACCGTCTGCCCTCTCCGGCAGCAGGGACGATGGCGTGGATGGTCACGGTACTCCTCGAAGGCGGACCGGTCCCGGCGCCGTCGGCGCCGGCGGTGACGGCTATACCTCGAGGATGTCCTTCTCCTTGTTCGCCAGAGCCTGGTTCACCAGACCGATGTAGTGGTCATGGAGCTTCTGCATCTCGTCGAAGCCTCGCCGCTCGTCGTCCTGAGAGATCTCCTTGGCCTTCTCCATCTGTTTCAGGCGGTCGTTGCCCTCACGCCGGACACCCCGCACCGAGTTGCGGAAGCGCTCGGCAATCTCGTGGGCGCGCTTCACCATTTCCTGGCGCCGCTCCTGCGTGAGCGGAGGTACCGGGATGCGAACGATCCTGCCGTCGTTGGAGGGATTCAGGCCCAGGTCGGCCACCAGGATCGCGCGTTCGATCGCCGCGATCTGGGTCGGGTCGAACGGCTGCGCCACGAGCAGGGTGGCGTCGGCGACGGACAGGCTGGCTAGCTGATTGAGCGGCGTCGGCGTACCGTAGTACTCGACCGTCACTCCATCGAGCAGCGCCGTCGACGCCCGACCGGTCCGTAGCGTCTTCAGCTCCTCGTGAAGGTGGTCGACGCCATCCCTCATCTTGAGCTCGATCTCCAAGAAAAGCTCCTGCATGACCTCAGCCTCCCCAGACGGCGGATTCTAGGAGCTTGCGCCGCTGAACGCTACAGCGTGAGTTCCCTCACGTGACCAGCGAACCGACCCTCTCGCCCAGAACCACACGCCGGATGTTGCCCGGGGTGCCCAGGTCGAACACGGCGATCGGCAGGTCGTTCTCACGGCACAGGCTGATCGCGGCCGCGTCCATGATGCCCAGGTTGCGTTCCAGGACCTCCTGATAGGTCACTTCGGGCAGGCGCTTCGCCCCGGCGTCCCGGCGCGGGTCGGCGCTATAGACGCCATCGACCTGGGTTGCCTTGAGCAGAATCTCGGCCTGGATCTCATTGGCGCGGAGCGCCGCGGCGGTGTCCGTCGTCAGGTATGGGTTGCCGGTGCCGGCGCCGAAGATCACGACGCGACCCTTCTCCAAGTGCCGGATCGCCCGGCGACGAATGAACGGCTCGGCGACGCTCTTCATTTCCAGCGCCGTCTGCACCCGGGTCGGAACGTCGGTCTTCTCCAACGCGTCCTGCATCGCCAGACTGTTGATCACCGTCGCCAGCATGCCCATGTAGTCGCCCGTCGCCCGCTCGACGCCGCGATGGCTCGCGGCCAGGCCCCGGATCACGTTGCCCCCTCCGACGACGATGCCGATCTCCACGCCAAGCTCGAAGACATCCCGGATCTGACCGGCAATCCTGGCCACCACGGCCTCATCGATGCCGAACGGCTTGTCGCCCATCAGGGCTTCCCCCGACAGCTTGAGCAGGATGCGGCGGTAGGCCGGCTCGGAAGCGGCGGCTGTCATCCGACGATCAGGACGAACCTTCAGCCGGAGAGACGGCCGCGGCCACGGTCGAGTCGCCGCCGAGCTGGAACCTGGCGAAACGGCAGATGCGCATGTTCTCGCCCAGCTTAGCGATCGCCTCCTTCAGCACGTCCTCGACCTTCCGGTCCGTGTCCTTGACGAACGGCTGTTCCAGAAGGCAGTTCTCGCCGAAGAACTTCGACATTCGGCCTTCGACGATCCGCTCGATGATGTGTTCGGGCTTGCCCGACTCGATGGCCTGTTCCCGGTGGATCCTCTTCTCCCGTTCCAGGACGTCCGCAGTCACCTCATCGCGACCGATGAACCGGGGCTGGCTGGCGGCCACATGAAGCGACAGATCGTGCGCCAACTGCTGGAAGTCGTCCGTGCGGGCCACGAAGTCCGTCTCGCAGTTGATCTCGAGCAGCACGCCGATCTTGCCGCCGGCGTGGATGTAGGAGACCACGAGACCGTCACTCGTCGCGCGGCCCGCCTTCTTGGCCGCGGAGGCCAGTCCCTTCTTGCGCAGCGCGTCGAGAGCCGCCTCGACGTCGCCGCCGGTCTCGACCAGGGCGTTCTTGCAGTCCATCATGCCCGCGCCGGTCCGCTCGCGGAGCTCCTTGACCATCGCGACTGTCACTGCCTTGCTCATCGCTTCCTTCTCCCTAAGGGGCTCCAGTCGCCCCGGACTCGAACTTCAACTGAGTGCCGGCGCCCTTGTCACCGCTTCGCCGGACGAAGAATCGTCGGCGCTTCACCACGAAACTGCCGGTTGGCTCAGGCGCTGCCGCCGGCCGCTGCGGGCTCCGCCACATCGGTTGCCGGTTCGGCTGGCTCGGCGGTTGCCTCGACTGGCTCGGCGGCTGACTCGACTGGCTCGGCGGCTGACTCGACTGGCTCGGCGGCTGACTCGACTGGCTCGGCGGGCTCGGCTGCCGACTCGACAGGCTCCGCTGCCACCTCGACAGGCTCGACGGGTTCGGACGGCCCTTCCGGATCCGAACTCTCCACCGGCTCCTCCGCTTCGCCGTCAGCCTCGACGGCGACCGCCGTTTCCGCTTCCCCCTCGTCGCCCTTGCTCCAGGCGGCGGCGCCCTCGATGTAGGAGTCGGCTATTCGGCCGGCAAACAGGCGAATCGTGCGGATGGCGTCGTCGTTGCCCGGAATCACGTGGTCCACGAGTTCCGGATCGCAGTTCGTATCCACGATCGCCACGACCGGGATGTTCAACTTGTTCGCCTCCGCGATTGCAATGTGCTCACGCCGCGGATCGACGACGAAGAGCGCGTCCGGGAGCCGTTCCATGTCCCGGATGCCATCCAGGTTGCGGACCATCTTGTCCCGCTCGCGCTCGAGCCGGAGGCGTTCCTTCTTGGTCAGGAGGCTCTCCTCGTCGGCGAGCTTCTTCTCCGTATCCTGAAGGCGCTCGACCGAGGCGCGGATGGTGACGAAGTTGGTCAGCGTGCCGCCAAGCCACCGATGGGTGACGTAGAACTGGCCGCAGCGCCGCGCCTCCTCCTCGACCGCCTGTTGCGCCTGTCGCTTCGTGCCGACGAACAGCAGACGGCGCCCCATGCGGGCCATGTGCTCGACGTACTCCGCGGCCTCGCGGAACCGCTGCAGGGTCTGCTGAAGATCGATGATGTAGATGCCGTTGCGCCGGCCGAAGATGTAGCTGCGCATCTTCGGATTCCAGCGCCTCGTCTGATGACCGAAGTGGACGCCGGCCTCCAGCATCTCCTTCATCGTGACGTGAGCCAAGAACCTGTCCCCGCTATCTCTTGCTGAACTGGAAGCGGGCGCGCGCACCCTTCTGACCGTACTTCTTGCGTTCCTTGCGCCGCGGATCCCGGGTCATGAACCCGGCCGCCTTGAGCGGTTCGCGGAGCTCCGGATCGAAGTCCACCAGCGCACGCGAGAGGCCGTGCCGGATGGCGCCTGCCTGGCCCGAACTGCCGCCTCCGCGGACCGTGCACGAGATGTCGACATCGCCCTCCTTCTCGGCCACCTGCAGGGGCTGGCGGACGATCATCTTCAGCACTTCGCTGCTGAAGTAGTCGTCCATTCCCATGCCGTTGACCGTCATCTCGCCGCTTCCCGGGCGCAGGAAGACGCGCGCCGTGGCCGTCTTGCGGCGGCCCGTTCCGTAACTCGCTTCCGTCAACTCGGACTCCCCTCGATCGCGATCGGTTCCGGCTGCTGTGCCGCATGCGGATGTTCCGCTCCGGCATAGACCTTGAGCTTCCTCAGTTGCCTGCGGCCCAGGCGGTTCTTGGGCAGCATCCCCCGCACCGCCAGTTCCACGAGCCTGGTCGGCCGGCGCCCGCGCAGGCGGCCGGCAGTCTCCGACTTGAGCTTTCCGGGCTGTCCGCTGTGGCGGTAGTAGATCTTCTTGTCGTCCTTGCCGCCGGTGAGAACCGCCTTCTCGGCGTTGACAACCACCACGAAGTCACCGACATCGATGTGGCGAGCGTATGTGGGCTTGTTCTTGCCCGTCAGGATGCGCGCCACCCGCGTAGCCAGACGTCCGAGCGTCGCGCCTTCCGCGTCCACCACGTACCAGCGGCGCTCGATCTCGCCCACCTTGGGGCTGTAGGTCGGGTTCGCCGTCCTTGCTCTGGCTATTGCGGTCATTCGTGTTCCTACCCTGTCCGGCCGGCCTTGTTTTGGGATGCCAGCCCTCCGTTGCGCGCAGCAAGACGTAAGGAGTGGGCATACTCCTACCGAAGCCCCTCGCGCAGAGGAACGGGGATCGTAGAGTCCCAACCAGACCTTGTCAAGGTGAGCGACGGTCCCATCCGAGCTCCCTGCGGCGTATTCTCGTCTCACCATGACTGCTCTACGGGTTGGGCTCACCGGCGGCATCGCCAGCGGCAAGTCGACTGTCGGCGCGATGCTGGCGGAGTTGGGCTGCGTGGTCACCGACGCCGACGCCCTGGTCGCCGAGCTCTATCGCTCCGGCCAGCCCGGAGCCCAAGCGGTTGCCGACCTCTTTGGGCCGCAAATGCTCCGGGCCGACGGCTCCGTCGACAAGGACGCACTGGGCAGGGCCGTCTTCGCCGACCCGGCCAGCCGCAAGCGCCTCGAGCAGGCGATCCATCCACTGGTCGGGCAGCGCTACCTGGAGATCCTGGACTCAGCCGGCGACGGCGCAGTCGTCGTCTTCGAAGTGCCGCTGCTGGCCGAGACCGGCGGTCGTGGACGGTACGACGCCGTGGTCACCGTCGAGGCACCGGCCGCCCTTCGCCTGGACCGAGCTGTCCGACGCGGTCTGGACCGCGACCAGGCGGCTGCGCGGATGGAGGCGCAGGCCCGATCCGAAGACCGTCGCGCGGCCGCGGACTTCGTGATCGAGAACACCGGAAACCTGGCTGAACTCCGCGCCCACGTCGAGGCTGTGCACTCAGCCTTGAAGCGTCAGGCTCAGCGCTCATGATCAGCCTCTTCCGGGCCATCGAGCGCCCGCAGGAACTGGCGCCAGGCACGGCCTCGGTGGCCAATCCGGTCCTTGACCTCATCGCCTAACTCCGCGTAGGTCCGTTCGAGTCCATCCGGCTCGAACACCGGGTCCCAGCCGAAGCCGCCCCCTCCTCGCGGCGGCAGCACGAGTTTGCCGGCCGTCGTGCCCTCGGCGATCACTTCCTGGTCGCCATTCCTGAGCATGAGGGCACATCGCGCGACCACCCGGGGATCACCGGCCCGAATGGCCACGTTCGCGATGCCCTCGTCACCCACCGCCTCCAACATCCACTTGACCAGCGGCCCCGGAAAGCCGTTCATGCAGGCCAGTTCCAGACCGGTCTCCTCGACAACGACCGGCCGCTCGAGCCGCTGCCACGCAGCCTCCGCCTTGAACCGCAGCACCTGGATGAGGTCGCCGGACTGGATCTCCGGCAGGTCGATCGCCGCTGTCTCCAGCCGGCGGCCGACGATCCGCTCCGCCTCGCGCCGCTTGTTCTCGTTGCCGGTGACCAGCACCCACGGTCCCTGGCTGAAAGCTCCGCCACTCACCTGTCGGCGCCCGAACACGACATGAATAATCGTGCGCCATAGTGGTGTATTATTCGCGCCGAAAGAGCCAAGGGACAGGCAGTGTAGCCCGCCCCACACCATCCGGCCCAACGGAGGAATGCCTCACATGCCCGCACACCTTCTCTCGATCGCCGATCTCGAGGAGGGCCAACTCGAGTCGATCCTCGATCTGTCCCTGGGACTCCAGGCAAGGCCCGATGCGCATCGAAGCACGCTCCACGGCAAGTCGATTGGCCTCTACTTCGAGAAGTCGTCCACGCGGACCCGAGTGAGCTTCGAGGTGGGCATGGGGCAACTCGGAGGTCAGGCGATCTTCCTGTCGGCGCGCGATCTGCAGATCGGCCGCGGGGAAACGATCGCCGACACCGCCCGCGTCCTGTCCCGTTACGTGGATCTCCTCATGCTGCGTACCTTCGAGCACAGCACCGTGGTCAAGATGGCAGAACACGCCACGATTCCCGTGATCAACGGGTTGACCGACGAACTGCACCCCTGCCAGGCACTCGCCGACCTGATGACCGTCCGCCAGGAGTTCGGTGACCTGCGCGGCCGCCGGGTCGCCTACATCGGCGACGGCAACAACGTCGCCCATTCATTGATGATCGCCTGCGCCCGTGCCGGCCTCGACTTCTCCATCGCCTCACCGCCGGGCTACGAAGTAGCGGACAAGTACCTCGAACTCGCGGGCGCGCTCGCCACCGACACTGGCGCCGGGATCGAAACCGGAACCGACCCGCACGCCGCCGCCGCCGGCGCGGACGCCGTCTACAGCGACGTCTGGACCTCGATGGGGCAGGAGAAGGAACGAAAGCAGCGCCTCGCGGACTTCGAGGGCTACACCGTCGACGCCGATCTGATGGCCCGGGCCAAGAGCGACGCGATCTACCTCCACTGCCTGCCCTGCCACCGGGGCGAAGAAGTCACCGCCTCCGTCGTCGACGGCCCCCAGAGCCGCGTCTTCGACCAGGCCGAGAATCGCATGCACACCCAGAAGGCCCTCATGCTCCGCCTCCTCGATCGCGCGTAGAGGAGCGGAAACATGGGATAAGCGTAGGTTCGCCAACAACTTACGCTGGTAGACTGCGCGCATGGCCGAAGCCAGGGAAGCACCGCAGAATCCGCTTCACGAGCGCTACGCGAGTGCCGAGATGGCGCGGCTGTTCTCGGCCCGGCACCGGTTCCGGACCTGGCGGCGGCTCTGGATCTGTTTGGCCGAGAACCAGGCCGCGCTGGGTCTGCCGATCAGCGAAGGACAGCTTACCGCGCTGCGCGAGCATGCAGACGAACTCGACCTGGAGCGAGTAGCCACGCTGGAACGGGAGACACGCCACGACGTGGTGGCCCATCTGCGGCACTTCGCCGAGGTCAGCGGCGACGCCGGCAGCATCCTGCATCTCGGCGCGACGTCGGCGTTCATCACCGACAACACCGACGCTCTGATCGTCCGGGATGCTCTCGACCTGGTTGCGGGACGGCTGGCGGCCACGGTGGCCGAGCTGGCCAGCTTCGCGCGCCGGGAGCGGAGCACGACCGCACTCGCCTACACCCATTTCCAGTCGGCCCAGTTGACCACGTTGGGCAAGCGCTCGTGTCTCTGGCTCCAGGACTTCCTGACCGACCTCGAGGAAGTCGCGAACCGCCGCGACCGGCTGCGCTGCCGGGGCGCCAAGGGCACGACGGGCACCCAGGCCTCCTTCCTGACTCTGTTCGGCGGAGACCACGGCAAGGTCCGCGAACTCGACGCCCGGGTGGCCTCGGCGCTCGGCTTCGAGGCGAGTTGGCGGATCACCGGCCAGACCTACCCGCGCAAGCAGGACAGTCAGGTTCTGCACACGCTGTCCGGAACCGCGGAGAGCTGCCACAAGTTCGGCAGCGACCTGCGACTGTTACAGGGTGTTGGTGAACTGTCCGAGCCGTTCGACGAAAACCAGGTCGGTTCCTCGGCGATGGCGTACAAGCGCAACCCGGTGCGGGCCGAGCGCATGTGCTCGCTGTCGCGGCGGGTGATGAGCGACTCACTACACGGGGCGCTGAACGCCGGCACTCAGTGGCTCGAGCGCAGCCTCGACGACTCGGCGAACCGCCGCCTCGTGCTGACCGACTGCTTTCTGACCGTCGATGCCGTGTTGCTTCTGGCTGCGAACATCGCCCAGGGGCTGCGGGTCAATGAAGCAGCCACGGCGGCCCGGGTGAGGCGAGAGCTTCCGTTCATGGCCACCGAGACCTTCCTGATGGAAGCGTCGCTGCGCGGCGGCGACCGTCAGGAACTGCACGAACGCATTCGCCGGCACAGTCTCGAGGCGTACGCGCGGGTTTCCGCGGGAGAACCGAACCCGTTGATCGACCTGATCGCGGCCGACTCGTCGTTCGGTCTCGGACGCGACGAACTCGAATCCCTCATCGACGCGGACTCCTTCACCGGTCGTTCAGCGCAGCAGGTCGACGATTTCCTCGCCGAAGCCGTGGAACCGGCACTGGCTCGGCACCGGGCCGCGGCGGTCGAGGCGCCGCGGGTGTAGCGAACCCGATGTACCGGCCGCGCTCGCGTCCCGAGGACGGCACCCGCCGCCTGCTCGCAGCCGCGCTTGCCGCGGTCCTCGCCGCCGGCGCGCTAGTCGGCTGCGCCTCGACCACCCGCCTCGAATCACCGAACCGCGGAACCACGCAGGAAGGACTGGCGTCCTGGTACGGCGCCAAGTTCCATGGCCGCCCCACCGCAAGCGGTGAGACCTACGACATGAACCGCATCTCGGCCGCGCACAAGCAGTTGCCGCTGGGAACGGTCGTGCTGGTCAAGAACCAGGACAATGGCAAGAAGCTGAGGGTCCCGATCAACGTCCGCGGTCCCTTCATCAAGGGCCGGATCATCGACCTCTCCGTCGGAGCCGCCAGACAGCTCGAGATGTTCGGTCAGGGCCTGGCGAACGTCCGCATCAAGGTCGTGCGGTTGGCACCGAAAAGGCGTCAACTACCGATCTCCTATCCCGCCCCCGGCGGCCGCGCGAGCAGGGCGAACGGGGACCGCGAGCGCGGCTTCACCATCCAGGCCGGCGCCTTCAGTAAGCGCAGCAGTGCCGTGGCGCTGGCCCGACGCCTCCGCCGCGAACTCGACCTCGACAACGTGAAGATCACAAGAGGACGAGGAGTGCACCGCGTCCAGATCGAGCGTAAACGCAGGCAAGCGGCCGACGCCGTGCTGCAGCGCCTGAAAGACGCCGGCATCGCCGCCTTTCTTTCGGGCTGACGAGGGTCGGGCCGGCCCGTTCAGGTGAGGTCGACCAGGTCGACCGCGATCACCTCGTCCACCGCCAGCAGCGCATCCATGCAGGCGTCGTCCGGGACCTGGTCGAGCCGCAACACGGCGATGGCGTCACCGTCCGGCTCCCGGGACAGGTGGATGTCGGCGATGTTGATTCCGGCGTCGCCGAGCAGAGTGCCCAACCGGCCGACGAAGCCTGGCACGTCGCGGTTGCGCAGGAACAGCAGCAGGCCGCGGGGCTGGAACTCGAGCTGGAAGCCGGCGAAGGAAACGACTCGCAGATCGCCGTGGATCTCGCCGTGGCGGTAGGTCGTGCCCGAAGCCTCGGCCACGCCGTCGGCCATCCAGGCTCCGGTCGGCGGCTCGGCGCCGACCGCCCGGACCCGGACCAAGTGGGCGTACGCGGCCTGGTCGCTGTGCGTGGCCTGCACGAGTTCTACGCGGCGGTCGGCGGCCGTTCGCTCCGCGTTGACGTAGTTGACGCCCTCGCCGCAGGACGGAATCAGGGCACCCTTGAGCGCCGCCACGGCGACCGACTTGCGCAGTTCGGCGTCGATGCCCCAGAGATCGACCTGGACCCGCCGCAGGCTGCCCCCAAGCGCGACCGCGGCCAGCCGGCCGAGCTGCTCGCCCAGCCGCAGGAAGGGTTCACCCCGAGATCCGGATGATCGGAACGGCAGATTCACCGCCGACACCGCGAGCGAGCCGCGGAGCGCGGCGAGCACCATGCGGGCCGTCTCGGTAGCGATGCGCTCCTGCGCCTCGGTCGTCTGGGCGCCGATGTGGGGCGTGGCCACCACTTTCGGATGGGCGGCCAGCCGGTAGTCCGATGGCGGTTCCACGGGGAACACATCCAGACCGGCGCCCGCGAGCTTGCCGGACTCGAGCGCCGCCAGCAGAGCCTCGCCGTCGACGACGCCGCCGCGCCCGACATTGATCACGACGGCGCCGTCCTTCATCAGGGCGATGCGCGACTCGTCGAGCATGTTCCTGGTCTGGTCCGTCAACGGCGTGTGGAAGGTGATGAAGTCCGACCCCGCGAGCAGATCGTCAAGAGTCACCGGTTCGACATCGAGGCGCCGCGCGACCTCCGCCTGCAGGAACGGGTCGTAGGCGAGCACTTCCATTTCGAAAGCCCGCGCCCGGGTGGCCACCCGCTGCCCGATCTGGCCGAAGCCGATCACGCCGAGCACCTTTCCCTGCAACTCGCTGCCGACGTGGTTCTTGCGCTCCCAGCGCTCCGCCTTGAGCGAGGCGTCCGCTGACGGAATCCGCCGCGCCAGCGCCAGTAGCAGGGCGAAGGTGTGCTCGGTGGCGGAAAGCGAGTTCGCGGTCGGTGCGTTGATCACCAGCACGCCGCGCTGCGTGGCGGCTGCGATGTCGATGTTGTCGACGCCCACACCTGCACGGCCCACTACCTTGAGACGCTCCCCTCCCTCGAGAACCTCCCGTGTGATCTCGGTGCCGCTGCGCACGATGACCGCGTCGTAGTCCGCGATCAATGAGGCGAGCCGTGGACGGTCCTCGTCTCGAAGCTGGTCCACCTCCGCGTTTTCGCGCAGCAACTCGACACCGGCCGGCGCCAGGGAGTCGGCAATCAGGATCCGCGGCATCGGCTGCACCTCGGTTCGTGCTCGGGTCGGCAAGACTCAACTACAAGCGGCCGGACCGGGAGCGACCCGCCGCCAGCCGGATTGTGGCAGTGCTTCAGGAGTACAGCAAGACCGGTTCGCGCTCCGCGCGGAACTCCTTCTCATCATCACGCCAGCTCGCGAACCAGCGTTCCAGCGCATCCGGCGCCTCGAGCGCTAGCCGGAAACGGTCGGTACCGGCGAGCAGGTCGACGGCCGGCGTATCCGACACGAACTCGTACGGTTCGGCGCGCCAGTCGAAGGCAGGCCCCAGCACGTCGCGAAAGGCGAGAAGGAGTTCGAACCCGAGACGCACAGGCTCAAGGGCTTCTCCATCGACCACCCGCAGTTCCACGCCGGCACAGACCCTTCCCGCATGCTTCTGGAACTGCGGTCTGAACATGGCGGGGACCACGGTAACGCCGGCCTGTCCGGCCGCGTCAAGGCGGTCCCGGCAGTGGCGGGCCAGTGCCGGCGCGTCGGCGCCGGGCAATCCGAGCAGGTGGAACGGCCGCGTCGTGCCACGGCCCTCGGACACCGCCGTCGCTTCAAACAGGCACAGCCCCGGATACACGGCGGCTGTGTCCGGTGTCGGCATGTTCGGTGATGGAGCCGCCCACGGCCAGCCCGTGTCCCGCCACGTCTCGTCCCGCCGCCAACCCTCGACCTCGAAGACGGCGAGCGACGTGGTGTTCCAGCCGCGGCGCCGCGCTTCCAGAAGGACGATCTCCGCCAGCGTCAACCCGTGGCGCTGTGGCATGCGAAAGGCGCCCACGAAGGAAGCGAAATCGAGGTCCAGCAGGTTGCCCTCGACTTTCCGGCCCCCCAGGGGATTCGGACGGTCCAGGATCCACACCTCGCAGCCGGCCGCGAGCGCCGCTTCGGCCGCCCACACCGCGGTCGCCGCGAAGGTGTAGTAGCGCGCGCCGACATCCTGGAGGTCGATCACCAGCAGATCACCACCTTCGAAGACGGAAGACCGCGGTCGCAGACTCGCCGCCTCGTCCCCGTAGAGCGAGACGACCGAACATCCCGTCCACGGATCCCGCTGGTCGCTTGCGGCCACCATGTCCTGTTCGACTCCGTAGAAGCCGTGCTCCGGCCCCAGCAGGGCCACTGGCCGTTCGACGGTCCCGAGAGCCAGATGCGCGTGAACGCCGTCACGGCTCAACGATGCCTGGTGGCAAAGCAGGACGTAGCGGCGCCCCTTCAGACGTCCCGCGTCGTCGAGCAGGCGGTCGAGGCCGAAACGGATCACTACCCTCCGCTTCAGCGGCCGCGGCGATACTCGCCGCTCCGGCCGCCACTTTTCGCCTCCAGCAACAGATCCGTGACGACGGCGCCGCGTTCGACCGACTTGACCATGTCGTAGAGAGCGAGCGCCGCGGCCGCACAGGCGGTCAGCGCCTCCATCTCGGCGCCGGTGCGGGCGGTGACCACCACTCGGCTCCGGATCGTCACGCCGCTCTCCCCAGGTTCGATCTCCACCTCCACCTGGTCCAGAGGCAGCGGATGAGCCAGGGGTACCCAGGTGGACGTGCTCTTGGCGGCCTGCACTCCAGCCACCCGCGCCACCGTCAAAGCGTCGCCCTTGGGCAACCGATCCAGCCGCTCAACGGTGTCGGCCGACAGCAGAACGCGGCAGGATGCTTCCGCGACCCGACGAGTGACCTCCTTGGCCGAGACATCGACCATGGCCGCGCGGCCGCGGCGATCGAGGTGGCTGAAGGAGGTGTCGGAACTCATGCCTGTGCACTGCTGTGCGAGGAAGCCCCGCGCCGGTAACCTACCGCAGGAATGCGCCTTGCGATCGTGATGCCGGTGCTCGAGGAAGAGGGTACGGTGCAGGCTGCGGTCGCCGCCGCCCGCCATCACTGCGACGATCTGATCGTCGTCGACGGCGGCAGCCGCGATCGCACGCTGGAGCTGGCGCGCCGGGCCGGCGCCACCGTGGCAGCCGCGTCACGACCGGGCCGCGGTCTGCAGCTTCACACCGGTGCCGCCCTGGCCATCGATCGTGGCGCCCAGGTGCTGCTGTTCCTCCACGCCGACACCCGCCTCCCGGCATCAGCCCGAACCGAGATCGAACGTGCGGTCGGCGGCAACGCCATCGGCGGCGGATTCCTGGTCGACTTCGAAGCCGCGCCGCGGCTCCTGCGCCTTGGGCGCCGCCTGGTCGACTTTCGCACGAAACGACTGCGCATGCCGCTCGGCGACCAGGCGCAATTCGCCACTGCGGCGGCCTATGCGGGCTGTGGGGGGTTCACCGACCTTCCGATCCTCGAAGACCTGGACTTCATCCGCCGGCTCCGCCGGCAAGGATCGATCTCGATCATCTCGAGACGTGCCCTGACCTCGTCACGCCGATTCATCGAACGCGGCGTCATCCGGACGGTGGCGACGAACTGGCTGATCTGGCTGCTGTTCGCAGCCGGCGTCCAGCCAGCGCGTCTCGCCCGCTTCTACCGCCTCGTGCGGTGAGAGTGCCTAGTTTAGGGCGTCCTTGAGGGGACGGCTGACCTTGAAGCGAACGCCGTTGCTCGCGGCGATCTGGATCGACTCGCCGGTCTTCGGGTTGCGGCCCATGCGGCCGGCACGGTGCGAAACCGAGAAACTCCCCAAACCGGGCAGTTGCACACGATCACCGTTCTGCAGGTGGCTGGAGATGCTGTCGATCAGGGACTGGACGGCATCCGCCGCCTGCTTCTTGCTCAAACCCGCGCCATCGGCGACGGCTTCTACGATGTCTGCCTTTCCGGCCATCTAGTGTGCTCCTTCGAGTCTTTGGGTGGAACTTCCGGTATGCTCGGGAGTTTTTCGGCCAACTCCCGACCACCCGGAAAATCTAGGCCAGAAAGACCCTCTTTGTCAATGTCCACTTGAACCTATGGCTATGTCTCGTCCCACGGTGTACGGATGACGCCGCCTTCCGGAAGGGGGAACTGCAGCCCTTCAATCGTCCCCGCGCTCGAGCACCTGCACCGTGAAGCCGTCATGATCCGCGGCCGGCAGGAGACGCCACAGCCCGGGGCCAGCGACGTGCTCCTGCGCCGGGGGCCGGAGGTCGACCAGGAGATCCCGCCGACGAAAGTCGATCCGGGACTCCAGGAAAGCCGCGGCCACCGCCTCGTTCTCCTCCGGCTCGATGGAACAGCTGATGACCACCAGCAGACCTCCGGGGCGAACGCACTCGGAAGCGCCTCGAATCATGGCCAGACCCTCCGCCGAGAGCCGCTCGATCTCAGCGGCGCTGATCCGCCACTTCAGTTCGGGATGTTTGCGCAGCGTACCGGTTCCACTGCAGGGCAGGTCGACGACGACCCGGTCGAAGACTGGACCGAAGGGAAGGGCAAGGCTGTCAGCGGCCAGAAGCCGGGGCCGGAGCTTCAGGCGGCCGGCGTTCCGTCTCATCGTCACCAGGCGTCCAAGGGACACATCGGCGGCAATGCTCTGAACGTCCGGCTGCTCCGCCAGGACCGCGAACGTCTTGCCCCCCGGCGCCGCGGCCACGTCCAGTACCCTCTCGCCGGGCACCGGCGGCGGCACGATCGCAGCCAACTGACTTGCCTCGTCCTGCACGTAGAAGCCGCCCTGCCGGTAGGCGTCCGTCGTTAGCGGATTCCCCCAACGGACCGTGACGCAGTGGGGCGCCAGGACCGACGGCTCGACACCCACGTCGTCGTCGATCAACTGCTCCGCCAGTAGCGCACGTCCGCCGCGATCCCGGAACGCCAGCAGGTGCAGCGGCTTGGGAAGGTTGTTGGCGCCAAGCAGGGCGACCGTTCGCTCCTCGCCGTAGATGCCCAACCAGCGTTCGACCAGCAGGTCCGGGTGGGAGTGGCGGATTCCCAGCCGCGTCGTCAGGTCACCGGGTTCGGCCGGCCAGTCGTCGCGGCGCGGCGAACGCGCAATCCGTCGAAGCACGCCGTTGACGAAGCTGGCGCCGCCCGCGTGAGTGCGGCTTCCCGCCTGCTCGACCGCCTCATTGACCGCCGCATGCGGTGGCACCCGGTCGAGGAAGAAGAGCTGGTACGCGCCGATCCGCAGCGGCGCCAGCAAGGCCCGCTGAATGCGGTGGAGAGGCCGCTGCGCGGCCGCGACCAGGACATGGTCGATGAAGCGCAGCCAGCGCAGTGTCCCAAGCACCAGTTCGCGCAGCAACGCGTGGTCGCGCGGATCGCAGCGCTCGAGCGCGCCGTCCAGGAACGTCGACACCGGCGCCCTCGAGTCCAGGGTCCGCTCCAGCACGAAGGCCGCCGACGCCCGCACTTTGGCATGGGCCGTCATCGCCGTGTCCCGCCGGCGCCACCCGCCGCGGGAATCCAGGTTCCGGATGGCGCGCCGGCGGGTCACTCCGCCGTTCCGAAGCGCTCGCCCACGGCGAGACGCAGCCCGTTGACCAGATCGAGGCCGCTGATCCGTCGGCCGCCCGGCCGTTGCACCCGAAGCAGTGCCAGCGCCGACGAACCACCGCACCGGACCACCGGTGCCCGCCCAAACCCCTCTACTCTCCGGCAACCCAGGAAGGTACCCGGCCGATCCAGACCGGTTCGCCCCTCCGCTCCGGCGCAAAATGCCAGCGGCCGCGACCGGGCGATCCGAACAGCCTCGCCGCGAAGCCAGCTACGCGACCCGGGCCACGGCTCGTAGGCGCGCACGCGCCACGCGACTTCTCGCGATTGCCTGCTCCAGTCCACGATGCCGTCCTTGGAACGGAGCATCGGGGCATAGGTCGAGGCCTCGTCACACTGCGGCCGCGGTTCGACGGTCCCGGCCTGAAGCGCCTCGAGCGTGCTGACGATCAGCCGGGCACCCATCGCGGCCAGTCGTGGTGACAGCTCACCGGCGGTCTCTTCCGGGCCGATTCGGGTTGCTTCCTGAAGCAGGATCGGTCCGCTGTCCAGGCCTTCTTCCATGACCATCGTGGTCACACCAGTCTCCTTCTGTCCGGCGGCTATCGCGGCCTGAATCGGCGCCGCGCCGCGCCAGGCCGGCAGCAGCGATGCATGGATGTTCACACAGCCGCCCGCGGGCAGTTCGAGCAAGGAGCGGGGGAAGATCCGACCGTACGCCGCAACGACGGCAAGGTCCAGCACAAGGTCGCGTAGCCGGCCGAGGAAGTCGTCCCCGCGCACACCCTTCGGCTGCAGCAGGTCGACGCCTCTCTCGAGCGCCCAGCGGGCCACGGGCGGCTGCGCCACACGGCCGCCGCGACCCGCCCGGCGCGGCGGTTGGCTCACGACGAGGATCGGCCGGCGGCCGGCCGCCTCCAGGGCATCAAGGGCCGGGACCGCGAACTCAGGTGTGCCGAAGAATGCGATCCGGCTGAGTCTTCGGGGTGCGGACACAACACCCGGGAGACTACGCGACCCGCCGATGAAACCCCCGGGCCGCGCTATTCGAAAGCGATCTGCGACTGCTCGATCTCTTCGAAGAAGTCCGGCGGCACCAGGACCTCTCTCGGCTTGCTGCCCTGGGCCGGACCGAGGATTCCATCCTGCTCCATCAGGTCGACCAGGCGGGATGCGCGGGAGAAGCCGACCCTCATCCGGCGCTGGAGGAAACTCGCCGACCCCATCCGTTCCGCGACGACCAGGCGCGCCGCCTCGTCGTACAGCACGTCTCCGCCTCCATGCTCGCTCCCCGCGGCGGACCGATCTTCCGCCGGCGGTTCCAGCACCGCCGGATCCAGGTTTGGCTGACCCTGGCGCTTGAGCCAGCGAACCAGGGCCGCCGTCTCCTGCTCGGTGACGTAGGCGCCGTGCAGGCGGATCGTCCGGCCGCTGCCGGGAGGCATGAATAGCATGTCGCCCTTGCCCAGCAGCTTCTCCGCTCCGACCTGATCGAGGATCGTGCGCGAGTCGTGCCGCGTGGCGGCCGCGTAGGAGATCCGGCAGGGGAAGTTCGCCTTGATCGTCCCGGTCAGCACGTCGACCGATGGGCGCTGGGTGGCGACAATGAGATGGATTCCGACGGCCCGGGCCATCTGGGCCAGGCGAGCGATCGAGGTTTCGACCTCGGACGACGCCACCATCATCAGGTCGGCCAGCTCGTCGATCACGATCACGTAGTAGGGAAGCGGCTCGAAGTCGCGCGCTGCCAACGGCTCGGCCGCCTCTTCGTCCCGCAACCGCAGGCGCCGGGCAACTTCCGGATCCGAGATTGCCTCGTTGTAGAACGCGATCGAGCGGACATGGACCTCGGCCAGGAGCCGGTAGCGACGCTCCATCTCCCCCACCGCCCAGCGCAAGGCGTTCGCAGCCTGCTTCGGCTCCACGACGACAGCGGTCTTGAGGTGGGGAATGTCCGCGTAGACCCCCAGTTCGATCCGCTTCGGATCGATCAGGATGAACTGGACCTCATCGCTTCTCACCTTGTACAGGATCGAAGTCAGCATCCCCTGCAGGCCGACGCTCTTGCCGGCGCCCGTGGCGCCCGCAACAAGCAGGTGCGGCATCTTCGTCAGATCGGCGTAGTACGGCTCGCCCCGCAGGGTCCGTCCCAGCGCCATCGTCAGCGGCGACTTGCTCTCCCGGAACTCGGGTGCGTCCAGCAGGCTGCCCAGCGGGATGACCGTGCGCCGGGTGTTCGGCACCTCGATGCCGAGCGTGGAGCGGCCAGGCATTCGATCGATCCGAATCGCCTCCGCCTTCAACGAGAGGGCCAGGTCGTCCTGCAGATTGATGATCTGCGCAACCTTGATCCCGGGCGCCGGCTGGAACTCGAAGACGGTAATCACCGGACCCGGGCTGATGCCCTCGATCGTCCCCTCCACACCGAACTCGGCGCAACGGGCACAGATCAGTTCGCCGAGCTTGCGGACCCCGTCCTCGTCGACCTCGGAGTTGACTTCGTCGCGGTACAGCAGGTCGATCGGTGGCAGTTCGGGGCCGGCGGCAGCCCGTCCGTCCGCGTCATCCGCCGATCCCGCTACGGCGGATGCGGGCGGATTTGCCCCCGGCGCCGCCACCGGAGCGGCCGCTGCCGCTGGCCTTGCGACATTGACCTCCTTCTGGGGGGCCGACCTGCGGAGCTGGAGCTCCTGCAGCGGCGAGTCGACGACCGGCTCGGCAGCGGTCTCCCTGACGCGCTTGCCTGCCTTCTTCTTCCGAGCGGTCTTGCGCCTGCGCCCCAGCTTGCTCGCGAAGAACGCGACCGGTCCCTTCAGCTGGCCAGCGACCCGGACCAGCCACTCCTCGAACGTGCCTCGCATCGTCAACGCGATGCCGAAGAGAAGCGCGAACAGCGCGATCACCGTGGCGCCGATGGCTCCCAGTTGACTCTGAAGACCGCCGGAGATCGTTCGTCCCACCAGACCGCCGGCACCCAGGGCCTCGCCGCGGAGCTGCACGTCGCCGACGGCGAGATCGATCAGGGTCGGCAAAGCGGCCACTGCGACGACGACGCCAGCGCCCTGCAGCAGCGACGGGAAACTGCCTCGCGACCGTACGAGCCGGTAGCCCAGGCCGAGAACCGCCAGGGCCACGGCCACGACCGCGAGTCCCAGGACTCCGTAGCCCGCCGCGGCAACCTCGGCTCCGACCGGACCGATCAGGTTCTCGGTGTCGCCCGTATCCGCGCCACTCCGCAGGAAGCTGGCGTCGCTCGGCTGGTAGCTCAAGAGGCTGAGCAACAGGAGCGCGCCAATGGCGAGGAGGAGCAGGCCGATCAGTTCGACGCCCTTGCCGGCCGGCAGCCCGCGCAAGCCAAGACGGCGAGCGCCATCGTCCGAGCGGATCACCGGCGCCCCCTGCAACCAGTGATGGAGGGAACTTGCACGGGCTACCGATTGTAGCCGATCAAGTGAAATATGACTATATGCGGCTAGCTCCCTGGCCGGAGCTCGCGGAACAGCGCGACGAACTCGGACACGCCAAGGCTCTCCGCCCGCGCGGTGGACGGCAGGTCGAGCGCCGACAGCGCCGCCTCGGCTGCCGCGCGGCCCACGCTCGGCCGGAAGTTGTTGACGAGCGTCTTGCGCCGCTGCCCGAAGGCCGTGCGCACGAAGTTCGCAAACCCGGACCACTCCGCCTCGTCGACCGGAGGCGCGGTGCGCTCGAAACCCACGAAGGCGCTCGTCACGGCCGGAGGCGGCACGAAGCTGCCCGGCCGAACGATCGCCAGCCGCCGAGCCGACGCCCGGGCGGCCACCATAACGCTCAATCCCCCGTACTCGGAGTCGCCCGGTGACGCGGTCAGCCGGTCGGCCACCTCCCGCTGCACCAAGAACGCCGCGCGGGCGCCGACCGCCGCCCGTTCGAGGACGGCGAGAATGATCCGGGTCGCCACGTTGTAGGGCAGGTTGCCCGCGACCCGGGTCGAGGCGGGCGTCCTCTCATAGCGCAGATCGCAGCCGTCGGCCGTGACCGGCGCCAGGCGCGGATCCGCGATGCGGCGACGCAACTCCAGCGTCCAGAGCAGGTCGAGCTCGCACGCGATGACCCGGCTCGCGCCGCGTTCGAGCAGCAGGCGGGTGAGCGCCCCGCCTCCCGCGCCGATCTCGATCACCCGGCGGCCGGCGACGTCCAGGAAGTCGACGGCAGCAATCGCGGGCCCAGGATGCCGAAGATGGTGCTGGCCCAGGGCCCTCTGAAGCGGGGGAACGCGGCTCAACGGCATGCACGGTAGCAGCCCCTCGGGCGGCCGGACGGCTAAGCTCGGCGCCGCGACCCGTCTGCGCCCCTGGTGTCCGATGGGAGAACAGGAGCCGGCATGAAGTCAGGAGAAGACCTCCGGAAACGCCCCGCGGATTCCTCTCCGTGGGAACCGACCGCGTGCATCCTCTGCGAGTCCAACTGCGGCATCGAGGTGCAGTTGGGCGGGGACGACGGACGGCAGTTCGCTCGCATACGGGGTGATCGGGCAAACCCCGTTTCCAAGGGCTATGTCTGCCAGAAGGCGGGACGTCTGAACCACTACCAGAACAGCCGCGACCGCCTGTTGTCGCCGATGCGCCGGCGAGCCGACGGCAGCTTCGAGGAAGTCGACTGGGACACCGCGATCAGCGGAATCGCGGCCCGCCTCTCCGAAGTGCGGGAGCACTTCGGCGGCGAGTCGATCTTCTACTACGGAGGCGGTGGCCAGGGGAATCACCTTCCCGGGTTCTACGCCCGCTCCACCCTGCGCACTCTCGGCTCCGTGTACCGCTCGAACGCACTGGCCCAGGAGAAGACGGGCGAGATGTGGGTCGCCGGCCAGATGGTCGGCGCTCACTCGCGCGGCGACTTTCACCGCTGTGAAGTCGGTGTCTTCCTGGGCAAGAACCCGTGGCAGTCGCACGGCATACCACGCGCCCGGGTCACGCTGCGCGAACTCGCGAAGGACCCGGAACGCTGCCTGATCGTCATTGACGTCCGGCGCTCCGAGACCGCGGACCTGGCCGACATCTTCCTCCAGGTGAAGCCGGGCACCGACGCCTGGCTGCTTGCGGCGATGCTCGGCGTCCTGCTCGAGGAAGGCCTTGAAGACAGCGACTTCGTCGCCCGGTGCACGGACGGTTTCGAGGAAGTACGCCCCCATCTCGAACAGGTCGACATCCGCGCCGCGTGCTCCGCCTGCGGCGTCCCCGAAGACCTCGTGCGCGAAGCCGTGCGCCGCATCGCCAGGGCGTCGAGCGTCTCCGTCTTCGAGGATCTCGGCGTCCAGATGAACCGCAACTCGACCCTGGTGAGCTACCTCCAGCGCCTGCTCTGGATGCTGACCGGGAACTTCGGCAAGGAGGGGGCGCACAACGTCTCCACCACGCTCGTGCCGATCACCGCGGCACGCTCATCCGGCCCGCGAACGACCCCGGTGACCGGAGCGCCTGTGATCGCGGGGCTCGTGCCCTGCAACCGGATCGCCGACGAGATCCTCACGAATCACCCGAAGCGCTTCCGGGCCATGCTCATCGAGAGCGCCAACCCGGTCCACTCGCTGGCCGAGAGCCGAAAGATGCGCGCGGCTCTGCGGGCGCTCGAGTGCGTCGTCGTGATCGATGTCGCGATGACCGAGACCGCCAGGCTCGCCGACTACGTGCTGCCGGCGACCACGCAGTACGAGAAGGCGGAGGCGGTGTTCTTCAACTTCGAGTTCCCGGAGAACGCCTTCTTCCTGCGACGGGCTCTGCTGCCGCCGCCCGCAACGGACAAGGCGGGGCCGCTGCCGGAGCCGGAGATCCACTGCCGGCTCACCGAGGCTCTCGGCGGCTTCTCGGCCGGGCAGATCGAGAAGCTCCGCGCCGCTCTGCGCGAGGGTGGACGAGCCAGGTTCGGGGAGACGTTCAAGGCGGCCATGCGGGAGAAACCCGAACTCGCCGGAACAGCGCCCGCCCTCCTCTACCGGACCCTGGGCGAGACCCTGCCCGAGAGCGCCAGGTCCGGGGCTGCCCTGTGGAGCGCTGCCCAGATCTGCGCTCGTCGCTTCGCCGACTCCGTGCGGCGAGCCGGCATCGAAGGCGACGACCATGAACTGGGCGACGCCCTGTTCGACGCCATCATCGACAGCCCTCAGGGCCTCGTGTTCTCCGTCGACCCGCCCGAGGTCAGTTGGGAACGCGTCCAAACGGCGACCGGTCGGCTCCAGCTCGCGATTCCGGAGCTGTTCGACGCGGTCGATGGTCTTGCCGCCACCGACGGCCCCGCCATCACCAGCGAGGCGTTCCCGCTCGTGCTGTCCGCCGGCGAGCGGCGCTCCTACACGGCGAACACGATCTACCGCGATCCCCTGTGGCGCCGGAGAGCCCTCGAGGAAGCGCTCGCCCTCTCGCCCAACGACGCGGCGGCACTCGAGATCGCGGACGGCGACCGGGTCCGGCTGGTGACTTCGCAGGGCTCCACCCAGGTCCTCGCCACGATCAGCGGCCGCATGCAGGACGGGCACATCTCGCTTCCGAACGGCCTCGGGCTCGACTACCCCGACGAAGGGGGACGGCGCACGCTTGACGGCGTACCGCCGAACGAACTGACCAGCACCTCGGCCCGCGATCCCATCGCCGGCACGCCGTGGCACAAGAGTGTTCCGGCTCGCCTGGAACGAATCGCCGATGACGGCCCCTGACGAACTCGCAGCACGGGCCGCCGCCGCTCTCCGCGAAGTCACTGACATGCGGGGCGCCGACGACGCGCGCCGCGACAGCCTGACCGGCCTGCTCGACGACCGCGCGTTGCACGGCGCGCTCACCGACGCCATCGCGGCGACGGAACGCGGCGGCGACCGCATCGGTCTGCTGTTCATCGACCTGGACCACTTCAAGCGCGTAAACGACCGGCACGGCCACGTGACCGGTAGCCGCATCCTGAGCCAGGTCGGCCGACTCATAGGCGATGCCGCTCGGCAGGCCGGGGGCTTCGCCGCCCGCTACGGCGGCGACGAGTTCGTGGTCGTCCTTCCCGGCGCCGACCTGGATCGGTCCCTTCGCCATGCTGAGAGCCTCCGGGCCACCCTGGCCGCCACCATCCTGGCCGGCGGCGAGCCGCCCCGCCGTCGCCCGCTGGTCCATGTCACCTGCTCGATCGGAGCCGCCTCGTCGCGGCCCGGGCCTGCTGGAGGCCACGGCGAGACAGCGGCCCGGGAACGGGCGGTGACCCGCCTGTTGCAGTCGGCCGACAATGCGATGTACCAGGTCAAGCGCGCCGGCCGTAATCAGGTGGCGGCTGCCGGCGCCGAAGCAACCGGCGTCGCCTGAACCCCGGCTAGCAGCATCGGCGCGACACGAGAACCAGTCCATGCGCCCGTCACGGGCCTGTGGCTGATACCCGCCGCTACTCGCCCACCCCGCAGCGTCCGATCCAGAAGGGCTCCGGCGCCGTCTGCGGCAATCTGGTCACGGCAGGTAGATCATGGGCGGTGATCGTCTCCAGGCGATGGCTCCGGAGCGGCACGGCGCCGATCGAGAGCGGCCACGGCGGCCGACGGAAGGCGAACAGGCTGAACGAGACCGCTGCGCGGCGGTCCGCGTCGATGGAAAGCACGTCACGCGACGGACCCTCGGCGCCGTTCGACCAGTCCAACAGAAGCCATAGCTCCTCGAACGACTCGGACCAGCCCGGCGGCAGGCCCGGCCAGGCCCTGATCCCGCGATGGACCTCGGCCCGCAGATCGGGGTCTCCCTCGAAGGCGACGGCGGCCAGAAGCAACGGCTCGGCGAGGATCGCCCGCGCGGCCCGCTCGGCCACTCGCGGCTCCCCGGCGGCACTCCCCGCCCCGCGCTCCAGGCGCATCAGCTCGAACGGCGCGAGCGCGGCCAGCGGATCGAGATCGCAGGCCCGCTCCAACGCTTCCCGTCTCCGCTCCAGGTCCTCGCCGTCGACTGTGCCGGCCAGCAGCCAGAGCGGCGCCAGCCCGTCGGCGGCCGTGGCCGCCGCCCATGGATCCAGGCGCACGCGGTAGAGGGGAAACCGAGGATCCGCCGCTACCGCCTCCTGAAGGCGGAGGGTCGACGGATCGCCTGCTGCGGCCTCGGCCACCACGCCGCCCGAGGAGCCTGCCGCTCCGATCGCGCGTTCGTAGGCTCTCGCCGCCCAGGCCCGCTCCAGCGACCACCCAAGCGCGGCGGCCAACCACAGGAACACGAGAACCCGGGCCCGGGGCCACGGCCAGCCCGAGGGCATGCCCTCGGCTCCCGTCCCGGCATCACGCGCCGCCGAAGCCAGACCCAGATTCAGAATCAGCGCCGCAGGCACCGCCAGCACACCGGCAAAGACGCCGAACACCAGGCAGATCCCCGTACCCAGTAGACCGAGCATCGCCGCCGCCAGAAGCTCCGGATCGCCGATGGACCCCGCGGACCGCCGCGCCGACCGCACGAGTTCGCGCAGGTGGCGCTGGCCGTAGCGCACGATCACGCCGAGCAGCAGCAGCGAACCGAGCGCCCCCAGCTCGTACGGCGCCTGCGCCAGCAGGCTGTGCGCATCGGTGATCACCTCGCCGGGTGGGTGAACGCCCGGGGCCGGCCGCCAGTGACTGGCGAGTGTCCAGTTCGACGAGCCGGGACCCCATCCGAGGATGGGCCGCTCGGCGAAGCCGTCCATCGCCGCAACCGCGTAGGTTCGGCGCGACAGCAATGACGGATCCTCGAGGCGGACCACCGCTCCGAGGCGCTCGACCGGGCCTGGGACTTCGTGCCGGGGAGCCGCCCAGGCCGCGACGAGGGCCAGCGCGATCACAAGAGCCAGCAGGGTGCCAACTCCCGCCAACCACCTCGGGGTAGCCAGGCGCCACGCGGTCCACCCCGCCACCGCGAGGACCTGAAGCGCCAGCGCAAGCAGGCCCGACATGGAGCCCGTCGCGCTCAGAGTCCAGAGCAGGGTCCCACCCACGAGGACGGCCGCCACAAGCCGCGGCCGGCCGCCGCCGGGCCATGGCACGCGCCACGTCCCGAGGATGGCCGACGGCAGCAGCGCAACGAGCAGGAGGGCCAACTGGTTGTGGTGGCCGATCGGCAGCGCGGCCCGGCCCTGGTCGTGCAGGGGCTGCTGGATCAGGGCCCAGATCGACGCGGCCAGGCCAACCGCCGCGCAGCCTGCAAGAGCCCATCGCCGCGCTTCCGGCCGGTGCAGCAGACGGCCGATGCCCGCCGCCGCCCAGGCCGCGGGCAGCAGGAAGACGACGATCGACTCTCCGGCGCGTCCGACCGGCGACAACAGCCAACTGGCCAGAACCGAAAGCCAGAGCGCCGCCGGCAGCGCCGGCCACCAGGGCGCCCGAACGGTTGCCAAGCCGAGAGGGTCACGGAACTCCGTTGCTCCCCAGCACGCGAGGAGCAGGAGCAGAGCCGAGGCGGTGATCCGGGCTGTGGCGGACGCGCCGAGATGGAAGGTACCGGCGTAGAAGACGACGGCGGCCAGGGCCAGCGTGACGATCGACCCGGCGCCGCGGTCCCTCCAGGGCCGTTCGGCCATCACGCGACGCGCCGGCTCAGGACCCCGAGCCGCGAACGCCCGTACTGCCCGAACGCCTTGTCAGACGCACCGCCACCTCAGGAGCCTCGCGCAGGCAGGTCCAGAGAACGCCGAGCGACGTCACAAAAGCGCGCCAACCGGTGCGGAAGACGGCGGCCGGCCGGTCTTCGATCCTTGGGTAGCCACGCCCGTCGGCCTTCGCCCTTTCCCAGCCGGCGAACAGGCGGCCCCAGGGACTCGCCAGGACCTCGGCCATCTGCTTCTTCGCCTTGTACGGATACCAGAACGAGTCGTGGTACAGAACGCTCGCCAGATAGGCCCAGGGCGCGAGAAAGGTGCGCAGCGACCACTCGATCGGACGCCGCAGGGGACCCCAGTAGATCTTGTGCTGCATCCTTGCCGCGAACGTCATCTTGCGGAAGGGCCCCACGAATCCCCAGTTCCTGTCCGCGACCGCGGGATCGCCCACGACTTCGATCTCGCGCGGGTCGCCGCAACCCAGACCCAGATCGTGGGCCAGCCGGATGTAGCGGATCCGCAGCGGATCGAAGCCCATCAGCTTCGCCGCCACCGCATCGATGGCCACCTGATCGGCGCTGGCAAGGACGACGTTGCCGATGCGGGGGATCATGCAGCGCGGGCCCGGGCCGTCGCCGGTAAACGTCCCGTCCATGGCCGCGAACACGCCCCGGTGGATGTGCTGCTGGATCATCAGCAGGTCGACCAGGGTCTCGTGGATCACGGGATGAGTCCAGTGCCGGCGCTCGTTCAGCAGGCCGCCGAAGGCGTTCTTCATGGCGCCCGTCGTCGTGGTGAAGACGTGCGTCTTGACCGTCGGCAGGTGGATGATGTTCTCGCCCACGAACCGCGCCGGAATGTGGAACCCCTGCGGGTACACGTCGTTCAGGCACAGGAAGCGCTCGGTCAGGTCGCCGACGGCGTCCCGTACGTCCAGCCATTCCTCACCCTCTTCGTAGAGGTGGATGTTGCGCAGGCCGTGGGCCCGGATGACGTCGATCTGCTTGTTCTCCCGTTCGCCCAATCGGGCGTCGATCACGACGGTCCGGTTGTGGCAGCCGTGGATGAGATCCGGGTCGTAGCCGTCCTTCTTCATCGCCCGCACAACCCCTTCCAGCTGCCACGGCGTCGTGGAGCTGCCGGGATAGAAGAAGTGCCAGGAGATGTTGATCTTGAGCGCCGTGTCGACGTAAGGGTCGACGACCTCGCGATAGCCCGCGAGGTTCAGTAGCTCGTGGTAGTCCGCCAGCACCGACGACGGCGCGGTCGGCAGGACGGCCACGCGGGACCGGCGGGGCGCCGAACTCAGTTCGGAGCTCCCCGGGCACCCCTGGACATGGCGGCCAGGAAATCGGCATTCGAGGGCGTGTTCTTGAGCCGTTCCTGGAGGACCTCCATGCTCTCGACCACCGGTAACGGGTTCAGCACCTTGCGCAGCACCCAGACCCGCTGCAGTTCATCCGGCGACAGGAGCAGCTCCTCCTTGCGTGTGCCCGACTTGTCGATGTCGATGGCCGGGAAAATCCGCTTGTCGACCAGTTTCCGGTCCAGGTGCAGTTCGGAGTTGCCGGTGCCCTTGAACTCTTCGAAGATCACGTCGTCCATCCGGCTGCCGGTGTCGATCAACGCGGTCGCGACGATCGTCAGCGAGCCGCCGCCCTCGATGTTCCGGGCGGCCCCGAAGAACCGCTTCGGCCGCTGCAGCGCGTTCGCGTCGATGCCGCCCGACAGCACCTTGCCCGACGGTGGCTGCACCGTGTTGTAGGCGCGCGCCAGTCGGGTGATCGAGTCGAGCAGGATGACCACGTCCTTGCCGTACTCGACCAGCCGCTTCGCCTTCTCGATCACCATCTCGGCGACCTGGGTGTGGCGCGAAGCGGGCTCGTCGAAGGTGGACGACACGACCTCGCCGCGCACCGAACGCTCCATGTCCGTCACTTCCTCGGGCCGCTCGTCGATCAGCAGGACGACCAGCACGACTTCCGGGTGGTTGGTCGCGATCGAGCGCGCCAGGGACTGCAGCAGCATCGTCTTGCCGGTCCGCGGCGGCGCCACGATCAGGGCGCGTTGGCCCTTGCCCATCGGCGCCACCAGATCCGTCACCCGGGACGACAGGTCGCCTTCCACCTCGAGCCGCAGACGCTCCTCCGGGTAGAGGGGCGTCAGGTTGTCGAAGAAGATCTTCTGGCGCACCGCGTCCGGGTGCTCGAAGTTCACCGCCTCCAGCTTGATCAGGGCCAGGTAGCGCTCGCCCTTGTTCTTCGGCTGGCGCACCTGCCCCGAAACCGTGTCTCCGGTGCGCAGGTCGAAACGCCGGATCTGGCTGCGGGAGACGTAGATGTCATCCGGTCCCGGCAGGTAGCTGTACTCCGGGGCTCGCAGGAACCCGTAGCCGTCGCTCAGGCACTCGAGAACGCCCTCGCCGAAGAGCAGCCCGCTCTTCTCCGTCTGCGCCTCCAGGATCTTGAAGCTCAACTCCTGCCTGGCCAGGCCGGCGGCCCCGACCACATCCAGCTCGCGCGCCAGCTTCAGAAGGTCGCGGTTGCTCAGCTCCTTGAGGGCCTTCAGGTCGAAGGCCAGGTCGGCGCTGACAGCCGCCCGCGCGCCGCCACCACTACTCGTCGCTTCCCGGGCTCCGTTCGTCGTCATCTTCTCAGGTCCTTGGGTTCTGTGGTGTGCCACCAGGGCTGAACTCCGGGTTCAGCAACACTCCGAGCAGCCGCGCCACGCCCTCACCAGTTCGAGACGACACGGGAAACAGCGCCGCCGCGGACGGCATTCCCAACAGCTCTGCAACCTCGGCAAGGGTTCGCGCCCGAGCCCCGCGCCCAATGCGGTCGATCTTGGTCACCGCGACCACGGGATCGAACTTCAGACTGCGAAGGTACGCGTACGCTTCGGAGTCGAGTGGTGTCCCGGCGACCTTACCATCCACCAGCAGAACCACCCTGGCCAGACCGGCAGCCGACCGTAGATACCGTTCCACGCTCCGGCCCCAGGCCTCCCGCTCACGCTTCGAAACCCGCGCGTAGCCGTAGCCCGGCAGATCGACCACGTACCACGACTCGTCGATCAGGAAGAAGTTGACCGTCCTCGTACGCCCCGGCTTGGAACTCGTGCGCGCAAGGTCCTTGCGCCCGAGCATCCGGTTGATCAGGCTTGACTTGCCGACGTTCGACCGCCCGGCGAAGACGATCTGAGGGAAACCGTCCCTGGGCAGGTCGGCGGCCCGCACGGCCGAAACGACGAAGCGCGCGCTGCGGACCTTCACGGTCCTGTTCCTCCCGGCTTCAGTGGGCGACGTTCGCCGGCGGCGCCTCATCCGCCGGCTTCTGGAAGTCGGCCGGTACCTCCGGCACCCGGCGGACAGGGCCGTCGAAGACGGCTTCCAGCACCTCGTCCATCGACTCGACGAGATGGAAGGTCATCTCGTTCCGGACCTCCTCGGGCACTTCCTCGAGGTCCTTGTCGTTCTCCTTCGGCAGCAGAATCTCGAAGATCCCGGCACGGTATGCCGCCAGCACCTTGTCCTTGATCCCGCCCACCGGCAGCACCTTCCCCCGCAGGGTGATCTCGCCGGTCATCGCCACGTCGCCGCGCACCGGCACCTCGAGCAGAGCCGAGATCAGCGCCGAAGCCATCGTGATGCCGGCCGACGGACCGTCCTTGGGGATCGCCCCTTCGGGTACGTGGATGTGCAGATCACGGTCCGCGTGGAACCCCGGTTCCAGCCCGAAGACGTCCGAGCGGCTACGAAGATAGGACATCGCGGCCCGCGCCGATTCCTTCATCACGTCGCCGAGCTTGCCGGTCAGGATCAGCTTGCCCGTTCCCTTCATCAGGCCGACTTCGCTCTCCAGCAGTTCACCCCCGGCCTGAGTCCAGGCCAGCCCCGTGGCAACGCCGACTTCCGACTCGTCGAGCTTCTTGCGGGGCCGGAACTTCGGCTTGCCGAGAAGCTCCGCGACCAGGCTCGCATCGACGGCGATCGCCGGCTCCGCGTCCGCGGCCTTCGCCTTGGCCTTCTGCTTCCCCTTGCCCTTCTGTTTCGCCTTCACCTTCTTGGCGCGGCCTTCCTCGACGAGCCGTCGGGCCAGTTTGCGGCAGACGGCGGCGATCTCGCGCTCCAGGTTGCGAACACCCGCCTCGCGGGTGTAGGAGTCCATCAGGAAGCCGAGACTGTCGTCACTGAACCGGATCTCGTCGGCGGTCAGGCCGTGGCTGTCCAACTGCCGCGGCACCAGGAACTGGCGCGCGATCTCGAGCTTCTCGTTCGGCGTGTAACCGGCTAGCTGAATGATCTCCATCCGGTCCTTCAGTGCCGGCGGGATCGGATGCTCGACGTTCGCCGTGGCGATGAACATGACCTTCGAGAGGTCGTACTCGATGTCCATGTAGTGGTCGACGAACGTGTCGTTCTGCTCTGGATCGAGCACTTCCAGCAGGGCCGACGACGGGTCGCCGCGGAAGTCCATGGACATCTTGTCCACCTCGTCGAGCAGGAACACGGGGTTGACCGTCCCCGCCCGCTTCATCATCTGGATGATCTGGCCCGGGAAGGCGCCGATGTACGTGCGCCGGTGCCCGCGGATTTCGGCCTCGTCCCGCACGCCGCCCAGGGAAAGGCGCACGAACTTGCGGCCCGTGGCCGCGGCAATCGATTTGGCCAGCGACGACTTGCCCACGCCCGGCGGGCCGACGAAGCAGATGATCGAGGTCTGGTTCTTGTTCGTCAGTTGGCGAACGGCCAGGAACTCAAGCACCCGCTCCTTGACCTTTTCCAGCCCGTAGTGACCCTGGTCCAGGATCGTGGCGGCCTTCTTCAGATCCTTCAGTTCGCGGCTCCGCTTCTTCCACGGCACCGAGACCAGCCAGTCGACGTAGTTGCGCGACACGGTCGCCTCGGCCGACACCGGCGGCATGGCCTCCAGACGCCGCAGCTCCTGCGAGGCCTTCTCGCGCACCAGCTTCGGAGCGCCGGACTTCTCGATCTTCTCCTTCAGCTCGGCGATCTCGTCGGCGCGATCGTCCTTGCGCCCGAGCTCGTGGTGGATCGCCTTGATCTTCTCGTTGAGGTAGTACTCCTTCTGCGCCTTCTCCATCTGCTTCTTGACCTGCACGTTGATCCGCTTGTCGATGTTGATCTTCTCGACCTCGACATCGAGCAGGTCGTGCACCGCCTGCAGGCGTTCGTACGGATTCAGCGTCTCGAGCAGAGTCTGCTTCTCGGCGGTGGAGACGGTCAGGTGCGCGGCCAGCGCGTCGGCGAAGCGGTCGGGATCGTCGAGCTTCAGCGTCGACATCAGGCTCTCGAAGGCCAGGTGGTGGGACATCTTGGCGTACTGCTCGAAGCTGTTGAGCAGCCGGCTCATGTAGACCTGGACCTTGTCGTCGGCCGGGTAGTGGATCTCGTAGACCTCGACCTCGGCCTCGAAGGCGCCGTCCTTTTCCTCCAGGGTCCGCAGCTCCGCCCGGCGCAGGCCTTCGACCATGACCTTCACGTTGCCGTTCGGCAACTTGACGTTCTGAACGACCCGCGCGACGACCCCGATCGGATGGATGTCGTCGATGCCGGGATCATCCACCTTGGGATCCCGCTGGGCGACCAGGAAGATCAGCTTGCCGGCGGTGCGCAGCGTCTGCTCCAGCGCCAGCACCGAGCCGCGACGCCCGACGATGAAGGGGGCCATCATCTGGGGGAACACGACCATGTCCCTGAGCGGCACAACCGGCAGCCGCTCGCTGGACGTCGAAACGTATCCGGAAGCCATCGCTAGACCGCCTTCTCGTAGACGGTCAGCGGCTGAATGCCCTTCATCACCACATCCTCGTTGATGACGCACTCCTTGACGCCGGCTTCGGACGGCAGGCCGTACATCAGTTCCAGCATCAGTTCCTCGAGGATGATCCTGAGGCCCCGGGCTCCGACATTGCGCTTCATGGCCTGCCGTGCCACCGCCCGCAGCGCCTCGGCCGTGAACGTGAGCTTCACGTCCTCGAACTCGAACATCGCTTCGTACTGCCGGACCAGGGAGTTCTTGGGCTCGGTCAGGATCCGGACGAGGGCGTCCTCGTCGAGCTGCTCCAGCGTGGCGACGACCGGCAGGCGGCCCACGAACTCGGGAATCAGGCCGTACTTGATCAGATCCTCGGGCAGCACGTGCCGGAGCATCTCGCCCGCCCGCTTGTCGCGGTTCTTGATGTCGGCGCCGAAGCCCATCGTCTTCTCGTTCATGCGCCGCTCGATGCGCTCCTCGAGGCCGACGAACGCGCCTCCACAGATGAAGAGGATGTTGGTCGTGTCGATCTGCAGGAACTCCTGGTGCGGGTGCTTGCGGCCGCCCTGGGGCGGCACGTTGCACTGCGTGCCCTCGAGGATCTTGAGCAACGCCTGCTGCACCCCTTCGCCCGACACGTCCCTGGTGATCGACGGGTTGTCGCCCTTGCGGCAGATCTTGTCCACCTCGTCGATGTAGACGATCCCGCGCTGGGTCTTCTCCTTGTCGCTCCCTGAGGCCTGGTAGAGCTTCAGGATGATGTTCTCGACGTCCTCACCGACGTAGCCGGCCTCGGTCAGCGTGGTCGCATCCGCGATCGTGAAGGGGACGCTGAGCAGCCGCGCCAGGGTCTGCGCCAGGAGCGTCTTGCCCGTGCCCGTGGGGCCGATCAGCAGGATGTTCGACTTCTGCAGTTCGACGTCGGTCCTCGCCCGGTCGCCGAAGTCGATCCGCTTGTAGTGGTTGTAGACCGCGACGGCGAGCTTCTTCTTCGCCTGCTCCTGCCCGATCACGTAGTCGTCGAGCAGCTTCTTCAGTTCCTGAGGCTTGGGCAGGGCCGCTTCCTGGCGCTGCTCCAGCATCCGGTCCTCGGCAATGATGTCGAGGCAGATGTCGACGCACTCATCGCAGATGAAGACCGTCGGACCGGCAATGAGCTTCTTGACTTCGCGCTGGCTCTTGCTACAGAAAGAGCACCTGAGGGCGTCGTCTCCGCTGTCCTTCTTCGGCATCCGTCGGCTCGTTCCTGCTTGCTTTCGTGCGCTTCGTCCAGTCTGCCTGCGACGACCACAACAGGCCGCGGGCACCTACGGATGGTAGCACGGCTCGGGGCCGCGACCTGCCATCGGTGCGCCCGCTCGGCGGCGGCTACCGGGCGCCGCGACGCTCCACGACGCGATCGGCGAGGCCGTACTCCACCGCCATCTCGGCGGTCAGAATCTTGTCCCGTTCGGTGTCGGCGTGGACTTCTTCCGTCGACTTCCCGGTGTGCAACGCAAGCAGTTCGTCGATCCGGCCACGCATTCGCAGCAGGTCCTGCGCGTGGATGTCGATGTCCGTCTGCTGACCTCCCAGAGCCTGCACCCAGGGTTGGTGAATCAGCACGCGCGCGTTGGGCAGCACGAGCCGCTTTTCCCTGGCGCCCCCCGCCAGAAGCACTGCCGCAAAGGACGCGGCCTGACCGACGCAGAGGGTCGAGACGTCCGGCTTCACATGCTGCATCGTGTCGTAGATGGCGAACCCGGCGGTCACCGAGCCGCCCGGCGAGTTGATGTAGAGCGAAATGTCCTTCTCCGGGTTCTCGGACTCGAGAAACAGCATCTGGGCGATGACCAGATTCGCCACGTCGTCGTCGATCGCCCGGCCAAGGAACACGATGTTGTCCTTGAGCAACCGCGAGTAGATGTCGTAAGCGCGTTCTCCCCGGTTGGTCTGCTCGACCACCATCGGTACCAGCATCGCCCTAGCCCTCTTCTTCGGCGGCAGGTTCTTCCCTGGCGCCGGCCGATTGATCGGTCGGCGCATCGACCTCCAGAAGAGCCTGCACCGTCCTGTCTCGCCTGAGTTCGATCTTCAGCATCTCCAGGCCGCCGTCCCGCTCCAGTTCGCGCCGCAGTCGTCCCCGATGCGTGTTGCGGGCCCGCGCCATGACTTCCAGCGCACGCTCGAGATCCTGCGGGGTCGGTTCGATCCCGTCCTCCCGAGCGATCCGGTCGAGGAGGAAGGAGGCATGCGCCCGCTTTCCCGCCTGCGGACGGATCTCCTCCATCATCTGTTCCCAGGGCAACTGCTGTTGCTCGAGATCCACGCCCTGCCGGGCAAGGTTGTTCGCATAGGACCGCGCCATCTGCAAGGCCTCGCGCTCCACCACCGCCTCCGGGAGATCGACCGGGTACCGCTCGCGCAACTGGTCGAGCAGAGCATCCGTGCGCTGCTGGCGGGCCGCCTCGATCTTGCGCGCCTCCACCTGGGAGCGGAGGTTCTCCCGCAGATCGTCGACACTCCCGATGCTCGCGGCGAGACCGCCGGCCCAGTCGTCGTCGACGTCGGGCAGCTTCCGCTCGAGCACCTCATGGACTTCCACGTCGTAGCGGCGTTGCCGCTCGATGTTGTCCTCCTGCTCCACGCGCTCGAACGTGGCTGTCTGACCGGCCGAGAGTCCGGTCAGGTTGTCGGTGAGTTCCGGCCAGACCCGCTCGTCGCCCAACTCCAGGTCGATGTCGTGGCTGGCCGGGCCGCGATTGTCGTCATCGTTGTCGTCTCCCTCGCCGGCCGCCTGCTCGTCGTACCCCGGCATCGCGGCGCGATGGACCTTTCCGCGCACGCGGTCACCGCGGGCCGCGGCGCGGTCGACAGGGACCCAGGTCGAACGCTCCAGCCGGACCTGCTCCAGCACCTCGTCCACTTCCGCTTCGGTCGGAAGCGTTTCGGGCTGGGGCAACTCGAAGCTCCGGTCGTCGCCGATTTCGACCTCGGGCTCGACATCGACCGTGACCGTGAAGCGCAACGGCTGGCCGGGAACCACCTCGACCGGTCCGACACTGGGCGGCAGCATGGCGCGGACGTCTTCTTCTTCGCGCGCCAGCGTCCAGTATCTCGGCGCCAGCCGCTCCGACACGTCCTCGCCGATCGCTTCCGCGAACCGCTGGCGGATCAGGTCGAGCGGCGCCTTGCCCTTGCGAAAGCCGTCGAGACGGGCCCGCCGACGGTAGTCCCTGGCCACGCGCAGGTACTCGGCGTCCACTTCCTCGGCAGGAACCTCGATGACGATTTCCTGCCGGCAGAGGCCGATCTCCCTCTTCTTGACCACTACAGTCATGGCCGAACGGGAGAACTCAGGCGATTCCGGTAGTGCGAGTAAGGGAGGTGCCAGACGTGCGAAAGGGGGGACTCGAACCCCCAACCCTTTCGGGACTAGATCCTAAGTCTAGCGCGTCTACCAGTTCCGCCACTTTCGCGTCGCGCCTCAGCGGTGCAGGACCTTCAGCCGCCACGGGTGGGATGTGGTGAGCCGCCTAGGAATCGAACCTAGAACCCACAGATTAAGAGTCTGTTGCTCTGCCAATTGAGCTAGCGGCCCCGCCTCCGTACCGTCTCCAGGGCGGCCGGTTCCTCCGGCGCCGACGGCAGCGCGGGACTATACCCGATCGCCCGCCCCCGAACCACCTTGAACGAAGCGAACGATCTCGACGCGATCCCCGTCCCGGAGCGCCGTTTCGCCGAAGCGGGCGCGGGGTACGAGTTCACGGTTCAGCTCGACCGCCACCGTCTTCGGGTGCTGATCCAGGCTCGCAAGCAGATCAAGCACGGTGGCACCTGAGCCCGAGGAAACCAGTTCCCGCTCCTGGCCGTTCACCCGGAGTCGCAGCACGGAATCCATGGAGCGTCGTCTTCAGGCCGGCACGAGCTCCGCCGTCCGGTCCGGCGCGTCGGACCAGAGCCGTTCCAGCCGGTAGAGCTCACGCCGCTCGGCGTCGAATACGTGGACGACCACGTCACCGTAGTCGAGCAGCACCCACTGTCCCCGGCCCGCACCCTCGAGATGGAGCGGCCGCGCGCCAGCGGTGCGCAGCCTGCGCTCCACGGCTTCCGCGATGCTGCTCACCTGGCGGGCGTTGGCGCCGTTGCAGATGACGAAGTAGTCGGTGAAGTCGCTGACCTCGGTCAGTTCCAGCACCCGCAGATCCTGCGCCTTGCGATCCAGCGCGGCCGCAGTCGCCGCCCGGACACGGTCCTCGGTGTCGGTGGCCCCTTCGGGGTCGTGGCTGGTCGTGCCCGCCTGGGCCTGGAGCGTCTGCAGTTGCGTCAACGATACAATCCGTACTTGCGACAGTAGCGCAGCACCGGGTCCGGCATCAAATCCCCGCTGACGTCCGCACCCCCTGCCAGACGACGCCGAATGTCGCTCGACGAGACATCCACCGAGCGGTGCCGGATCAGTACGTAGCCCCGGGCGCTCTCCACCGACGCGCGCACCTGAGGGTCCAGGCCACGTTCCCCCGGACGTGCAAGTACGACCAGCTTCACCGCCTCGATCAGGTCGCCAAAGCGCCGCCAGCCGGGCAGTTCGTTGAAGCTGTCGACGCCCAGCAGCAGATGGAGGCTGGCATCCGGGAACTCGGCAGCGTAGCGCTCCACCGTCTCGATCGTGTACACGGATCGTCCCAGGTCGAGTTCGGCATCCGACACGATGAGTTCCGGGTAGGGCAGCAGGGCCAACTCGACCATCGTGTTCCGCACCAGAGCCGGGGCCCTCGTGCCCTGCGGCTTGTGCGGCGGGCAGGCGGTCGGCAGGTAGTGGACAACGTCGAGTCCCAGTTCTCTGTGAGCCGCAAGCACCGGCAGAATGTGGCCGTTGTGGATCGGATCGAAACTGCCGCCGAAGAGCCCGATCCGCCCTCCGGGCCCCCTCATGGCGGAGCTCCCGCAGCCACTTGCGCGGCCGAGCCGCGGGTGTCGAGAAGGCTCCGAAGTTCCCGAACGAGGGGCACGAGACCCGTCCCCGCCACGGCCGAGATCTCGAACGCCCGCACTCCCTGCCTCGCGGCCACCTCCTGGAGTTCGCGACGGCGGCCGTCGGCGGCGATGTCCAGCTTCGAGCCGCAAAGAATCCTAGGCCGGCGCAGGAGATCCTCGTTGAAGGCGCCCAGCTCGGCGCTGATCGTGTCCACGGCCTCCTCGACCGAACTCCCGGCTTCCTCCGCTTGCGGCCCGAGATCGACCAGATGAAGCAGCACGCGGCAGCGCTCGACGTGGCGGAGGAAGCGCGTTCCGAGTCCGGCGCCCCGGGCGGCCCCGGCGATCAGCCCCGGAAGGTCGGCGATCACGAAGGGCTCGGCTTCCACCGGTAGCGCCGGCGCCCCCACGACTCCGAGCTGGGGCACCAGGGTGGTGAACGGATAGTCGGCGATCTTCGGCCTGGCGGCGGTGAGCCTGCTGATCAGCGTCGATTTTCCGGCATTCGGCAAACCCACGACACCGACGTCGGCGAGCAGTTTGAGTTCCAGGCGGAGGCGCCGCTGTTCACCCGGCGTTCCCGGCTCCGTGCGCCTCGGTGCCCGTTGCCGGGCGCTCTTGAACCTCGCGTTGCCGCGGCCCCCCGCGCCGCCCCGCGCGACGATCAGACGCTCTTCTTCCACCAGCACCTCACCCAGCGCCTCGCCGCTGTTCGCATCGTAGACCTCGGTGCCGAGCGGTACCGGAATGAGCAGGTCGCCTCCGCTCCTGCCGGTACGGTTCGAGCCCTCCCCATGCCTGCCCCGTTCCGCGTGGTAGTTGGCCGGAAACGTGAGGCGGTACAGGGTGCCGAGGCCACCGGCGCCCACCAGGACGACACTGCCGCCGTCACCGCCGTCGCCGCCGGACGGGCCACCCCGAGGCACGAACTTCTCGCGCCGGAACGCCATGCAGCCGTCACCGCCCGCACCCGCGAGGACATCGATGACGGCCTCGTCGATGAAGTGCATCAGCCGCTCTCGCGGGACGGCCCCACAGAACCGCCGGCCGCCTCACAGGCTCCCTGGCCCGGCTCCAACTCCTAGCCGGCCGGATGGACGCTGACCAGCGTGCCCCGCCGGCCCCGGTTGCGGAACTCGACCACACCGTCGGCCCGCGCGTAGAGCGTGTCGTCGTTTCCTCGACCCACGTTCTCCCCGGGGAAGAACCGGGTGCCTCGCTGACGCACGATGATCGTGCCACCGGTCACGCTCTGACCGGAGTAGCGCTTCACGCCGAGGTTCTTGGGATTCGAATCCCGCCCGTTGCGGCTCGAGCCCTGACCCTTCTTGTGCGCCATCTCTATCGCCCTCCAGTGCGGTCCTATGCCCCGGCCGCCCGTTCGATCGCCTCGATCCGAAAGCGCTGCATGTCCTGCCGGTGACCCTGACGACGCCGGTAGCCCTTGCGGCGCTTGAACTTGAAGACGATGATCTTGGGCCCTCGCAGATCGGACACGAGCTGTGCCCGTACGCGCGCCCCTTCGACGACGGGGCCGCCAACTTCCGTCTCGCCCTCTCCACCGCCGATCATCAACACGCGGTCGAAGACGACTTCCGAGCCGACCGCGGCGCCGGCTACACGCTCGAGGTCGACGAGGTCGCCCTCCGCGACGCGGACCTGCCTGCCGCCGGTCTCTATCACTGCGTACATGATTGTCTCTCTGCGGCGCCGATCTGTTCGGCCGCCGAACGTCGTTCGCCCTAGCTGTCATCTCCCCGCGCGGAGCAAACCTGCGCCTCCGCGCCGAACGCCGCCGGACGGCATTCGGCCGCCGACAGTAGCACCGGCGCGGCTGCGCGGTCAACGAGGAGCACGCTTGAGCGGAAGCTCGACCTCGAACGTGGCGCCGGCACGCCCGTCGTCCCGAACCCGCGCCTCGCCGCCGTGCGCGCTGGCGATCCGGCGGACGATCGCGAGACCCAGACCGGTCCCGCCGCGGCGTCCAGAATGGAACAGATCGAAGACGCGCTCGCGTTCCGCCGCGTCCACGCCGGGACCATTGTCGCCCACCGCCAGCACCACCGATCCATCCCGGATCTCCGCCTCCAGCTGGAGCCGCGGATCGTCGCAGTCGCTCATCGCCGCCACGGCGTTGTCGACCAGGTTGAGGAGCAGCTGGTTCACCTGCTCGCGGTCGACCTGGAACGTGACGTCGCGGGTGCGGTCCTCGATCGCCGAAGCTACCTGCCGGGCATGCAACTTGCCGGCGACCACCTCGCTCAGGTGGCGGAGCAACTCGGCCGCGGTCGTCTCCTCGAGGTCGAGGTCGGCCGGACGTGCGTAGCTGAGGAAGTCCGAGACCAGACGCTCCAGGCGGCCGACCTCCGAGCGGGTGATCGCCACCAGCCGCTGTGAAGACGTCGCCGCGCCCGGGTCCCCTTCCGACATCTCCTCATGGAGCATCTGCATGTTGAGGTTCAGGGAGTTCAGGGGACTGCGGATCTCGTGAGCGAGGCCGGAGGCCAGGGTGCCGACGTAGGCCATCTGCTCCGCCTCCCGCGCCTGGCGCTCGGCGACCGCAGCCTGACGCGAGAGGCGGCTGTAGATCACGTAGCCGGCGACGAACAGGGCCACCGTGAGCGCCGCGATGATCGCCGCCTGCCGCAGCAGGTCCCGCCTCAGGACGGCCAGCCGCTGCTCGATCTCGGCGCGAGAGATGCCGATCACGAACGTACCGATGCTGCCCACCGGCACGTCCACCCGATAGTAGGGCACCTCACGCGTGAACGTGTCAGCCACCAGATCCGGCGACTCCAGATTCGGTCGCTCTCCAGGGGCCGTCTGCGTCTCCTCGCGGCGATCACGGAACACGAGTCGGCCATCCGTATCGCGGACCTCCACGGTCTCGACAATGTCGCGCTGCACCAGAACCCTGTTGATGTAGCTGCGCGTCTCGGACGCGGTGGCCATCGCCGTGTACAGGTCGCGCCCCGTGGCCTCCACCCGGCCGGCGATCCCCTCGGCCAGTTCCTCGGCTTCGGCCCGCGCTTCGAGCACGATCCGGTCCAGCTCCCGCTGCGACAGGGACCGGAAGATCAGCCAGCCGAACAGGCTGAGATCAGCGACCACGAAGACGCCCACGATCACCGCCCAAATCCGGCGTCGCCGCTGCCTCGAATCGCTGCCGAGCCAGTCCCACATCCTCCTGAACGCTACAAGAGACGTGGGGTGTACGATGATTCCGTGCCTTTGATGCGGCGATTGGCTGTTGCCGGGTTGACCGCCGTCGTCGGCTGGGGTTGCGGCCCCGACGCTCCCCGGGACACCACCCGCCTGACCGTGGGGCTGCGGTTCGACTATCCGACGCCAAACGAGCTGATCGGCCCGCCGACACTGGCCTACGCGGCGATCAACGACCAGATGTTCCTGTCGCTCATGCAGGAGCAGGGGGACTTCCGCGAAGGCCCACCGGTCTGGGCGCCCGGTCTGGCGGAGGACTGGGAGTTCTCGGAGGATCGCCTGCAGTTGACCGTCCGGCTGCGCTCCGACGCAAAATGGAGCGACGGCGAACCGGTGACCGCCGAGGACGTCCGCTTCACCTGGCTGGCCCACACCGACAGCGAGGTCGCCTGGGGCTCCTCCTATGTCCACGAGGCGACCGTCGATGTCGAGGTCCTGGACCCGCATACCGTCCGCTTCCACTTCGACGCCGCCCTGCCGACCGTGCTCGCGGACGTGTCGACCGGCGCGATCCTCCCCCGGCACGCCTGGGAAGCGCGGCCGTTCGCCGAATGGCGCGGTGACCCGGACTGGTTCTTCGACCGCCTGGTCACCAGCGGTCCCTTCCGGCTCGAGAGCCGAACACCCGGCAGCGAACTCGTCCTCGGGCGCAACCCCGACCACTTCGAGACGGATCTGCCCCGGCTCGAGCGGGTCATCCTGCGCAACACACCGGACAGCACCGCTCTGACCAACCGGCTCCTCGCCGGTGAACTGGACGTCGCCACCGGGATCGGAGCCACGGACGCAAGCCGGATCGACGGCCAGCCCGGTCTCCGCCTGATCGCCTACAGCAACCGCCAGTTCAGCTTCGTGGTCTGGAACACGACCCGGCCGTGGTTCGCGGACGCGGCGACGCGGCGCTCTCTGGCGCTGGCGATCGACCGGCAGGCGATCGTGGACACGATCTGGCACGGCTATGCGAGGGTCGGCCGGAGCCCCGTCATCTCCGGTGTCTGGGCGCACGATCCTGACCTGGAACCCTGGCCGCACGATCCCGAGGCAGCCCGTGCGACGCTTCGCGAGGCCGGCTGGATGGACGCCGACGGCGACGGCATCATCGAGCGCGGAGGCCGACCGTTCCGTTTCGAACTGGCGACGAACACCGGCGCCGGCGCGCGCTGGGATGCGATGCAGATGATCCAGGCCGACCTGCGCGCGGTCGGCATCGACGCCCAGCCGCGCAGAGTGGAGCCGAACGCCCTGAACCAGCGATTACCCGAGCAGGACTTCGACGCCGCCGCCATCGCGATCGCGATCGACACGAGCCTCGACTTCCGGCCCCTCTTCCATAGCGAAGAGGTAGGCGGCTACAACTTCGCCGGGTACGCCAACCCGGAAGCCGACCGGCTGATCGAGAGCTTCGCCACCCGAACCGATCCACTCGGCGGCAGAGAGGATCTCCACCGGCTGCAGCGCATCCTGCGCGACGATCAACCGATGCTCGTCCTGTGGGAGCCGGTGAGCCTGGCCGCCTTCAACGACGAACTCGAATCAGTCGCGCCCAACGCCGTGAGCCCGCTCGCCAACCTGAAGGAATGGGCCTGGCGCTAGGGCGCAGCCCGTGGCCCCGTGATCCGCCTCGTTCTGCGCCGGCTGGCGGCCGCTGCCGTCCTCTTCCTGATCGTTCTCACTCTGACGTTCGCCGCGGTCGCCGGTGCGCCCGGTGATCCCCTGTCGCCCAACGACCCCCGGATCCCCGCCGAGCACGCCGAGCGACTGCGGGCGCTCTACGGACTCGACCAGCCGCTACCGGCGCAGTACCTGCGCTGGCTCGGCGCGGTGCTGCTGTCCTGGGACTGGGGCCAGTCCTACCAGACCGGCCGGCCCGTCTCGGATCTCCTGTTCGAAGCCCTGCCTCCCACCCTGCTGCTTGCCGGCGCGGCCCTGTTCGCCCAGTACTTGTTCGGGATCGGCCTCGGCCTGATCGCGGCCCGCCGCCCGAACTCCTGGCTCGATCTCGGTGTGCGGGCGGCGAGCCTTCTCGTGTACGCGTTGCCGACCTTCTGGGTCGGTCTGATGGCCGTGCTCATCGTGGGCGTCGGCCTCGGTCTGGCGCCGACCGGGGGCATGACCTCCGCCGCCGCGTACGAGTTCGGACCGCTGGCAGCCGTGCTCGACGTGCTGGCCCACCTCTGGCTTCCCGCCCTGGTCCTCGGCCTGTCCATGGCGGGCGACATCGCCCGCTACACCCGTAGCTCGCTGATCGAGTTCCAGACGACCGACGCCGGGCGGGCGGCCAAGGCCCGCGGCCTGCCCTGGACCCGCATCCTGCTCGTTCACGGTCTCGCTCACGCCGCTCCCAGACTGCTGCAGATGGCCGCCGTTTCGGCGCCCCTTCTGCTCTCCGGCGCGATCGTCGCCGAAGCGGTGTTCGTCTGGCCGGGTCTGGGGTCGACCACGCTGCGGGCGATCCAGGCCGGTGACGTGCCCGTCGTGCTCGCCGCCACTGCCTACGGCGCGGCTCTCGTCATCGCCGCGTCTCTTGCCGCGGACCTGCTCCTGGTCCGCCTCGACCCGAGGATCCAGGCCGAATGAGGCGTTCCTCTCTTCCGCGACCAGCCCGCGCGGGCGCCTGGATCCTCGCCTGCCTGGCCGTCCTCGCGGTCGCGGCACCCCTTCTCGCCCCGTACGATCCGACGGAGCAGCTCGACGCCGCCGAATCGAGCCGGCGGCCGCCGCTGTCGGCCCTGGTCGTCGTGCGCACGGAGGGTGCCGAACCGCGACTCGCGGAACGGGTGAGCGTCGACGGCGACGATCTGGTCCTCCTCCGGCGCGCGGGTTCACTGCGCGTGCCGCTCGGCTCGGTCACCAACTACGGCGAGCGCGGCGTCACCGAGCGTCGCCGAGCCTGGCTCGGCACCGACACGCTCGGCCGCGACCTCCTCTCGCGGCTGCTTTACGGCGCGCGGATCTCACTGACCATCGGTCTTCTCGCCGCCGCCCTGGCGCTGACCGCCGGCACCGCCGTCGGCTCTCTGGCCGCCACTGGCGGCCGGTTCGTCGACCAGCTCCTGATGCGTACCGTGGACGGGCTGCTCTGCTTCCCCCACCTGGCGCTCGTGCTGCTGCTGGCGGCGCTCTACCGGCCCGATACCTGGCTCCTGGTCGTACTCATCGGCGGCACCGGCTGGATGGGACTCGCGCGCCTGGTGCGCGCGGAGATCCTGCGACTGAAGCAGGAGCCATTCGCCCTCGCGGCGGCGGCGGCCGGGCGCTCGCCGGCCGGCGTTCTCGTGCGCCACCTGCTGCCGAACGCGACGACGCCGCTTCTCATCGACGCCAGCCTGCGGGTGGGAGGCAGCATCCTGGTCGAGGCGGCGCTCTCCTTCCTGGGACTGGGCGTTCAGCCGCCTCAGGCCAGTTGGGGCTCGATGATCGCCGATGGACAGAGTCACCTGACGACGGCCTGGTGGATCGCCGCGTTTCCCGGCCTGATGGTCGCCGCGGCCGTGATCGGTTCGAGCCTCCTGGCGGACGGGCTGAGCGACCGTCTCGCAGGCCTTCGTGCTGGCAAGGACCGTCCTGCCCGCACACGCTCTCCCTGGGCGATCCGTACCTGGCTGGGTCAAACCTGAAGCGCCGGCGCGGTGAGGACCTCGGACTTCGACTATCACCTGCCGCCGGAAGCGATCGCCCAGCACCCCGGGACGCGGGGTGGGAGCCGCCTGCTCGTGGTGAGCCACAGCACCGCCGAGCGACGCTTCAGCGACCTGCCCGCCCTCCTCGATCCAGGCGACCTGCTCGTCGTCAACGACACCCGGGTCATTCCCGCTCGGCTCCAGGCCCGGCGCCCAACCGGCGGCCGGGTCGAGATCCTGCTCGTCGAGCGCGCGGCGCCAGCCGAATGGTGGTGCCTGCTGCGTCCCGGACGCAGGATGGTTCCGGGGGCCCGCCTCTTCCTGGACGGCGGGCCGGCGGCCCGCGTCGAAGAACGCGGCGGCGGCCGTTTCCGACTCCGCTTCGACGAGCCCCTGCACCCCCGGCTCGAGGCGATCGGCGAGGTGCCGCTGCCGCCGTACATCGAACGGCCGCCGACGTCCGAGGACCGCGACCGCTACCAGACGGTCTACGCGAAACAACCGGGGGCCGTCGCCGCCCCCACCGCGGGCCTCCACTTCACCCCGGCCATCCTCAAGGCGCTGGAACACCGCGGAGTCAGACTGGCCAGCATCACGCTCCACGTCGGCCCCGGCACCTTCAGGCCGGTGAAGACGGACGATCCGAAGACCCACGTCATGGACTCCGAGCTGTTCGACGTCCCGGCCCCCACCGCCAAAGCAGTAGCCGACACGCGGCGCCGTGGGGGCAGGGTCGTCGCGGTCGGCACCACGGTCGTTCGCACCCTGGAGACGGTGGCCTCAGACGGCGGGCTGATCGAAGCCGGCACCGGCCGCACGGAACTCTTCATCCGTCCCGGCCACGAGTTCCGCGCCACGGACCGCCTGATCACCAACTTCCATCTCCCGCGCTCGACCCTGCTCATGCTGGTCTGCGCCTTCGCCGGCCACAAGCGCGTCCTCGACGCCTACCGACAGGCCGTCGCCGCCGGGTTCCGCTTCTACTCCTACGGCGACGCGATGCTGGTGGACAGGATGCGGTGAGCCAGGGCCGCGGCGCCGAAGCCGTTGTCGATGTTGACCACCGCAATCCCCGGGGCGCACGCCGTGAGCATGGTGAGCAGCGGCCCGATCCCCTCGAAGCTGGCGCCGTAGCCGACGCTGGTCGGCACCGCAACCACCGGGCAGGGCACCAGACCCGCCACCACGGTCGGCAAAGCGCCGTCCATACCGGCTACGACGACAGCGACATCCGCGCGGCGGAGTTCGTCCACCGCGTCGAGCAGACGCTGGATGCCGGCGACGCCCACGTCCCGGATGCGGACTACCTCGTGACCCAGCCAGCCGGCGCACACGGCCGCCTCCTCCGACACCGGGAAGTCCGACGTGCCCGCGCTGACCACCGCGATCCGCCGGCCCGAAGCGGGCGAGAACCGGCCCGCGGTCCACACCCGGGCCCGGGCCTCGTAGCAACCGTCCGTGACCGCCGCGCTCAAATGTTCGGCGGCCGAAGCCCCGATCCGTGTGACGAGCGCACGGCCCGAGTGCTCCACCATCAACTCGACGATCCGGACCAGTTCTTCCTCGCTCTTGCCCTCGCCGAAGACCACTTCGGGCAGCCCGCTACGGAGTTCCCTGAACAGGTCGAGCCGGGCCGCGCCCAGGTCGACGTACGGCAGGCGGGCCACCCGCTCGTGCGCGTCTTCCGGCGAGACCTTGCCGGAGGCCACGCCCCGGAGCAGTTCGAGAAGCTCTTCCCGCCGCATCGCGCCTCCCGCAGCAGCAGGGTCAGGCGGCGTCCGCGCCGCCGGTTCGGTAGCCGCGCGGATCGAGAGCCACCGTCTCGAAGCCGAGTTCGAGCATCGTCGTCTCGATCTCGCTCCACTGTCGCCGCGCCTCGACGAGTTCCGGCGCGCCGACCTCGATCCGGGCGGCCGCGCGCTCGTGGCGCACCCGCAGCACGCGGAAACCCCGGTTCCGGAGCTCGGCTTCCGCTGCCTCGATCCGCCGCAACTTGGGCAGGGTCACCAGTTGTCCGTGCGGTATGCGCGACGACAGGCAGGCGTTGGCGGGCCGATCCCAGACCGTGAGTCCGAGCGCGTGGGCGAGGTGACGCGCTTCGGCCTTCAGTACACCGTGGGCCAGTAGCGGGCTGTAGACCCCGCGTTCGCCCACCGCGCGAAGACCCGGCCGGTCGGACCCGGGATCGGAGGCGTTCGTACCGTCGCAGACCTCGGCGAAGCCGCCCTTCGCCGCCAGCTCCAGCATGCGGTCCATCCTCATCCCCTGGCACACGTAGCAGCGGTGCCGGGGATTGGCACGGAATTCTGGATCGTCGAGTTCGCTGTACACCGTCACCTCGTGGCGGATTCCGATCTCGGCCGCGAGCCTGCGGGCATGATCCAGCTCCTCTCCGGCGAGGGTTTCGGCCGCGGCTGTTATGGCCACCGACCGGTCGCCCAGGGCACGGTGCGCCAGAGCCGCCACCAGCCCTGAATCGACGCCGCCCGAGAAGGCGACGAGCACCGAACCGCGACGCTCCAGGTCGGCCTCGAGCGTCCGAATCCGCATCGCCGCCGCATGCTCCATGGCGGCGAGTCTATGGGTCGTCGCTGCCGCCGCCGAGCTCGAACTTGCGGCGCGGCGCCGCGAAGCCTCGCAGGACGACCGGCACCGAGAACAGGGCCGCGTAGACGCCAAAGGTCAGGATCGGTACCAGCGGCATCGCCTCAAGCTGTTCCCGCCTGGCCATCGATCGCAACAGGTAGAGCCAGCCGGGCGGCCCGAACAGGTAGAGCACGAACAGGAGTCGCGAACGAGCGATCTGGAGCACGATCTCGTCGAGTCTGCGCCCCGACGAACCCCGCTCTCGCCTCAGACGGTGAACGTAGACGTTGCCGAAAAACCAGCCCGTGAAGGCGGCCAGGATGTAGAGCGGATAGAGCGCCAGCTCGAAGGTGAGGTTCCACCTGAGAACGCCGATCTGAGCCAGGATGCCGACCGACCACGCCGCCAGGGAAGACGACAGGATGACGGTTTCCAGACCTCGCACCTCTCCCTCTCCGGCTGCCGATCAGCCCGCGGCCAGCAGAGACTCGTACTCGGACGCCGTCATCAGGTCTTCCGGCCCCTCGCCCGAAAGCTGCAGCCGCACCAGCCAACCCTCTCCGTACGGATCCTCATTGACGAGTTCGGGAGCGTCCTCGAGCTGGCTGTTCGTCTCCTGCACGGTTCCGCCGACCGGCGTGTAGATCTCGGCCACCGCCTTGACCGATTCGATGGCGCCGATCTCCAAACCGGCCTCGAATTCCTGGCCCGCCGCCGGCATCTCGACGAACACGACGTCGCCGAGTTCCTGCTGGGCAAAGTCCGTGATGCCGAGCACGGCCTCGCCGTCCTCCAGCTTGAGCCATTCGTGCTGCTCCGTGTACAGGCGGTCCTCGGGAATCATCGAAGCGATCAACCTCCACTGGTCTTCGGGCGTCGATAGAAGGGTAGCTTGACGATACGGCAGGCGATCTCCCTGCCGCGAACCTCTACCGAAGCGGCGGCGCCGGGTTCCGGGACGTCGCCGTCGCCGCAGTCCACTCGCGCGATGCCGATCGCCCGTCCCAGGGTTGGCGCGAAGGCGCCGCTGGTCACCGGCCCGGCGCAGCCCGGCCGGCCGTCGACCGTCAGGCGGTGGCCGTGGCGGGCGATGCCGCGGCCAACGACTTCGAACCCGACGAGCCGGTGGCGGCAACCGCCCTGACGCTGGCGAGCCAGCGCCTCGCGACCCACGAAGTCGCCCTTCTTCCACTTGACCATCCACGACAGCCCCGCCTCGATCGGCGTCGTCGTCTCGTCGATGTCCTGGCCGCAGAGCATCATCCCGGCTTCCAGCCGTAGCGTGTCCCTGGCGCCGAGTCCAGCGGGCACGAGACCGCGGTCGCGGCCCCGCTCCAGCAGTTCCAGCCACAGCGTCTCCGCGCTCTCGTTCGGGGCGTAGATCTCGAACCCGTCCTCGCCGGTGTAGCCGGTCCGGGACACCAGCCGGCCCTGGGACGCCTGCTGGAGGAAGGAGTAGTAGCGGAGTTCCGACGCCTCGGAGCCGACGACGTCCGCCACGATCCCGGCCGCCTCCGGGCCCTGCACGGCGATCAGCGCCGTCTCGCCGGAGAGGTCATCGACGCGGACGCCCTCTTCCGCCTGCGCCACCGCCTGGATCAGATCCAGGTCGCGCGCGCGGGAGGCGGCGTTGACCACCAGGAGGAAGTCCTCCTCGTCCAGGCGATAGACGAGGAGATCGTCGATGAAGGTGCCCCGCTCGGTCAGCAGGGCGCTGTAGTGGGCGCGGCCGGGCGCGAGCGCACCCACGTCGTTGGGCGTCAGGCCCTGCAGCAGGGACAGGGCGCGGGGACCCCGCACGCGGATCTCCCCCATGTGGGAGACATCGAACATGCCGGCGCGTTCGCGCACCGCGCGGTGCTCCGCAAGCACTCCCTGATACTGAATCGGCATCTCGTAGCCGGCGAACGGCCCGAAACGAGCCCCCGACTCGACGTGACACCTGTACAGGACCGTCCTCAGCGCTCTCGTCATCTCGTGACCTACAATGCCATGAAGGAGAGCCCGATGGGATCGAACCGCAAAGGAACGCTGGCGCTCACCGCTCTGGCGCTACTCACGTTGGCGAGCGGGGTTGCCGAGGCCAGGACGACTGCCGCCGAGGTCAAGGACCGTGAGACCCTCAAGGCCTTCGTCGAAGGGGCGAAGGCGGAGTTCGAGGCGATCACACAGGTAGACGAAGGCGCAAAGCTCAGGGACCGGCTGAAACAGGAGGGACCCCTGAAGGCGGGGTCGATGTTCCTCATCATCTTCCTCCAAAGCGGTGAGCCGTTCATCCACGGGGGCGATCGCACGGCGGAGAACAAGAACCTGATCGACGTCGAGGACGACAACGGGAAGAAGGTCGTCCGGGAGCTCCTGGCGGCCGGCGCCCGAGGCGGCGGTTTCGTCGAGTACCACGACGGGGAGCCAAAGACTGCGTACGCCGTCGAGTACATCTCCGGAATCACCGGCAGACGATTCACCCTGGTGGGCGGTTGGTCGCAGGACGTCTCCCACGTACCGGACAAGCCCGCGACTCATCTGCCGAAACCGGCCGTCACCGCGTCGCAGGTCAAGGACCGCGAGACACTCATCACCTTCGTTGAGGAAGCGGTCAAGGTGTACCGCGAAGCCGTCCGATCGGAAGGCTACAGCGCCTTGGTCGGGATCAGAAACGCCTTCCGGCTGGAAGGAGGAGACTGGAAGTCCGGTTCCATCTACCTGTGGGTCGTGAGTGGCTCGGGCATCATCCTGTTTCACGCAACCAGGCCCGATGTCGAAGGCACGCCCACGGACATGACGAGGACGGACATCAACGGGGTGAGGTTCGCCGAGGAGCTGATCGGAGGTGCGCGACGCGAGGGTAGGAAGTTCCTGGAGTACTACTACGACGACCCCACCGTCGAGGGAGACGAGGACACCGGTTCCCCGAAGCTCGGCTACGCGGTGAGCTTCCCGGTGCCGAACTCGGATCAGCGGGCCGTGATCGGTTCCGGCATCTATCTCCCCCGAGAACCCCTGTCGAGCGTCTGCGAGGACGACTCGAGCAGTCTCTGCCTGCACGGCGACACGTTCAGGGTGAGCGGCGCGTACCTCGTGGACGGCGAGGAGAGTGCGATGTCTCCGGTGGAGATGGGAGGTGCCTCGACCGACTCGGGCCTGTTCACCTTCTTCGACCGAGAGAACTGGGAGGTGCTGGTGAAGGTGCTGAACGGCTGCGAAGTGAACAATCACTGGTGGGTGTTCTCCGCGGCCGCGACGGATGTCAGCTACGAGTTCTCCATCGACGCAGCGGGCGGCCGTTCCAAGGTCTACCGGTCCGCCGGCGGGGCGCCGTCCCGCGCTCAGGCGGACATCGGCGCGTTCCGCTGCGAGGATGTGCCGGCACCCGAATCGCCGCCCGAGGTCGCGGACATTCTGGAGGTCGGAGCGGCGCACGACCTGCGGCACGCCGATGTGACCGCCTCGTTCACTCTGCAGGGCGTTCAGCGCGCGGCGTCGGCTGTGAGCGCCGCCGACTACCAGGCAGCGGACTCGGGACTCTTCACCTTCTTCGATTCGTCGAACTGGGAAGTTCTGGTGAAGGTGCTGGACGGCTGCGAGATCAACGGCCACTACTGGGTGCTGATCGCGAGCGCGACGGATCTTGCTCATCGGGTGTTGGTCGATTTCGGCGACGAGGAGGCACCCTACGCGATCGATGAAGGGCTGGGGCCTGCGTTGATCGACACCACGGCGCTGAGCTGCGAGGCTTTCTGACCCGGTCGAGATCTGTCGAGATCTATCGAGCGGCGTTTCGCGGGCCGCCCTAGGCGGGCACTCCGACTGTCACGAACATCCGCTCCGGCTTCAGGTACCGCCGCGCCGCCTGGAAGACACTGTCCGGGCTGAGCCGTTCAATCCGTTCGAGCCGCCACGAGCGCCGGTAACTCGGCAGGTCGAAGAGCAGCGCATCGACGAGCAGGCCGGCCCACAGGCCGGCCGTCTCCGTCAGAAAGGGCTCGCGGCCGAACATACCGGTCTTGCACGCTTCGAGGACAGCCAATTCGGGCGGCCGCTCCCGCACTTCGTGGAGCGCTTCGCGCACCAGTTCGAGCCCGCGCTCGACATGGTCCGGGTGGGTTCCGAGGTAGACCGAGAGGGCGCCTGGATCGCTGCCGGCGCCGGCCAGCACGTCGACGTGAGTCGCGTACGCCAGACCCTCCCGTTCGCGAACGCGATGGGGGATCCGTCCCGCCAGACCGTCGGATCCGAGCAGGATGCCGAGCGCGCGCAGCTCCGGCAGATCGGGATGCCGCCGGTCCACGGTGAAGTGCCCCGCGTACACGTGCGCCTGCTCTCGGGAGCCGGTGACGATCTCGATCCGCTTCTCGCTCCGGCCCCGCGGCGCCGGCGGTTCGACGGGTCGGATGGCGCCCCTGACCGAACCTCCGAAGAGACGCTCCAGGTCCGCCAGCAGCGCATCCTCGTCGATGTCGCCCGCCACTGCAACGACGCCGCCCCGCGCCAGCGCATCGCCGTGGAACCGCATACAGTCCTCCGGCGTCAGGGCGGTCAGCGATTCGCTCGTCCCCTGACTCGGCGACGCCAGCGGATGCGGGTGGTAGAGCTGATCCCGGAAAGCCCAGCCGGTAACGACCTCGGGCCGATCCCCGAGGCTGCGGAGTTCGCCCAGGGTCTGGTCGCGCAGCAGTTCGAAGCGCGCCCGATCGAAGGCGGGTTCGAGCACCAGCTCGGCCAACCACCCGAGCGCCAGCCCCGCATCGTCAGCCAGCGCATCGACCGCGAGTCCGTGGACCTCGGCGCTTGCGAAGCCGTTCAGGGACACACCGCGAGCTTCGGCCTGTTCGGCGATCTCGCGCCAGGTCCGGCGGTCGGTCCCCTCGACCAGCATGCGGCCGCAAAGAAGCGCCAGCCCCGGCGAGGGACCTGTGCGGGCGCCGCCGCGCAGCCAGGCCCGCGCCGCCACGACGCCGGAGTCCGGCACGCGCAGCGCGGCCAGGCGCAGCCTGCCGGACCACAGGTCGAGGCGTGAGGGCTCGCGCTCCAACTTCAACGTGTCCCGGCAGGCAGCGACCAGCCGACGATCCGGATCGCCGGGGACAGCCAGACCGTACAGGCATCGGAGACGTCCGCGGCCGTGGCACGGGCGAGCGCCTCGTACGAGCCGCGAGTGAAACCCGGGAAGAAGAGGGCATGCTCGAGAGCGGCCGAGATGGCCCGTTCCCCGATCCGTTCGTGCATGAAGACCCAGTCCGCGAACAACACGCGCTTCGCCCGCTCAAGTTCGCCGGTCGACGGCGGGCTCGCAGCCAGGCCGTCGACCCGCGAGCACAGCTCGGCCTCGAGCCGAGCCGGTTCGACCCCCGGCGCCACCTCCGCCGTCAGTGTCGACATGCCTCCGAGGCAGTGACCGCTGGCCGCGCCGGCCGCCCAGAGCGCCAGCGGATTCTGTTCGACCAGTTCCCGCTGAATGCGACTCGCCCGTCCACTGGCGAGGACAGTGAGGGCGAGACGAACGTGGACGGACAGCGGATCGTCTGCGGCGGGTGCGGGATGCGCGACGAGAAGACGCGCCATCTCGCCGCCGCGCAGCTCCACCCGGCGCCCGGGCGCGGGATCGAAGACCGGGGGTCCGAGGTGCGCACGGGGAACGGATGCGGGCCGGATGGGCGGGTTCGCGGGATCCGCCGGCGGGGATTCCGGCGCAACGCCCGCTTTACCTGGACCGCCGTTCCCGAGGGCCGCCTCGATGCGCTCCATCGCATCGGACGGCAGACCTCCGGCCGCCACGAGAACCGCTCTGCCCGGATGGTAGTGGCGGCGGTGGAACGAACCGAGCGCCACGGCATCCAGCCCGCGCAGGCTCCGCCTCGTCCCCAGCACCGGACGGCCGTAGGGATGGCCGCCGAAGAGGCGCCGGGCCACAGCCTGCTCCAGGGCGTCCCATGGATCGTCCTCGACCATCCGGATCTCCTCGAGGATCACTTCGCGCTCGCTCTCGACCTCCTCCGGCAACAGGCTCAAGCCCCGCATCCGGTCCGCCTCGATCCTGAGCGCCTCATCCAGGCGGCGGCGCTCAAACTGGAAGTGATAGGCACTGACGTCGTGCGACGTGAAGGCGTTGTTCGTGCCGCCGAGACGCTGCGTCACGCTGTCGATCGCCCCCGGCGGGTAGCGCGCCGACCCCTTGAACATCATGTGCTCCAGGAAGTGCGCGAGACCGCCCTCGTTCGAGCCCTCGTCGCGGCTGCCGGCGCGATAGCAGACGACCGTGACGATCGATTCGGCGCCCGCCTGGGGAAGCAGCACGACACCGAGACCGTTGTCCAGCGTCTCGGCCCGGGCGGTTACCCGGTCGAACACCGAGAGGTCGATCGTCGTCACGCCAAGTCGCAGTCGTGAACCGACTCCACCTCGAAAAGGCCACGATCTTCCGACCAAACCAGTTGCTCGACTCGTGCCGTGCGCCCCGCCGGCCCCGCGTCCAGCGTGATCCAGTTGCAACTGTTCCGGCCCTGCTCGGCGCCGCGGCCGCGCCCGGAGGTGGACGTGCCGCTGTGCACCAGCCACAGCCGGCGCGCGGAACCCGGCGCCTGGCCCAGGGCGGCGACGTGGACGTGGCCGGACAGCACCAGGTCGACGCCCGCCGCGGCGAACGCAGCCAGGGCCTCGTCACTTCGGCGCGCCGTACGCCAGCCCATCAGTTCAGGCAGTGCCGCCAGCGGATGATGAGCAACCGCGATCCGCACCGGGGAGTGACCCGAGCGGGAGCGGCCCGCGCGGAACCGTCGGCCTATGCCGGCCAACTGGCGGCCGGTGAAGCGTCCGTTGTCGATCGTCAGGTTGAACGCTGTGTTGAAACCGACGACTTCCATCTCATTGTCCGCGAAGTACGGCTCCAGAACGGCGCTGAAGTTCCGGCGCCATGCGCCGTAGCGATCGAAGAGCCGTTCCCAGAACCGATACATGGGCACGTCGTGGTTGCCCGGCACAGCCAGGAAGGGGCATTCCAGGCCCTCGAGAAAACGGCGAGCCTGCCGGAACTGACGAGCCTTGGCGCGCTGGGTCAGGTCGCCCGATACGACGATGAGATCGGGCCGCCTCTCCCTGACCAGCGCTTCCACTCCGGCGGCCGCCGGCTCGTAGTGAGGCGACCCGAAGTGGATATCGGAGAGATGGAGCAGGCGGCGCACCGCTTGAGCGGCCATGAGAACCCGGGAACCGGGGTTCGCTAGCGGACGAGGAAACTCCGCACGCTCTCGTCGACCCGCTCGCCGGCGAGGTCACCGAGGATTCCCATGATCTCCCGCCCGCGGGCGCGGCCGATCAGAAAACCGATCGAGGCGGCCACCGTGACCGAGGCGAGGGGATATGTCCGGACCAGGGACATCCAGTCGAGACCGGGCGTCAGACTCCCGACGATCCGATCCTCGATCGCGGGCTGTTCAGGCGCGGCGGTCACGACGCAGGAGGAACCCCAGTACGAAGCCCACGCCGGCGGCGATCAGCACTGCACGGCCGGGGTTGTCGCGGACGTACACGTTCACGTCGCCAACCAGTTGGTCCAGATCCTTGCGCGCCCGCTCGTAGCCGTGTCCGATCTTCTCCTTGGCGACGCCGTAGCCCTCGCGAGCCGCCTCGCCGGCCCGACCCGAGGCCTTCTTGACCCGGTCCGAGAGCTTCGAGTCACGCATCCGCTCGCGCGCCGTACCGACGCGTTGGCTAACCGCCGAGCGCGCCTTCTCCACACCTTCGGCAACCGCCTCGCGAGCCAAATCCATCGAAGTCACGTTGCCGCCGTCGCCATCGCTTTCACTCTTCTTCGCCTTGGTCATGTCAGCTTTCTTCTTGGTAATCAGTCAGTTACGACGAATCGGCACCGCCGGATGCGGTACCGCTGCCACGCTCGCCCATCATACACCCGTCGCTGCTACAATCCGCCGCCCCCGAGCTTGGCGGGCGCGTGTGGGGCAGTAGCTCAGCTGGGAGAGCACCACGTTCGCAACGTGGGGGTCGAGGGTTCAAGTCCCTTCTGCTCCACCATCCCGCCCGCGACCGGAGCGGCGGCCTCGGGCAGGAGCGAGGCCATCCACGTCGCTGACCGCCACCGCGGGCGCCGTCGTTCCGCCCAAGAAACCGTCCCGCGAGGTTCTGGAGTAGCAGTTCGCCCCGATCGCCAGAAGGTTGGACAGCACCCGTAGAAGACTGTCCTCCCAGACCAGGTCGACCACCGGTTCGCCAAGGCGGCCATCGCGGATCCGGCGGACGCCGCGCGCCCTCGCCCGAACCCGCATGCGCCCGGGGTCGAAGCACTCGACATCGTCCAGCCGACCGATCCAGACGCCCCCGTCCGCGAGCTCGAACAGGGCGCGGTCGCCTCGCTCTCCCTCGCCGAGGAACAGGTTCAGCGGGTAGGCCTCTTCGCCCCCGGTGCAATGGCACGTCGGCTCAAGGCCGACGCGCGCCGCGGTTGCGATGTCGAGCGCCGGTGTCCTGGGCACGCCAGCCGACACGAGCTCAACGGCCGTCTTCGTCCGACCCTCCAGGTCGAACGGGAACGGCAGGCCGCGTTCGCAACTGCCGTCGTCCACGAGGTGGAGCCCGCGGTCGAAGACCTGCACGCCCGTGTGCTGGAGCAGGAAGGACTTCCCCTCCACGATCGAGCGCGAGGAGAAGGCGTAGAGGTTCAGAAGTTCCAGCAGGTCAAGGGTCGCCTCGGGAGCGAGAACCACACTCGCGCCGTCCGGCGGCGGCGCGGCGTCTCCCTCCGGCGCCCTGCGCTCGCGGGCCGTCTCCACGAGCCGGTCGAGATCCAGTTGGTCGACCGAGCGGGCGGCGTGGCGGACGAAGCCGGCACCGGGACCGTCGCCGCTTCGCACCTCGACCTGGATCGTGGTGGCCCGCTGGCCCCTTACCAGACCGCGGCTGTTGGCGACCGCGGCCTGTCCAACGGTCCACTCGACGATCGCCGCTTCGTCGTCGCCAAGTGCCGCCATCAGCAGGTGCCGCGCGGCATCCGCGTGGAGCCGGACCAGAGCCGGATCCTGGTCGAAGACCGAGGGAACCGGAGGTTCGTTCCCGTCGGGCAACGAGGGCAGCGACTCGGGAGCGGAGACGCGCGACGCCGCCATCGCCAGCCGGACCGAACCATCGAGTTCGCCGGCCTGGCCGCCACCGGTGCGGTGAGCCCCGCCGCGGCGTCCGTCGCGCACCCTGACCATGACCTGACGGGACCGTCGCCTGTAGCTGTCCAGATCCCGAACCATCAACCCGGTTCGGCACCGCCTGCTCTCGAGCCACAGAATCTCGGTGTCGTCAGCCGGCGACCGCTTGACTGCCGCGACGATCTCCTCCTTGACCCGGTTCAGCGACCGGAGGCGAGGCCCGGCCTGCTCCCGGCCGCCCTGGCGCCGCTTCGCCCGGCTCCGGGAAGACCCGCGTCCAGCAACTCGTCTCGGCGATCGACGATCCGGCACGGGATTTGCCTATCATAAGGGGTCAATGAAGGGGTCAATGAAGGGGTCAATGCAAGGGGTCATGCAAGGAACCTGGACCGTTGCTGCCGCCGTTTGTCTGTGTACTCCCCTCGGAATCGCGGCGCAGCCAAGTCCAGTTGACGACTCCTACGCCCTGGAGCGCAGGGTGATGGTCGACGAACAGATTCGTGGCCGCGGGATCGAGGAACCGAGGCTGCTGGACGCCCTGGAGACGGTGCCTCGTCACGAATTCGTACCCCAGGCACTGCGGGACGAGGCGTACCGTGACGAACCGCTGCAGATCGGATCAGGCCAGACCGTGTCGCAGCCCTACCTCGTGGCCCTGATGGCCGACCTGCTGGAACTCGAAGGCGACGAGAAGCTGCTGGAAATCGGTACGGGTTCGGGCTACACGACGGCCGTCCTGGCGCATCTTGCCAGCCGGGTGTACACGATTGAGATCATCGACGACCTGGCCGAGCGGGCGAGAACGGTGCTGGACGAACTGGGCTACGGCAACGTCGAAGTGCGCGTCGGCGACGGCTACCGGGGCTGGCCGGAGGAGGCGCCGTTCGACGGCATCCTGGTCTCCGCGGCGCCCTCCGAGGTTCCCCCGCCCCTGATCGAGCAACTCAAGGTGAACGGCGTCCTGGTGGCCCCGGTCGGGCGAACCCTCCAGGATCTCGTCGTGATCCGGAAGACCGCCGACGGCCTGGTCCGACGGCAGGTCGATGTCGTGCGCTTCGTTCCCATGACAGGCCGCGCGCAGGACGACCCCGAGGGGGAGAACCCGAACTTCCCCTAGGGTGCCCGGCAGCGGATCAGCACGACCGTCTGATCGTCCCCCTGCGGCAGACCGGCCCCGAAACGCCTGACGTCATCGTCGATGGCCTCGACGATCTCGGACAACGGCCGGTCGCGCCGCTCCCGCAGGAACGTCTCGAGGCGCTCCTGCCCGTACTCCTCGTCCGCCGTCGACTCGCACTCGGTGATGCCGTCGCTATAGAGACAGACCAGGTCGCCCGGTTTCATCTCCACCGCATCGACCCGGTACGTCGCGCCGGGCAGGAGTCCAAGGGGCAAGCCGCTCGCGCCAAGCGGTGTCACTTCGCCGCTGCGACGAACCAGCAGCCCAGGGTTGTGTCCCGCATTGACGTATCGCACCGAGCGGTTCCCAGGATCGACCTCTACCAGGATCAGGGTGATGAAGCGATTGGGGGCACTCGACTCGACGATGTGCTTGTTGAGCCGCTCCACGAGTTCGGCCGAAGCCTCCACCGGGGCGCTCTTCCCTCCGGGACGGGCATCGTCGATCAGCAGGCGTAGCGCCGAGTCCAGGGTCGAGACCAGGAGGGCGGCCGGCATCCCCTTGCCGGTGACGTCGGCGACCACCATCCCGCGGCGCGAACCTGCGAACTGCAGCGAGCCGTAGTAGTCGCCCCCGACCTGGCGCGAGGGCCGGCTCCAGCCCACGGTCTCGAAGCAGCCGACGCTCGGCATGTCGGACGGCAGGATGCCCTGTTGAATCTCGGCCGCGAGTTCCACCTCGCGCTCCAGCCGCTCCTTCTCGAGGGCCTGGCGATGGAGGTTCGCGTTGGTCAGCGCGATGGCCGCCTGGTTCGCGAACAGGGAGAGCGCCCGGCGGTCCGGGGCCGCGAAGGGCCCGATGCCGGTTCGGCTCTCCTTGTCGGCGACCACCAGCAGGCCGACGTTGCCGCTGCCGCCGTCGCCTTCGATCGGTACGGCGAGGGAGTGCTCGGCGGCCGGAATGACGCCCGTCACCGCTTCCTCAAGGGCGGCTCCGTCGGAGCTCGCGGCCGGGGGTGCATCGATCACCTCACGCGCGCCGCCGCCGATCGTTCCGGTCAGCGCCAGCCTGCCTTCCGCGTCCCGCAGGTAGAAGGCGCCGCGCCGGGCGTCGAGGAGTGACACGGCGCGGAGCAGGATCTCCTCGGTCAACTCCTCCAGGTTCAGGGTCGAGGCGATCGCCAGTCCGACATCGTAGACCGCCTGCAGCGTGACCACGTTGTAGTTGTCGTGGAACTTCCGGTCCTTCAGTTCGTCCGCCAGCTCGCGCAGCCGCAGGCCAACAGCCAGGATACCTGCGAGTTCGGTTCCCACGGGCGGCACGGTGGCTTCGCTGCCGGCGCTCGCGCCGCTGCCGCCGGCCTCGTCGTCGAGGGCGTAGTAGAGGACCAGGTCGTGCTCCAGACGGGTCTCTTCCTTACCGAGCACGCCCCAGGAAGCGACCGGTCCCCCGTCCCGGCGGTAGATCTGGGCGCCGGCCAATCCTTGCTCCCGGCACCACCGCCTTACCAGCCGCGTCTGGACCGCACCGCTCTCCCACTCCGTGATGTCCGCCGACGCCGCCAGGCGCCAGAGTTCGCCGACACCCGCGGGCCGGCTGGCTGGAGAGTCAGGACCCGCCCGACTGGAGCTCACTGACAGCCGCCTGCTCGTCGGGATAGATCGTCGCGTACTGGGCCAGACCCATGATGTGGAACGTCTTGTCGATCGTCGGCGTGAGGTTGCAGAACGCCAGACGCCCCTTCACCTCGAGCATCTTTTCGATGATCTCGATCAGGATCGAGATGCCGATCGAGTTGACGATCTTCGTGCCCTGGAGGTTGAGCAGGAGCGATCGGTAGCCGTCGTCCAGCAGGGCGTAGGCGGCCTCGGCGATCTCCTCGCCCCCCTGGTTGTTGATGTAACCGTCCGTGTAGATGACCGCCAAATCCGGGCGGCGTTCCACGTCCAACTTCAGACCCTCGGTCATCGACCCGATCCAACTCCCTCGCGCATTCGTCAGCGCGCCTTCGACATGACGACCGATGTGCCGCCCTCACCCGAAAGCACGTTCACCTCGTCCATCAAGCCCTCGATGATCCTCAAGCCCCATCCCCGCTTGCGGATGGACCTGAGGTTGTCTTCGATTCTCGGTTGTACCACCTTGGCGGGATCGAATCCAACTCCCTGGTCCTGGATCGTAATCCGCAGCACCCGCGGATCGTCGGCTTCCGCCGGCCCCAGCACCGCCAACTCGAGATGCAGCTTGCCGTCGGCGGCGCCGCTGTGTTCGATCGCGTTGATGCACGCCTCGACGACCGCCATGCCCACTTCCTCGACCTTGTCGGTGCTCATCCGTATGGACTTCGCCACCGCGCAGGCGCTCGCACGCGCCTTGAGCTCCATGTCAGGCGCGAGCCTGAACGTCAGATGGGTCTCTTCGAGTACCCCGAACTCAGACATGGAGGAACAAGCGGAGCGCGCCGGGGCGACGGTGCCGGCGCCGCTAGGCGGTTAGAAACAGCTTCAGACAGTAGATCACCGCGGGATGCATTTGATCGTTCAGCAGAAACCATACGAAACTCGCGACAACCGCAGAAGACCAGAACACGCCGGCCGGAACCGAAGTGAAGACCCAGTCCAGGAAACTGGACAGAACCCCCGCCCCGGAGGCAGACGCGGCAGCGCCTCCACGGTCCAAAAAACTGAACTGCGACCCTACCATCACGCCGACCTCCCTTCGATTTCCTTTCCCCACGAGCAAGTACGCTGCCAACATGGGGGCGGCGGCCCGCTGGAGCCAGGATCTGAGGCCTGACAGCGCCTTCCGCAAGACGGGGGCGCACCGACCCGGAGCTCGGGAGCGCGGCAACATGTCCCAACGGGAGACCGAACCGACCCTCGCGGTCGACTGGAGTCCGACAAGAAGCCATAGCCTACGTACTATAGGGACATTATGGCTCTTATTGGGACAAAATGCTCCGATTCGCGTCTCGCTGCTGGCGGACAGATCAGAAGCGACCGCGCGACAGCGTCCGCCGGTGCACGCCGAGCAGTTTCGCGGCGGCGCTCTTGTTGCCACCGGTCATGCGGATCACCCTCCGCACGTGGCGGCGCTTGACGGTCTCCAGATCGAGCGGCTCGGGTCCCTGTGCGCCCGAATCCGCGCCTCCGATCAACGACTGAATCAGCGACGCGTCGACGACGCCGTCGGCCAGAGAGACAGCTCCCTCGACGATGTTCTGAAGCTCACGGACATTGCCGGGATAGTCGTGCGCCAGGAGCAGGTTCAGGGCCCCGCGGTCGAACTGCGGCGGCTCGACCGCCTCGCGGTCGCAGAAGCGCTCGGTGAAATGCCGGACTAGATGCGGGATGTCCCGGCGCCGCTCACGCAGCGGCGGCAACTCGACGCTGATCCCCTTCAGGCGGTAGTACAGGTCCTCCCGGAAGCGGCCCTCGGCCACTAGCTGCTCCAGGGGCTGGTGGGTCGCGGCGACGACACGGGTATCGACCGGGATCGCCTGGTGTCCGCCGACGCGGACGATCTCGCGCTCCTGGAGCGCGCGCAGCAGCTTGACCTGCGAAGCAACATCGAGATCGGCCACTTCGTCGAGGAAGAGGGTGCCCCCATCGGCCAGTTCGAAGCGGCCCAGGCGAGCCCGCACGCCAGTGGCCACGCCGCCCTCGATACCGAACAGCTCACTCTCCAGCAAGCTCTCCGGAAGGGCGGCGCAGTTGACCGCCACCAGCGGTCCCGAACGCTCCGAGCGCCCGTGCAGCAGCGCCGCCATCAGTTCCTTTCCGGTGCCGCTCTCACCCCGCAGCAGGACGCTGACGCTACGAGGCGCGACCCGGTCGAGGACCTCCAGGATGCGCCGCATGGCCGGCGCGTAGGCCACGATCCGCTGCCCGCCGACCTCCGCGAGGTCGTCCAGTCGTTCCTTGAGGAGCTTGTTCTCCTCCGCCAGACGCTCGCGGGAGGTGACCAGACGTTCGACCTGGCGCAGACCGTCCAGCGCAACACCGGCCAGCGCCGCGACGGACCTCAGAAAGCGCCGGTCGCCTTCACTGAACCCGGGCGCGCCCGCGCCGCGCGCCTCCTTGTCGAGCACCGCCACGAAGCCGAGCAGGGAGTCGCGCGACTTGAGCGGCGCGGCCAACAGGGAACGAAACTCGCGGTCCGCCAGCTTTCCGTCGCTGCGGGCCACGGTTTCGTCCTGGGCCAGCAGGTCGTGCCACAGGGGACCGGCGAGAAGCGCCTCGGCGGACGGTGGACGGTTGCCGAAGCCCACCGTCGCGGCGGCGCGGGCGACCCCGAAGCGGTCCCGAGTCACCGCGGCCGCGGCCGCCGGATCGACCGCCGCGCACACCCGCTGCAACAGGTCGTCGAGCAGCCCCTGCTCCGACTCGTGAGAGTAGAGCGCCACGACCAGGTCGTAGAGTGTCTCGAGCTGCAGGCGCTGCCGGCGACCGGCCAGGTCCGAGGATGGGTTCGAGGCGGCCACGCTTTCTCCTTCGGCCTTACCTCAGCTCGCCCTTCGCACCGGCGTTCGCGCCGCCAGGACCCGGCGCAGGAAAGCTCCGGTGTGACTCTCGGGAGCGGCCGCGACCTGCTCCGGGGTGCCGGCCGCCACGACCCGACCTCCAGCGGCTCCACCCTCCGGCCCCAGGTCGATGATCCAGTCCGCGTTCTTGATCACGTCCAGATTGTGCTCCACCACCAGCACCGTGTTGCCGCGGTCGACGAGTCGTTGCAGCAGGGCAACCAGGCGCCGCACGTCGTCGAAGTGGAGGCCGGTGGTGGGCTCGTCGAGCAGGTAGAGGCTGCGTCCGGTCGCCCTTTTGGAGAGCTCGGTCGCCAGCTTCACCCGCTGCGCCTCGCCGCCTGAGAGCGTGGTCGCGGGCTGGCCCAGCCGGATGTACCCGAGCCCCACTTCGTCCAGCGTCGAGAGGATGCGGTCGATGGCCGGGATGTTGGCGAAGAAGCTCCTCGCGTTCTCCACGCTCATCGCCAGAATGTCCGCGATGTTCTTGTCCTTGTAGCGGACCTGAAGGGTCTCCCGGTCGTAGCGCAGGCCGCCGCAGATGTCGCAAGTGACGTAGACGTCGGGCAGAAAGTGCATCTCGATCTTGTTCTGGCCATCGCCGGCGCAGGCCTCGCAGCGTCCGCCCTTCACGTTGAAGCTGAACCGGCCCGGCTTGTAGCCGCGCGCTCGCGCCTCCGTGGTCTTCGCCATCAGGGTGCGAATCGGCGTAAAGACGTTCGTGTACGTCGCCGGGTTCGAGCGCGGCGTCCGGCCGATCGGGCTCTGGTCGATCGCGATCACCTTGTCGAGATGCTCCAGGCCCTCGATCCGGTCATGGTCTCCGGGCGCGTCGGCCGCGCGGTAGAAGGCCCTTGCCAGCGCCTTGTACAGAACCTCGTTGACCAGACTGCTCTTGCCGGAGCCCGACACCCCGGTGACCAGAATGAAGCATCCCAGCGGCAGGTCCACGTCGAGGTCGACCAGGTTGTTCTGGCGGGCGCCGCGAATGCCGAGCCAGCTCCCGTTGCCCGGCCGCCGTCCCTCCGGCACCGGCACCTCCGACTCTCCACGCAGGTAGGACGCGGTGAGCGAACCCTGCGCCTGCTCGACCTCGGCGAGCGGCCCTTCCGCCACCACTTCGCCACCGTGCTCGCCAGCTCGCGGCCCCAGGTCGACGATCCAGTCCGCCTCGCGCATCGTTTCCTCGTCGTGTTCAACCAGCAGGACGGAGTTGCCGAGGTCGCGCATTCCCTTGAGCGTTCTGAGCAACTTCGCGTTGTCCCGCTGGTGCAGGCCGATCGAGGGTTCGTCCAGCACGTAGAGCACACCCTGCAGCTTGCTGCCGATCTGGGTGGCCAGCCGGATCCGCTGGCTTTCTCCTCCGGAGAGAGTCCCCGAAGTCCGGTCCAGATGGAGGTACCCGAGCCCGACATCTTCGAGGAACGTCAGCCGATCTTCCACCTCCTGCAGGATCTTGCCCGCGATCTGCCGCTCCTTCGTGGTCAGCCCCAGACCGCCGACCACCCGCCGCAGGTCGCCGATCGGCATCGAGGTCAGGTCGTCGATCGAACGGCCGGCGACGGTCACCGCCAGCGCCTCGGGGCGTAGCCTGCGGCCCGCGCAAGAGCCGCAGGTGCGGACGGACATGTACTTCTCGATCTCGGCCCGCACACCGGGCGACGCCGTGTCGGAGTGGCGCCGCGTCAGCATCGGCACCACGCCCTCATAACGCCCCCGCCACTGGTAGGATGACCGCCGCCCCTTGATCTCGAACGCGATCTCCCGGCTGCCCGAGCCGTAGAGCACGACCTGCCGCGCCTCCTCCGACAACTCGCACCAGGGGGTCGAGAGGTCGAAGCCGAGTTCGGCCGCCACGGTCCTGAGCATCCGCAATCGCCACGAACTGGAGGTCGTGGGGAAGGGCCGCAGCACGCCTGCCTTGATCGACCTGCGCGGATCGTCGAGGATTCGCTCCTCGTCCACAGCCATCGAAGAGCCCAGACCGCCGCACTCGGGGCAAGCGCCGTAGGGACTGTTGAACGAGAACAGGCGCGGGGAGATCTCCGCCAGGCTGGAGCCGCAGTCCGCGCAGGCGTAGTGTTGCGACATCGTTTCCTCGGGCAGACCCTGGGGCGCCACGATGAGCAGCCCGCGCCCCACCTCGAGCGCGGTCTCGAACGAGGAGGCCAACCGCTGTTCGATCCCGGGTCGCGTGACCAGCCGGTCGACCACGATTTCGATCGTGTGCTTCCTGTTCTTGTCCAGCGCCGGTAGATCACCTGAGAGTTCGACGAGTTCGCCGTCGATGCGGGCCCGCAGAAAGCCCTCGCGGACCATCTGCTCGAGCTGACGGCGGTACTCGCCCTTCTTGCCCCGGACGTAGGGAGCGAGAAGCAGGAGGCGCGTGCCCTCCGGCAAGGCGGCAACCCGGTCCACCATCTGCTGCACGGTCTGGGGCCGGATCTCCTTGCCGCACTCCGGGCAGTGAGGCACACCCACGGAGGCGTACAGCAGCCGCAGGTAGTCCAGGATCTCGGTGACCGTGCCGACCGTTGACCGAGGGTTGCGCGACACCGACTTCTGCTCGATCGAAATCGCCGGCGACAGACCCTCGATCGAGTCGACATCCGGCTTCTCGACCTGGTGCAGGAACTGGCGAGCGTAGGCCGAGAGCGACTCGACGTAGCGGCGCTGCCCTTCGGCGAACAACGTGTCGAACGCGAGCGAGGACTTGCCGGAACCCGACACGCCCGTGACCACGACCAACTGGTCGCGCGGGATCTCAACCGTGATGTTCTTCAGGTTGTGCTCGCGGGCGCCGCGAACGACGATCTTCTTACCGCTCACGGGTCGTGCTCCCCGGGTTTCCCCTGCCCGGAAGAGCCGGCCCGCATCCGCCGGCGCCCGCGGAACACTTCGCGGGCCTCCCGATCGAGTGTCCTCTCGCGCTCGCGCTGCCGCTTGTCGTGCAACTTCCTGCCCTCGGCCAGGGCCAGCTCGACCTTGATCCGGTTTGCCTTCAGGTAGACGGAAAGCGGAACCACCGTCAGGCCCCGATCGCGGGTGCGCCCGAAGAGACGGTCGATCTCGCGCCGGTTCAGGAGCAACCGGCGCGGCCGTTCCAGTTCGTGGTTCTCCCGGTTGCCGTGACTGTAGGCCGAGATGTGCGCGTCCACCAGCCAGGCCTCGTGGTCCCGGAAGGCGACGTAGCTGTCCCGCAACTGGATCTTGCCGCCGCGAATCGACTTGACCTCAGTGCCCAGGAGTTCGATGCCCGCTTCGAAGCGCTCCAGCACCCGGTACTGCCGCCTCGCCTTTCGATTCACCGCCAGAGGCAGGCCGCCCGCCGGGGAGTGTCGGTTGGTGCGCTTGGCCATGCGTGTTCATCCCAGGCATCTCGCGCGACACCCGGGTCCACGGACTGCCGCTCGACGCTTGCCGGAGTCTACCCCTGCGACAGACCGCAGCCGTGCGGTCGAGGCGCCACAGATGTGTGGCAAACACGCCACAGTTCCGGCCGCAGGAACCACCCGCAAGGGGAACGGGTCGATGCCGAAGAACCAGAGAAACCCTTGAAATCATGGGAACTTGAATGGGTTGCACCGGCTCTACGGCGGCTGGCACGATCCCTGCTCAGTCAAGACCGCCGATGGGCAGACGCGCCAATGGAGCGAACGGGAGTCCAGGCCGTTCCTTCCGATCCGACAGCGCCCGCGACCGTCTCTTCCGGCAGCAGACGATCCGCCGGCCCACCGCCATCTCGGGAGTGGGCATCCACACCGGCAAGGAAACCAATCTGCGGATCCTACCGGCACCGGTCGGCAGCGGGATCCGGTTCCGCCGCACCGATGCCGGCAGCGTCGAGGTCCGGGCCGATCTCAAGGACGTCAGTTCCCTCGAGCTGGCGACGACACTCGGCCGCGACGATGTCACCGTGTCGACCGTGGAGCATCTGCTCGCCGCGGTCTACGCCCTCGGCATCGACAATCTGGTCGTGGAGATGGATGGCCCCGAAGTGCCGATCCTGGACGGTTCGGCGATGCCCTACCTGCTGCTCCTGCAGGCGGCCGGGATTCGCCGGCAGAACGCCGACCGGCGGATCGTGGCGATGACCTCGGTGATCGAGTTCAAGCGCGGCGACAAGTGGCTGCGCGCTTCCCCCTACCCGGGACTGCGCCTCGACTACACGATCGATTTCCCGGGCTGCGCCGTCGGACGGCAACGGCTGCAGATGGAAGTCGATCGGGCCAGCTTCGAGCGCGACCTCGCGCCGGCACGAACGTTCTGCCGTCAGGTGGATGTCGAGAAGATGCAGCGGGCCGGACTGGGTCTTGGCGGCTCCGTCGACAACTGCATCGTGTTCGACGACAAGGGAGCGGTGAACACCGACCTGCGCTTCGCCGACGAGCCGGTGCGTCACAAGGCACTCGATGCGATCGGCGACTTCACCCTGCTGGGCGCGCCGATCTGGGGCCACTTCGAGATCCTGCGCGGCGGCCACCTGCTCCACTACGAACTGCTCAAGGAACTGGTCGCGAATCCGCAGTGCTGGACCTGGATGGTCGGGGAAGAGTTGCCGCCGCAAGCGGACCTGCCTCTCGATCCGAAGCAGCCCCCGGCCTGGGCGCCGGTTCTGGCCGGTCCTCCGCAATAGCGCAGCCGACGGCAGCCCACCGGGGCTGGTAGTGTCGCCCCCATGAGAGTCCCGTGGGCGGGGCGGCTGATCTGCGCGCTCAGCCTGTCGAGCGTCCTGGGCGCCGACATACTCGCGGCCCAGCCCCCACGAGAAGGTTCCAACCGAAGCCGCAAGGCCGGCATCGCCGCGCTTTCCGTCGTCCGCGACGGTTCGGCGCTCCTGGTCAGCTTCCGCCTCGACCGCGCCCTGGACGAACGGACCTGGGAGAAGATCGAAAGCGGTCTACCGACCGGCTTCACGTACGACATCGAGGTCCAGAGGCTACGCCGCCGGTGGTTCGACCAGCGCGTCGGCGCGACCCGGCTGCAGGTCGTAGCGATGTACAACGCCCTCACCCGCGAGTACCAGGTCAACTTCAGGCGCGACGGCGAACTCTACGCCAGCCGCGTCGTCACCTCGGCCGCCGACCTCGAGCGGGCGTTGACGGTCTTCGAGGAGCTGCCGTCGATCGAGATCGAGGACGATCGGGCGGGTCGTTTCGTCCTCCGCGTGCGCGCGGAATTGCGATCACGGACCCGTCTCGGCCTGATCCCCGATCGGGTACATACGGCCTGGGTCAAGACCCCACCCTTCCCTCCGTTCCGGCGATCGGTCCGGGACACGCGGGCCAAGTGAGATGACCACGACCCAGGGCACTCCCCCGCGCTCCCTGCGAGAGCTGATCAAGAGCAACCGGTTCCTCGTCTGGCTTCTGGTCCTAGCCCTCGCGGTACCGACGGCCGGCTACTACGCGCTTCAGCGCGGACGCGAGATCGACCCCGCGGCGCTCAACAACAGCATCCTCCTGTTCGCGCTGCGCAACCTGAACGTGGTGCTGATCCTGATCGTCGCGTTCGTCCTCGTCCGCAACCTGACCAAGCTGTGGATCGAGCGGCGGCGGCAGCGTCTTGGGGCCAAGTTTCGCACCAAGCTGATCCTCACCTACATCGGGCTGTCGCTGCTTCCGGGACTGGTTTTGTTCCTCTACGCGACCGAACTGCTGCAGGGCTCGATCGACCGCATGTTCCGCACCGACATCGACGATCTGCTGGAACCGGCGAACCAGGTCTCCCAGGCCCTCACGTCCACCCACCAGGACCAGTTGCTGCGCGACGCGGAACGCTTACTCAGCGAAACGGCCGATCTCGACCTGGAGGATCCGCGCGGCCGCGGCAGCCTGTCGCGTGCCCTCGGGGAGACGCTGTCGTCGGCCGACCTGGACTACCTGGCCGTCTACCGCGACACGACCTTCGTCCATGCGACGGTCAACCCCCAGACCCTGTCGGAAATGCCCGAACCGACCCGCGGCATGCTGCTGGAAGCGATCCGCACCGGCGCCGCCCGCGCGGTCGACCAGGTCTCCGGTAGGGAGGAGCGCCTGATCCTGGGTGCGGCGGCGACCGACGGCGCCGACGAACCCACCGTGGCGGTCGCCGGGAGGCTGCTCGATGCCGAACTGGCCGGCAACACGGAAACCCTGATCGGCGCCTACCAGTCGCGCCGGCAACTGCACGCCCAGCGGGACGAGATACGGGCCGCGTACTGGCTCCTGTTCCTGACCGTCACCCTGTGCATCCTGCTCGTTTCCTGCTGGGTCGGCCTCTACGTGGCCGGACGGGTGACCGGACCGATCGAGGCCCTGGCCGCCGGTACCCGGCGCATCGCCGGCGGCGACCTGCAACACCGCGTCGAGGCCGCCGCCGACGACGAGGTGCAGGTGCTCGTCGACTCCTTCAACCGGATGACCGACGCGCTCGAGGACTCGAACCGCGATCTGGTTGCCACGAATCGCCGTCTGGACGCCGAGCGCGCGCGGATCGAGGCGGTGCTCGAGAGCGGTCCCGCCGGCGTCCTGTCGCTCGATCGCGACGGCAGGATCCTGACATGCAACCGCGCCGCCCTCGAGATGCTGGGGCTGGCCCCCGACACGGTACTCGCCGGCTCGCCCCCGGAAGCTCTGGGCGAACTGCTGCCCGACCGCGGAATCGAAGCCGTGTTCGCCGACCTGCCCGACGCCACACGCAGGCGTCGGCGCCCGCAAACCACTCCGGCGCGCCGGGAAGTCAGCCTCGGCGGCAAGGACGACTGGAAGACGCTGGAGGTGAAGACCAGTCCGCTGCGCGCCCCGAGCGGAGCCGGCGGCTTCGAACTGCTCGGCCACGTCATCGTGATCGAGGATCTCACCGCTCTGCTCGACGCCCAGAAGGCCGCCACCTGGACCGAAGCGGCCCGGCGCATCGCGCACGAGATCAAGAACCCGCTGACGCCGATCAAGCTCGCCGCGGAACGCATGCTCCGCAAGTCCAGGAACAGGGACAGGAGCCTGGATGCCGCGGTCGAGGAAGGGTCTTCCGTCATCGTGCGGGAGGTCGGCAACATGCTGAACCTGGTCGACGAGTTCGCCCGCTACGCTCGCATGCGCCGGCCCCAGCCCCGCGACGTCGACGTCGAGCGGCTCATCGGCGAAACGGTCGATCTCTACCGCGAACTGAAACCGGGCGTCGAAGTCGAGGCGCTGATCGAAGCCGGGGAAGACGGTCTGCACGTCAAGCTCGACGCCGACCAGATGCGCTCCGCCCTGGTCAACCTGCTGGACAACGCGATCGCCGCCACCACTCCGCCGGGCCAGGTCACGGTCCGCGCCGGCCGCAGCAACGGCGTCTTCGACCTGTCCGTCAGCGACACGGGAAGCGGCGTCCCGAAGGCGGCACGCGAGAAGCTGTTCCTGCCCTACTTCTCGACGAAGGGAAGGGGCTCCGGACTCGGTCTGGCCATCGTCCAGCGCATCGTCAGCGACCACAACGGCTCGATCCGGGTCGAGGACAACCAACCGCACGGCACGACGTTCTCGATCGAGCTGCCGCAGTAGCTTCCGGACCGGCAGCTATTCCATGACGAGCAAGGCCCGCATTCTGGTCGTCGACGACGAGGCCGGCATCCGGCAGACGCTGAGGGGGATCCTCGAGGACGAGGGTCACTCGGTCACGACCGCCGCGGACGGGGTCAGCGGGCGCGCCCTGATGTCGAGCGACGAGTTCGATCTCGTCCTGCTCGACGTGTGGCTGCCCGACCGCGACGGCCTGGATCTGCTCTCGGAACTCCGCGATGGACGCTTCACGACACCGGTCATCGTCATCTCCGGCCACGGCAACATCGACACGGCGGTCAAGGCGATGCGGATCGGCGCCCACGACTTCCTGGAGAAGCCCCTGGCGCTGAACCGGGTCGTGGTCTCGGTGGAGAACGCGCTCGAGCGCTACCGCCTCGAGCGGGAAGTGCAGGAACTCTCCAACCGGCTCGAGCCGGAACGGCATCTGATCGGCGATTCCGAGCCGATGCGCAGACTGGGCAGCGACCTGGAGCTTGCCGCCCGAGCCGAGAGCCGTATCCTGATCACCGGCGAAAACGGGACCGGCAAGGAGCTCGTCGCCCGCCGCGTGCACAGCCTCTCGCGGCGCAGCAGCAGCGCCTTCGTCGAGGTGAACTGCGCCGCGATCCCCGAAGAACTGATCGAGAGCGAGCTCTTCGGGCACGTCAAGGGCGCCTTCACCGGGGCATCCGGCAGCCGCCGCGGACGCTTCGAACAGGCCGACGGGGGCACTTTGTTCCTCGACGAGATCGCGGACATGTCGCTCGCAACCCAGGCCAAGGTCCTGCGGGTGCTCGAAGAGCAGCGGTTCGAGCGGGTGGGCGGCAGCGATCCGATCGACGTCGACGTCCGGGTGCTGGCAGCGACGAACAAGGACCTGGAGGGAGACGAGCTACCGGCCGGGCGCTTCCGCGAGGACCTCTACTTCCGGCTGGCCGTGATTCCGCTCCACGTGCCCGCCCTGCGTGAGCGGAGAGAGGACATTCCGGCGCTCGTCGACCACTTCATGAAGCGCTTCGCCGCCGAGGCCGGACGCCGGCCCAAGGCCGTCGACGCGGCGGCGCTCGAGCGCCTGGTCGCCTACTCCTGGCCGGGCAACGTGCGAGAGCTCCGCAACCTGACCGAGCGGCTGATGATCATGGCGCCCGGGAAAGCGGTCGGTCTCGCGGATCTGCCGCCCCGGATCCGCGGCAAGGGCGTGGTCGCCCCGATCGAGGACGACTACGCGTCACTCAAGGAGGCGCGCGAGGCCTTCGAGCGGCTCTACATCGAGCAGCGGCTGATCGCCGCCGGCGGCAACGTCTCCCAGACCGCCCGCGACCTCGGGATCGACCGGCGCCACCTGTACCGCAAGCTCCGCGCCTACGGCATCGACCCGGGGCGCGGCCAGTGAAGCGAACGTCGTGAAGCGGTTCGTCGTCGGCACGGCCGGCCACGTCGACCACGGCAAGACGCGGCTTGTTGAGGCCCTGACCGGCGTCGACTGCGACCGCTGGGAGGAAGAGAAACGGCGCGGCATCACGATCGATCTCGGTTTCGCGTCGATGCTGGAGGACGGCTGGCAGATCGGCTTCGTCGACGTTCCGGGCCACGAGCGGTTCGTGCGCAACGCGCTCGCGGGCCTGGGCGGCATCCAGATGATGGTCCTCGTCGTGGCCGCCGACGAAGGGGTCATGCCCCAGACCCTGGAGCACCTCGCCATCTGCTCGCTGCTCCGGATTCCGGCCGGCGTCGCGGTGCTCTCGAAGATCGATCTGGTGCCAGCCGATCTGCTGGAGCTGGCGCAACTGGAGCTGGAGGAGACGCTGGCCGACACGCCGTTCGCCGAGGCGCCCATTCTGCCGGTGTCGGCCGAAACCGGAGAGGGACTCGAGCGGCTTCGCAAGACCCTGGTGGACCTCGCACGCGAAGCGGCGCCGCTCGACCGCCACAGCAGGCTGCCAGCCCGCCTGCCGATCGACCGCGCCTTCCAGCTCCAGGGACTCGGTGTGCTGGTCACCGGCACACTGGCCAGGGGAACCATCGCGGCCGGCGACGAACTCGACGTTCTGCCGTCCGGCACAAGCGCTCGTGTGCGCAGCATCGAAGTTCACGGAGAAAGCCGTGAACGGGCGCAGGCCGGCGAACGCACCTCGCTGCAACTGGTCGGCGTCGGCCTGGAGGACGTTGCCCGAGGCTGCGAACTGACCGCTCCGGGCGTCTACCGGGCCACGTCCTCCCTGCTCGTGCGCTGCCGGCTGCTCGAGTCCGCGCCCGAACCGCTCCAGGGGAGCTGCTCCGTGCGGCTGCACGTGATGGCGGCCCAGCGGGTCGGCAGGCTGCGGCCCCTGTCCCCCGAGGGCCTCCAGCCGGGCGGAGAGGCCATCGCGGAGATCCGCCTGGAGGAGCCGCTGGTGGCGATTCGCGGTGACCGTTTCGTGATCCGCCGGCCGTCTCCCCAGACAACGCTCGGCGGCGGCGAGGTGCTGGACCCGGCCTGGAGGCACAGACGCGGCAAGGCCCTCGGGACGACGATCGAGGCGCTCGGCAAGGACACCGCCTCGGCAGCCGTGCAGTGGACCGCCGATGGCCGGGAGGCCGGCCTCGCAACCTCCGAACTCGCCTTGCGCCTGGGAGTCGTCCGCGGCGACGCCGCGAGCGTGCTGACCGACGCCGCCAGGGAGGGCCTGCTACTCGAAGCAGGACCCGAGCGCTTCGTCACCGCCGGCACCGTGCGCAGCGTGTCGCGTCGCGCCCGGCGGTTGGTCGAGGCGCACTTCGCCGCCGATCGCCTGTCCCGCGGCATGCCCAAGGCCGAACTCGTCCGGCGCCTGCTCGGCGCCCGCGCGGGCGATCTCGCCCCCGCCTACCTCGACTGGGCAAGCCAGGGAGATTCCGACCGGGCGGTGACGGTCGACGGCGACCTCGTCACCCTGCCCGGCCGCACCGGCGAACTGACCGGCGCGGAGTCGAAGCTGGCCCAGGACATCGTCGAGGGGTTCGAGAAGCAGGGGCTCGCCCCCGGCTCCCCCGAGGAACTCTGCCGCACCCTCGGCGCCAAGCCACAGCTCTTCGACGGCGTGCTCCGCTACCTCGTCGAACGCGGCCGCCTGGCCCGCCTTCCGAACGGCCTCGTTCTGGCCTCCAGCTCCCTGGAGCGGTTCCAGGCCGACCTGCTAGCCACGGGCTGGGACACCTTCACCGTCGCCGAGTTCAAGGACCGCTTCGGCCTCACCCGCAAGTGGGCGATTCCCCTGCTGGAGCACCTGGACCGGCAGCGGCTGACGCGGCGGGAGGGGGACCGGCGCCGGGTGCTGCGGCCGCGGGGGTAGGCCACGCTCGCTGCTAACCTGCCCGACCTGCCCCGGGAAAGGAGCAAGACCATGACGAGCACTGACCAGATGTCCTTTGGCGTGGTCCTCCAGCCCGACCCGCCGATCTCCCGCGTCGTCGAACTCGCGGTCATGGCCGAGGGCCGAGGATTCGACCAGTGCTGGCTCTTCGATTCCCACGTCCTGTGGCCGGAGCCGTTCGTCATCTTCTCGCAGATCCTGGCGAGGACGGAGCGGATGGGCGTCGGACCGATGGTGACGAACCCGGGCACGAGGGACATCACGGTGCTCGGTTCGCTGTTCGCGACGCTGGACTCCATGTACCCGGGACGCACGCTCTGCGCGATGGGGCGAGGAGACTCGGCGCTGCGCTACATCGGCCGGCGGCCCGAATCGCTCGCGGCCTCGGTGAACGCGATGAATGTCATCCGGGCGCTGTTCGCCGGCCGCGATGCGGACCTGGGCGGCGCGACGGTGCGGATCCCCTGGCGCGAGGAGAGCGGCGCCGAGTTGCCGGTGTGGTTCGCCGCCTACGGCCCGAAGGCGCTGGAGGTCGTCGGCCGTCACGCCGACGGCTTCGTACTGCAACTCGCGGACCCGAAGATCCTCGAGTGGACGCTCCAGGCGGTGCGCGACGCCGCCGAAGACGAGGGCCGCGACCCGGACGCGATCACGGTCTGCGTGGTCGCTCCGGCCTACGTCGGCGACGACCTGGCGCATCAACGGGACCAGCTGCGCTGGTTCGGCGGCATGGTCGGCAACCACATCCACGATCTCGTCATGCGCTACGGCGAGGACGACTCGAAGGTGCCCCACGCGCTCGCCGAGTACATCCGCCAGCGGCAGGGGTACGACTACTCCCACCACGGCCGCAGCGGCAACCCGGACACCGAGTTCGTGCCCGACGGCATCGTCGACCGTCTGTGCGTGCTCGGGCCGGCGGAGGCCCACATCGAGAAGTTGCGGGAACTGCAGTCCCTGGGTGTCGACCACTTCGCCGTCTACCTGATGCACGACGACAAGGAAGGCACGCTCGCGGCGTACGGCGACCAGGTGATGCCGGCGCTGCGGGGCGCGTGATCAGGCCTTCGCTTCGTACCAGTCGGGGCCCGAGTCGATGTCGACGACGAGCGGCACGCGCAGGTCCGCGACTCCCTCCATCTCCTCTCTGACCAGGGCCGACAGTTCGTCGATGGCGCCGGCCGGCGCCTCGAGCACGAGCTCGTCGTGGACGGTCAGCAGGAGTCGGGCCGCCCCGAGTTCCGCCCGCAGCCGGCGGTCGACGGCGATCATCGCCAACTTCAGAAGATCGGCCGCCGTGCCCTGGATGCGGGCGTTGACGGCCATCCGCCGCGTGTTCTCGCGCACCGCGCGATTGCGGCTCTTGATGTCCGGCAGGTAGCGGACCCGGCCGTAGAGGGTCTCGACGCGGAGTTCCTCCTCCGCCTGCGCAAGCGTCCGTTCGGTGTAGGTGCGCACGCCGGGGAAGCGCTCGAAGTAGGCGTCGATGAAGGCCTGCGCCTCCCCTCGCGCGATGCCCAGGGCGCGGGCGAGGCCGAACGCGGACATCCCGTAGATGATCCCGAAGTTGATCGTCTTGGAGGCCCGCCGCTGCTCGTCGGTCACCAGGGCCGGGGCCACGCCGAACACGGTGGCCGCGGTCGAGCGATGAATGTCGCCGCCGTGCTGGAAGATGTCGATCAGCGCCTCGTCGCCCGAGATGTGCGCGAGCACCCGCAGCTCGATCTGGCTGTAGTCCGCGACCAGGAGCAGGTAGCCGTCGCGGGCGCGAAAAGCGCGGCGTACCTGGCGCCCGATGTCGGTGCGGATCGGGATGTTCTGCAGGTTCGGGTCGTGCGAGGACAGCCGCCCGGTGGCCGCCACCGCCTGGTGGTAGCGGGTGTGGAGGCGCCCGTCCTCCGCCACGAGGTGCGGCAGCGCGTCGACGTAGGTCGATTTGAGCTTCGTCAGCTCCCGGTATTGGAGCACCTTGGCCGGCAGGTCGAAGCCACGCTGCGCGAGTTGCTCCAGCACCTCCGCGCCGGTGGAGTACTTCTTCGTCTTGCGGGTGCGGCCGAGCACCGGCAGCCCCAGCTTCTCGAACAGGATGACGCCGAGCTGAGTCGGTGACTGGATGTTGAACCGCTCGCCCGCGAGGTCGAAGATCTCCTCGGCGAGGTCGCCGCTATCGAGCTCGAGGCGGCGCGACATCTCGCCCAGCACGCCGGCATCGAGCTCGATGCCCTCCTCCTCCATCGCCGCGAGGACCGGCAACAGGGGCACCTCGATGCCCTCGTAGACCTCGCGCGCCCCGGGCGACTCTCCCCACTGGGGAGTGATCGCTTCGAGGATCAGTGCGGGTAGCACCGCCTGTTCGGCCGCGTAGACAGCGAGACCCGGGTCGTCGCCGAGCGCCGCCGTGGCATCTCCCAACCCCGCGTCCGCCGGCGTCGTCGCCTTGTAGAAGAGGCGGTCGAGGGCGACGGTCGCCAGCCCGAAGCTCCGCACCGCGGAGTGAACCAGGTAGGCCATCAGCATCGTGTCGACGAGCCGCGCGGACACCCGCGGACGACCCTCCCCGTGCGGGCAGAGCCGGACGACTTCCTTCAGATCGTGACCGATCAGCTCGAGGGCAGGATCTGCGAGCCACGCCCGCAGCGTCGCCGCCACGGCTTCCCGCATCCCTGGACGCCCGAAGTCCGCGAAGCCGGCCCGGCCGATCGTCCCGTCCAAGTCTCGGCCGACGGTGCCTCCGATTGGCGCGAACGACAGCCCCACCGGTTCGCCGCCGCGCCGGAAGACGACGCCGACTGCGATGCGGGGACTCAGGACCCGTGCCGCCTCCTCGAACTCCTCGACGGAGTCCAGGATGACCGCCGGCTCGATCTCGGGTCCGCCGCTCTCGCTCTCGAGCTCCTTGAGCAGGCTCCAGAACTCGAACTCGCGGCATAGTTCGGCCAGCGCCTCGTAGTCCGGCGCCTCCATCCTCAAGGCCTCGGCATCGAAGGGGACGTCGAGGTCGGTGTGGATCGTGACCAGCTCCTTCGACAGCAGGGCCTGGTCGGCGTGTTCCCGCAGCCCCTCGCGGTAGGCCTTGCGCTTGAGTTCGGGCGCCGCCTCGAGCAGCGTCTGGAGGTCGCCGTACTCGCGGATCAGCGTCTGCGCGCCCTTCTGGCCGATCCCCGGCACGCCCGGCACGTTGTCCACCTTGTCGCCGACCAGGGCGAGGACGTCGACCACCTGCTCCGGCGGCACCCCGAAGTCCTGCTCGACCAGGGCAGGGTCGTAGGTCTTCTCGCGACCGGTGTGGAGCAGCGATACCCGGTCGCTCACGAGCTGGAACAGGTCCTTGTCCGCGCTGACGATCGTCACGTCGTAGCCCGCCTCCTGCCCCCTGCTCCCCAGGGTCCCGAGAACGTCGTCCGCCTCGTAGCGCTCCAGTTCGAGGATGGGGATGCGGAAGGCCTCGATCGCGCGGCGGATCGCCGGCATCTGCGCCCGCAGGTCCTCCGGCATCGGCGCCCGGTTCGCCTTGTACTCCGCGTACGCCTCGGTCCGCACCGTGGCACGCCCCACGTCCAGCGCGATCCCGAGCAGCGGCGGTTCTTCCTCGCGCAGCAACTTGCGCAGCATGTTGATGAAGCCGTAGATCGCGTTGGTCGGTTCGCCCGCCGACGTCGACAAACCCCGGATCGCGTAGAAGGCCCGGAAGATCGTCGAGTACCCGTCGATCAGGAAGAGGCGCTTCGCGGTCACGGCGGGGACTACTCTAGTGTCGATCTGGTGTCGAGTCGTAGGATGTCGGTGTCCTGCAACGAACTGTCGCCTCGAGCCATGCCTCGGACACTCCCCGCCCTTCTTCTTCTCACCGCGCTCGTCCCGGCCGCGGCGCCCGCGCAACCGACCGAGGAGCAAGTGCGGCTGCACGGCATCGGCTACGCCCAACTCGAAAACGAGCGGGAAGCCGAAGCCGAGAGCACCTACCGGGAGCTCATCGCACTCGCGCCCGACGAGCCCCTCGGTCACGCGAACCTGGCCGTCGCGCTGCTCCGGCAGGACGAGAAGGACGCGGCGCTCGCCGCGATCGACCGCGCCCTGGAACTCGGCGGCAACCGGGCCGACCTGCTGCTGATCCGCGCCGAGATCCTGCAGTGGACGAGCCGCAACGACGAGGCGCTGGTGGACTACCGCCGGGCCGCCCGCGGCGCGCCCGACGACTCCGAAACCCAGTACGCCCTGTTCCGGCACGCGGAGATCATGAGCGGACCGGAGGCCGAAGCCGATCGGCGCACCGCGGTCGACCGGCTCAGGCGCCTGCGACCCGACAACCTGGTCATCCTGCTGCTCTCCGGAGAGGCCGCCCTCGACAACGGCGACCGCGGCCGCGCGAGCGACGACTACCTCCGCGTGCGGGAGCTGATCTGGCAGGCCCAGCCGGTCGCCGAACGGGCGGTCGAGGAAGTCCTCGACGCCCTGGAAGCGGACGACCTGGACCGCGCACGCAGTCTCGCCCGGAGAGTCACGAACGTCATGAAAGGGACCGCCGGCTGGACAAGCAGCCAGGCCGAGGTCTTCACGAACATCCAGGGCATTCCCGTCGAGCGCTTCGAGGACGAGTCGCCCATCGAGGACTTCGGGCCGGCGCTCCCGGTCCGTTTCCGGGCCAGCCGCATCGACAACGCGGCCGCCTCCGGACGCGCACTCGAAGTCGCGGACTTCGACGGCGACGACCGGCCCGACATCGCGTGGGTGGCCGCCGGGGAGGGCTCGGACCCACCACTCCCGCGGCTCCAGTTGCGGCGCGCCTCCGCCGGCCTCGCGGCGTCCGGCACGGCTCCGGAAACGGGCGCCCGACTGCTGGTCGCCGGCGACACCGACAACGACCGGCGGCTCGACCTGGTCGCCGTCGGCGATCCCCTGGCCGTCTGGCAGGTCGATGCCTCCGCCGACACGCCCCGCTTCGGCGACGCCAGCGACCGCTTCCTGGCGCAGCCGTTCGGCGTGGACGCCGCCGACCTGATCGACTTCGACAGCGACGGCGACCTCGATCTCGCCGTTGCGCGGACCGGCGGCGGGCCCGATCTGCTGCGGAACGTCTCCGGCGAGGAGGTCTTCGAGGGCTCGCTCGAGGCGCTGGGACCCAAGGCGCTGCCGCAGGTCGAGCCGCGCCGCTTCCACCACCTTCAAGCCACCGACGCCGACCGCGACGGCGACACGGATCTGCTGCTGGCCCATGACGCCGGCGTGCTGTGGCTGGACAACCTGCGCCAGGGGCGCTTCGCGGAGAGGACACCTCCAGCACCCGAGGGGAACCTGCTGGGAAGGCTCGTCGGCCGGCTGCTCGGCGACGACTCGGAGCCCGCACTCACGACCGGGACGCCGGTGCGCGTCGTTCGTACCGCCGACCTCGACCGCGACGGGATTCCCGAGTTCGTGCTCGCCGGCGCCTCCACGGTCATCCTGAGGACCGGCGAGAACGGTGCGCTTGCCCCCTTTCCGCTGGCACTGGAATCGGTCGCCCTGCCCACGGACGCCACCGACCTGGCCCTGCTCGACGCCGACAACGACGGCCGCCGCGACCTCGCCCTGGTCGCCGATGGCGAGCTGCGGGTGCTGACGCAGACCTCCGAATCGGGACCGGAGGCGCTCGAGTTCCAGCTCGCGCAGGTTCTCGGACTGCCCCGCGACGCCGGGATCTCGGCGGTGCGGGCCGATGACCTGGACGGCGACGGCGACCAGGATCTGGTGGCGGCAGGCGCCTCCGGCCTCTACCGGATCGAGAACCTGAACGGCTCCGAGAACAACTGGCTCCGGGTTCGCCTGGTCGGCCTCGACATCGGCAACCAGAAGAACAACGTCTTCGGCCGCGGCACGACGATCGAAGTCAAGTCGGAGCGGGCGTACCAGTACATCGAGGTCGACCGGCCGGTCACCCACATCGGGCTCGGCAGCCGCCGCCGGCCCGACCTGATCCGCGTCGTCTGGGCCAACGGCGTGCCGCAGAACCGTCTCGAGCCGGGCGAGAACCTGACGATCGTCGAGGAGCAGGTGCTCAAGGGAAGCTGTCCCTTCCTGTACACCTGGGACGGCGAGAAGATCAGCTTCGTCACCGACCTGCTGTGGGGCGCGCCGCTCGGCATGCCCCTCGCGGACGGCGTCTGGAACGGCTACGACCCGGACGAACTGGTGCGAGTCGACGGAGCCCGGACCCGGAACGGGTACTACGACCTGCGGATCACCGAGGAGCTGTGGGAGGCCGCCTACATCGACCGCGTGCGGCTGTGGGTGGTCGACCATCGCGAAGGCGTTGAGGTCGCGAGCAACCTCCGTATCGTCCCGGGCCGGGGACACATCGGCAGGCCGTCCGACGTCGTCGTCTCGAGCGCCGTGGTCCGCCCCGTCGTTCACGCCATGGACGGCCGCGGCCGCGACGTGACGGAGCGCGTCCGCGCCCGCGACGAGATCTACGCCGACGGCTACGCGCGCTCGCGCTTCCAGGGCCACGCCGCCGAGCCCTGGACGTTCACCTTCGACCTCGGCGAAGCGCCCGGCAAACCGGTCCGGCTGTGGCTGGACGGCTGGGTGTTCCCCGCCGACGCCAGCCTGAACCTCGCCATCGCCCAGGCGGTGGAGCACGGCGACCTGGAGATGGTCATGACCCGGCTAGAGGTCGAAACCGGGGACGGCTGGCGGCCCCTGGTCGATCCGATGGGCTTCCCGCCCGGCAAGACGAAGACGATGGTCGTCGACACGCCGCCGCTGCCGGTCGGCGCCACGAGGCTCCGGATCGTGACCACCCGCTGGCTGCACTGGGACCGCGTCGCCTGGAGCACCGACCTGGGCGGCGCCGACGGCGATGATGTCGTCATCCAGGCGCGTCTGGACGCGGCGAGCGCCGCCCTCTCCTACCGCGGATTCTCGGCGCCGACCCGGCCCGCACCCAACGGCCCGCACCTGTTCGACTACCAGCGCACCGGCACGGAGTCCCCCTGGCTGCCCTTCCCCGGCCGGTACACCCGCTTCGGCGATGTCCGCGAGCTCCTCGTCGACGTCGACGACCGCCAGGTCGTGATCGGACCGGGCGACGAGATCCGGGTCCTGTTCGACGCCCGCGAGCTGCCGCCGCTGGCGCCGGGCCACGTCCGCACCGTGTTTCTCGAGAGCTTTGGCTGGGACAAGGACGCCGACCGTAATACCTGGAAGGCGGACAGCAACCTGCCGCTGCCCTTCCACGCGATGTCCGGCTACCCGTTCGCGCCGGGCGAGGCTTATCCTCGAACGCCGGAACTCGACGCCTACCGCGCCGATTGGCTGACCCGGGTCGTCGGCCCGGAGACGCCGTTCAGTCCGGTCCCGGCGCCCGCCTCGGGCCGCTGAGACAAGTCGCCGTCTCCACTCCGCTACGCTAGCTGGCCGGTGCCGGCATTACGGCACGACGCCTACCGGGAGGGAACTAGCGTGGCAAACGGCTCCAGCGGACGCGGCAGGTTCGGTCAACTCGGGTTCATCTTCGCCGCCGTCGGCTCCGCGATCGGGCTCGGCAACATCTGGAAGTTCCCGTACATCACCTACGCCAACGACGGCGGTTCCTTCGTTCTCGTCTACCTGGTCGCGATCGCCCTCATCGGCCTGCCGATCATGATGGCCGAACTCGTCATCGGCCGGCGCACCCGCCAGAGTCCGGTCGGCGCCTTCCTCCGGGCGGCGAAGGACACGGTCGGCGGTCGCGCCTGGGGCGCCGTCGGCGCGCTCGGCGTCACCGGCAGCTTCATTCTGCTCTCCTACTACGCCCTGATCGCCGGTTGGACCGTCTACTACTTCGGCCAGTGCCTGAGCTGGTCGGTGCGGGGCACAGCCGTCCAGGACCAGCCGCTGGGCGAGTCGTTCGGCGCCTTCCTGGCCAACGGCCCCCTCCAGATCGGTTTCCATCTCCTGTTCATGGCCGTCACCGTCGGCGTCGTCGCCCTCGGCGTGAGCAAGGGGATCGAACGCGTCACCAAGCTCCTGATGCCGGTGCTCGGGGCCATCCTGATCCTGCTCGTCGTCAACTCGTTCTGGAGCCCGGGCTTCGGCGAGGCGATCCGCTTCCTCTTCCACATCGGGCCGATCACGGCCGACGGCCTGCTCGAAGCGGTGGGACACGCCTTCTTCACCCTCTCGGTCGGCATGGGAGCGATGGTCACCTACGGCTCCTACATGACATCGAAGCAGTCGATCCCGAGGAGCGCAGCCGCGATCAGCCTGCTCGACACCCTGATCGCGATCATGGCCTGCGTCGTCATGTTCTCGATCATCTTCAGCGTCGACGCGGCGGAGCGCGCCACAACGTTCGGCAAGAGCGCCACGATCCTGTTCACCACCCTGCCGCGGATGTTCTACGAGATGCCGCTCGGCGTCGCCCTGGCGCCGATGTTCTACCTCCTGGTCGGCTTCGCCGCCTTGACCTCGACCATCTCCCTGCTGGAGACCGTCGCCTCCTACCTGATCGACCGCCGCGGCTTCAGCCGGCTCAGCGCCTGCCTCGTCACCGGCGGCGCCATCTTCGCCTTCGGCATCCCCTCCGCGCTCTCGCTCGGCGCAAGCGGCGCGCTCTCCGCCTTCGCCCCGTTCGGCGAGCGCGCCGAGGGCTTTTTCGGCACGATGGACTACACCGTGTCGAACTGGATCCTCCCCCTCGGCGGCCTGATGATGGCCATCTTCTTCGGTTGGTTCCTGAGCTCCCGCGAGTCGCGGGCCGAACTCGCCGAAGGCCACGGCGACGTGGGCCGCTGGTTCTTCATCTGGCGCGGCGTCCTGCTCCGCTTCGTCTGCCCGGTCGCTATCCTGTGGATCATCTGGGCCGTGATCGGGGGGCGGTCGTTCGCCTGAGCTCAGCCTTCCAACCGGCCCGCTAGCCAGGGCAGGAAGTCCACGTCGAGCTGGGCCTCGACTCTCAACACGAGCAGAGGTGGAGCACCGGTGGACCACCGCTCGCGGAGCTTGACGGCGTCCTTGGACGTCGTGACCACGGCGTCGCAGCGGTGGCGGACGCGCGCGGCCTCGATCGCACGGAGGGAACGCGGCGGATAGCCGTGGTGGTCGCGAAAGCGGAGGTGATTCACGACCTCCAGGCCGGACGCGGCTGCAGTGCGGGCGACCCGCTCGGGACGGGCAACGCCCGTGACGAGCAGCGGTCGTTCCGGTGGCGGCCCACCCAAGAGCTCGGACCGGAGGGCCGACGTGAACACCCTGCCTGCGAAACCTTGACCGCGAAGCGTCGGTTCGAAGTAGTCCGGCGGTTCGGCACCGGCTTCGAGGCCGGTGATCACCGCGGCATCGGCGACGCGCACCATGCTCAAGGGCTCACGCAGCCGACCGCCCGGCAACAGGAGGCCGCCGGCAAAGGGGTCGGCGGCCGGAAAGGTCAGGATCTCGACGTCGCGGTGTAAGCGAACATGGGAGAAGCCGTCGTCCAGCAGGAAGACATCGATGTCCGACGCCCGCTCGAGGGCCAGGCCGGCGGCCGCGCGGCGGTCGGCGCCAACGGCCACCACCACGCCCGGCGCCTGTTCGGCGATCATCACCGGCTCGTCGCCGGCTTGGTGCACCGTCGCCAGTGGACCGTCACCCAGGCTGACCAGGAGTGGTGTCCGGCCCCGCCGGCGGTAGCCGCGCGAGAGGACGGCCACCCTCCGTCCCCCGGCCTGGAGCCCCCGCGCCGCGGCGATCACCGTCGGCGTCTTGCCGCTGCCACCCCAGTGCAGATTGCCGATGCTCACCACAGGCCGCGCCAGGCTCTCGGAACGGGTCGCCCAGTAGCGTCGGCGCTGAGCGTGCGCCCAACCGTAGAACTGCTGCCAGGGACTGCGCACAGTGTTCAAGCCAGGTCGACCAGCCCACGCAGCAGTTCAACCGACCGCTCGACCGCGCCGCGGTTGCGGTTGACGATCGCTCGGCCGCGCCGGCCCTGTTCCGCTGCCTCGTCCGGCCGATCCAGGAAGCGCCTCCAGGCGCGGCTCAATGCCTCGCCGTCGCCGGTCACGGTCAGGCCGCCCTCGGCCTCGAAGTCCCGCGCGATGCGCCGGAAGTTCTCCATCGACGGACCGACGAGGACCGGCACGCCGAAGCGGGCCGCCTCGATCGGATTGTGGCCGCCGGTGGGCACCAGGGAGCCCCCGATGAACGCGGCGGCCGCCAGCCGGTAGATGGAGGCGAGCTCGCCGAGGGAGTCGAGCAGCACGACCCGAGACGTGGATTCCCGCCACGGCGCGCCCGACCCTTCCGCAGGGATTGCGCTCCGCCGGAACGCCCCCAGAGACCGGCCCTCGATCTCTCGCCACACCTCGTCGAAACGCTCCGGATGCCGGGGCGCCAGAACCAGCAGGGCCTCGTGGTCCAGCCGTTCAAAGGCGTCCAGAACGATCGACTCCTCGCCCGGCATCGTCGAGCCGGCGACGAGGATGGGCCGCCCTCTCGCGAGCTTCCGCAACATCCGCTCCAGGCCGGTGACCGGCGCCGGCTCCGGCGTGTCGAACTTCAGGTTTCCGGTCAGCGACACGGCCCCGTCCGAAGCGCCGAGACTCCGCAATCGATCCTCGTCCTGCGGGCTCTGGGCGCCGAAGCGCTGGACCGGATCGAGCAGCGTCCGCCTGCAAAGGCGGCCGGCCCGTCTCATGCGGACGAAGCTGCGGTCGCTGACGCGCGCATTGAGCACCGCCACGGGAATCCCGCGCCGGCGGCAACTCCTAAGCACGAAGGGCCAGAGTTCACTCTCGAGCAGCACCAGGGCACGCGGCCCGTAGCGATCGAGAAACCGGGAAACCAGCGGGTCGAAGTCGAATGGCAGGTAGGTGACGACGACGCTACGCCCCCCCTCGGCCAGGGGTACGAACAGTTTCTCCGCCGCCGCCTGGCCGGTCGGCGTGACCGTGGTCACCAGCAGATCGAGTCCCGGCGGCAGGACCCGCGCAAACGTCGCCGCCACACCGGCCTCGCCGACCGATGCGGCGTGAAGCCACAGCGGCCGCTCTCCCTGAGCCGCCGGCAGGCGGCCGAGCCGGGCCGGAAGGGTCGCCAGATAGTGGCGACCGCGCCGGGCCAGCAGCACCGGCGCCGCCAGGCCCAACCCTGCCGCCATCGCGAGCTGGTACAGGAACCACATGCTTCAGACGAGCCGGCTGGTCAGCGGCCGCACCTGTCGGGGAGTATAATTCGGCCGCCTCCAGCCGTCGTGGCCGCCGGGCGGTGAGCGTTCCAGGTTCCTGGCAGCGCAGTCTTTGGACGCTTTGCCCCGGGCCTCCGTATCAACAGCGAGGCATGAGATCCGCGCAAGCCATCCGCATGGAACCGCCACGCGAAGATCCTCCACGCAGCGGTCTGACGATTGCCTACTCGCAACGTCAGCGCAGGGTGGAGTGGTCCGAGGCGTCCGACGTCGAACTCCTGGCGGGCATGCGCCGCGATGACGAACTCGCGCTCGACGAGTTGATGCGCCGCAAGGCATCACATCTGCTGCACCTGGCGACCAGCATGGTAGGCGACCGGGAGGACGCACGCGACATCGTTCAGATCGCTTTCCTGCGCATCTGGGATTCGCGCCACCGCTTCGACCAGCGCTACAGCCCGAACACCTGGATCTACCGCATCGTCTCCAACCTCGCGATCGACCACCTACGGTCACGGGCGTCCCGCATCCGCTCGCTGCAGAGCTTCCAGTTGCAGCACGAGCACCAGCGCGGTGAGGCCTTCGCGCGGCAACTCGAAAACCTGTCCGAACAGGAGATCCAGACCGTGTTCCACGAGTTGGCGTCGACGCTGAGCGAAAAGCAGCGCGCGGTCTTCGTACTGCGCGAAATGGAAGGGCTGAAGGGCAAGGAGATCGCTCGCATTCTCGGCATTCGCCCGTCCACCGTCCGCAACCACCTGTTCAACAGCCGCCGGCAACTCCGCAAGGAGTTGCGGAAGCGGTATCCCGAATACGCCCAAAACGCCCGGGTCAAGCACACCGGGATCGAGGATCGCTCATGACTACCGCCTGCCCGGACTGGGCTGCTCTCGCGCGCGAGCGCGAGCACGCCGAACGGAGCCCTGAGATCGGCGACACGGTCATCGACCGGGCCTGGGCAGATGCCCTGCGCCATCGGGAGGACTGCGAGCGTTGCCACACGGCTTCGCTCCAGGTCGATCCGCTGCTCCTCATCGGCGGGGCCTTCGCCAGCGCTCGTGACCGCGCCGACACGGCACAGGAGGTCGATGAACTCCGCAGACGGGTCCGGCTCGAACTCGACGGACGCGCCACCGAAAGGCGGCTCAAGGCGGCCCGGACCGCTCGCCGGCGGCTCCCCGTCGCGTCGGTCCTTGCGGCGGGCGCCGCGGCGGCGGCGTTCGGCCTGGGCTTCCTGCTCTGGCCGGAGACTGCGCCGTCGCCCGGCGACGTCGTCGATTCCGAACTGAGTCTTTCACCCCACATCGCCATGGCCCCGCTCGTCGAACCGCTCGGCGACGAGCCGATGGGCGTCTTCCAGTTCCCGGGGAACGGCATCGACTCCAAGCTCGACATGGTCCTGGTCGTCACGGAAATCGCACCATGACGGCGGCTGCTTCCGCGAGTACGCGCGTCGCCCTCGCCGTCATCCTTCCGCTACTGCTCTCGACGGCGGGGGCCGCGCAGCAGGAGGCCGAGACCCAGGTCCGCCACGCGTTCACGCTCCAGCATCAGCGCGCCGACGACGCCCTGGAGTGGATGCAGGGCGAGATGTCGCCGCACGGCACGATCGAACTGCAACGCGCGACGAACACGCTGGTGCTGCGGGACGCGCGCAGCGTTCTGGAGCACCTGCTCGCCTTGCTCCGTGACTTCGACCACCCGCGCCGTCAGGTCGAGTTGCACATCTTCATTCTCGAGGCGTCGCGCCGCGGCCAGGGCGACCCGCGTTCCGAGTTGCCGGCCGAACTCATCGACGAACTGGGCGATTGGCTGGCCTTCACGAGCTACCGGCAGCTCGGCGAGGGGCGGTTCGAGGCCATGGAAGGCGAGGACGTGCGTTTCGATATCGGTACCGAGTTCCGGATCGGCTTCCGGGTCGGCACCGTGCTGCTCGACCGCCGGCTCAAGCTCTACGGCGTGGAGGTCGACCGCAGCCGTGGAGACAGCCTGGGTGAGCGGATCTTCAACGGCCACGTGAACGTCTGGGTCGGCAAGCCCCTCGTTCTGGCGATTTCGTCCCGCGACTCGGCCGACAGCGGACTGGTCGTCGCGGTCACCGTCAGCCCGCCTCAGGAAGACGACCTGAGCGCGGGCGAGTAGGACGATCCCGGTCATGCAGTTCGTCTGCCGGCTCGGCACTGCCGACGGTCGCATCGTCGAGCAGATTCACGAGGCGCCCGATCTGAGGAGCGCGCGACGTGAGATCGAGCGTCGCGGGCTCCATGTCTTCGAGATCAGACGCCGCGGCCTTCAGCACATGCTGGGATCGCTGCTGGGATCCGCCTCCGCGACCGGAGAGGGCAGCTCGCGCAAGGCGATTCCCGGCCCCGATTTCCTCGTCTTCAATCAACAGATGGCCGGCCTCCTCGGCGCAGGACTCCCCCTGCTTCAATGCCTGGAGCTGATGCACGAGCGGCAGCGCAACACCGCGTTCAGGGAAGCGCTGGCCGAGATCAAGGACCGGGTCGAGAGCGGCGCCGAACTCTCAGACGCATTCGCCGAGGCCGGCGGGGCGTTCCCACCGATCTACGCGTCGATGCTCAAGGCCGGCGAGCAGAGCGGCGGCCTGGAGCAGGTGATCCGCCGTTACGTCCGTCAACTCAAACTGGTCACCACTTCACGCAAGCGCGTCGTCAGCGCGCTGTTCTACCCGGCGCTGCTGGTCTGCCTGTCGGTCGGCATCGTGGCCGTGATGATGTTCTTCGTCATGCCACGCTTCGAAGAGTTCTACCAGGCTCTCGACCTCGATCTGCCCTGGATCACGCAGATGCTGCTCGGCCTGTCGGCGCTGTTGCGTAACCCGACCACACTGGTCCTGGTCGCAGCGACGATCATCGCCGTCTGGGTCGCCTGGAGGGTCGGAAGCAGCGGTCGCCTGGGCGCCGTCGTCGACGGCCTGAAGCTGCGGCTGCCGATCATCGGACCGATCCTCCACCGCTTCGCGCTGTCCGAGTTCTGCCGCTCCCTCGCCACTCTGCTGCACGGCGGACTGCCGCTGGCCGCTGCGCTCGACACTGCGACCTCCGCGGTCACGAACCGGTTCCTCCACCGTCGCGCGGCGGCTCTCGGCCCGCGGATTCGAGAGGGCGCTGCCTTCCACGTGGCACTCGAGGAATCCGAGGCGTTCACCGATCTCGCGATCGACATGGTCAAGGTCGGTGAGGCGACCGGAGCATTGGACGAGATGGTGAACAGCGTCTCCGACTTTCTGGACGAGGACGTCGAGACCCGCACCGAGCGCCTGCTCTCCCTGATCGAGCCGGTGATGCTGGTGGTCATGGGCTTCACGATCGCGCTGCTCGTTCTCTCCATGTATCTGCCGCTGTTCAGCGTGCTCGGACAGGTCCAGGGTTGATGGTCGTCCAGGACGAAACGGCCGCGGCGCGGAACCGGCGCCTCATCGCGGAAGGCGTCTCGGAACTCGAGAGCCTCCGTCTGGCCAGCGAAGAGGAAGGCCGGCTCGCCCGCGAACGGACCGAGGCGGCCCGGATCGCGGCCCGGTTTGGCCTGGAGGTCGCCGATCTGGACAACTTCCGCATCGACAACGACCTCTTCCGCCACATCCCATTCGACCTGATGCTCCGCTACAGCTTCATTCCCGAGCGCCAGTTGGAGGGCCGCCTCGCGGTCGTGATGGCCGATCCGACGGACGTCGTCAGACTGGACGAACTGGAGTTGCAACTGGGTCAGCCGCTCGAGGCCCGAATCGGCACCCGCACCGAGATCGAGGATCTGCTGCAGAAGTCAGAGAGCGCCCAGCGCGTCCTGGACGAGGCGACCGAGGACTTCAAGATCCAGCTCGTCCAGGAGGACGAGGACAGCGGCGAGGTGCTCTCGATCGACCGCATCTCAGCCGATCAGAGTCCGATCATCAAGCTGGTCGACTCCACCCTCTTCAACGCGATTCAGCGGCGCGCGTCGGACATTCACATCGAGACCCGCGAACAGGAAGTGATCATCAAGTACCGCATCGACGGCGTGCTGTACCAGGCGATGGAACCGATCGACCGCCGCCATCACCAGACGATCGTCAGCCGGATCAAGGTCATGTCCGAACTCGACATCGCCGAGAAGCGGATCCCCCAGGACGGGCGGTTCAAGGTCCGGGTCAGCGGTCGCACGATCGACTTCCGGGTTTCCGTGATGCCCTCCGTCCACGGCGAGGACTGCGTGATCCGCATCCTGGACAAGGAGTCGATGAACCAGGAGTTCAAGACACTGCGGCTCGACGTCCTCGGCCTGGACGACGAGACGATCACGAAGCTCCGCAAGTTCATCCGCGAGCCCTACGGCATGGTGCTGGTCACCGGGCCGACCGGGTCCGGAAAGACGACCACACTCTACGCATGCCTCTCCGAGATCCAGTCGAGCGAGGACAAGATCATCACGATCGAGGATCCGGTCGAGTACCAACTCGACGGGATCACCCAGATTCCGGTCAACGAGAAGAAGGGGCTGACCTTTGCCCGCGGGCTCCGGTCGATCCTGAGGCACGACCCGGACAAGATCATGGTCGGGGAAATCCGCGACGAGGAGACGGCCCAGATCGCGATCCAGTCGGCGTTGACCGGTCACCTGGTGTTCACGACCGTCCACGCGAACAACGTGGTCGACGTTCTCGGCCGGTTCCTCAACATGAATGTCGACCTGTACAACTTCGTGGCGGCGCTCAACTGCATTCTCGCCCAGCGTCTCGTCCGGCGCATCTGCAACCACTGCCGCGAACCGGTCCGGGCCGACGACGCACTCCTCGAAGAGAGCGGTCTCAACCGGTCCGACATCGCCGGCTGGCAACTCTTCGAAGGCCGCGGCTGCATGGAGTGCAACGGCACGGGGTTCTTCGGCCGGATGGCCGTGTCCGAACTGCTCGACCTCTCCGACTCCATCCGCGAGATGATCCTTGACCGCCGTCCCGCCTCAGAGATCCGCCGCGCCGCGGGTGCGGAAGGCATGCGGTTCCTGCGCGAAAGCGCACTCTCGAAGGTCCGGCAAGGAGTAACGACCCTCCGTGAGATCAACAAAGTTACCTTTGTGGATTGAACGCCTCGTCGGCCTCGACGACCCTCGGGGGCCGGCGTCGGTGTTCCTGCTCGACGAGCGCGAGCTCGTCCTGGCCCACTTCGTGCGCCAGGACGGATCCATGCCGGAACTCGTGGCCGTCAGGCGGCGGCAACTCCCCGCCGACACCTTCCAGGACGGTGCCCTGGGGGGGCCGCTACGGGAGCCAGCCCAGTTCCATGAGGTCGTCTCGGAGCTGCAGCAGGCCGCCGATACGGCGATCGGGAACCCGGTGACCACTGCCGCCCTGGTTCTCCCGGACCGCTGGCTCCGGCTGACCTTCGCCGAACTCGAAGAGGTTCCCACGAAGCCGCAACGGCGGGAAGAGGCGCTGCGGTTCAAGCTCCGAAAGCAGGTGCCGTTCCGGGTCGAGGAACTCCGTGTGCGCGGCAGGCGGGCTGGCGCCGCGGGCAACGGTTCTGCCCGCTTCCTGATCGGGTTCGGCATCGAGCACGTTCTGGCCCAGATCGAAGGTTCGTTCAGGGGCGCCGGGATCCATATCGGCGCGGTCACGAACGAGAGCCTGAGCGCTGCCAACGGCATCGCCCGGATTCACGGCGACTCGGACCCCTTTCTACTCCTCGTCGCGCACCGTGACGGCTACTCCCTGCTCGCACGCGCGGAGGAAGGCCCGGCCCTGTTCCGCTACAAGAGCATCGACCCGAACCTCCCGGCTTCCGTCGCTTCAAGCCTGGCGGTACGCGACCTGCGACTGACCAGGAGCTTCGTCGAGGAGCGGGAGATCTTCGGCGACGAGGGCAGTCTGCCCGGATACGCCCTGATGCTGGCCCCGGAGGAGACCCGCGGCATCTGGCGCGAGCGCCTCGAAGACGGGCTGGAACTGCCCGCCCGGATTCTCGACGGCAACGGAGTCTTCGGCTCCGGCGCCGAAACCCTCGACATCGACGTAGAGCAGGCGCTGCCGATGCTCGGCGCCTCGCTGACGGTGAGGACATGAAGACTGGGGTCAATCTGGCCGCCCGCCCGTTCGTCAACCGCCGTCCGTGGCGGCGCCTGACGGCGCTTCTCTGGACGCTCGGGATGGCGCTTCTGGCCCTCAACGCGGTGCTGTACTGGGGTTACCTCACCGGCTCGGCCGACGCTCGCACCGAACTCGCCGAACTCCGGCAGCAGCTTGCCGCCGACGGCGCCGAACTCGACCGGTTGGGCTCGCAACTCGCACGCCTCGACGTGCCGTCCCAGAATCGCGAGGTCGCGTTCCTGAACGAGCGCATCGCGGATCGGCGGTTCCCGTGGGGGCAGCTCTTCACCGACATCGAGCAGGTGCTGCCATGGAACACACGCCTGCGCAGTCTCGCACCGCAGCCGAGCGAGAGAAGCCGCAGGCGGCAGGCCGTGCCGGGCCCCGACGCCGCCACGCGCGTGATGCTCGACATCAGCGGTGAAGCTCAGGATGACGAGGCGCTCTTTTCCCTGATGGACGCCCTGTTCGCGCACCTGTCGTTCGACGACCCGAAGCTCCGGCACCAAAGCCGCGAAGACACCGGTCCCGTCGACTTCTCGATCGCCGTCGCGTACACGCCGGGATCCGTCCCGGGCGAGACGGAGGGCACCGCGGACACCGCGGCCGCGGGAGAGCAGGCAGCGCCGATGGAGGGCCAGCCATGAGCCGGCGGCGGATATGGCGCCTGCGCATCTGGTTCTGGGTCGGAGTGGGCCTGTGCGTGATCAACGCGGGCCTGCTCTCGACGTACCGCGGAGTCTACGCGGGCCGCTTCCAGGCGCTCGAGGACGAGATCGCCGACGTGCGCAACCTGCGTACCCGCGCGACCCAGGAGGTGGCCCGCCGCGAGGGGCAGGTGGCGACGGTCGAGGCGACCCGCGACCGGGTCGAAGGCCTCTACCGCGAAGGCTTCGCCACCGAGCGGGAACGGCTGACCGATCTCCTTCGCGAAGTCAAGGAACTCGCCGACCGCTCCGGGCTCCACCCAGGCTCCACTTCCTACCCCGAGGAGCAACTGGAGCAGTATGGGCTGGTCGAGAAGTCGCTGGTGTTCACCGTCGAGGGGAACTACACCCAGTTGCGGCGGCTGATCAACGAACTCGAGATGACGGACACGTTCGTCGCCCTCGAGTCGATCAGCCTGAGCGAAGCGACTCCCAACCTGCGGATCGACCTGCGCCTCTCGACCCTCTTCTCCGTCGGCGAGGCGAGACCTTCGGGTCAGGAGGCGGGAGCATGAGCGCCGCCGAAGCCCGATCGAACCGACCGCGGCCCCTGCTGCTGGTTCTGCTCGCGGTCGTCGCGCTGATCGCCGCCTGGCGCTACCTGCCTTCCTTCGGCGGTGGACCCGGCTTTATCCGCACGACCCACGCGGATCTGCAATCCACCACGATCGAGGTGGTGGAACTGGCCGCGCACACCCTGGACGAAACGCCGCCGGAGGTCACGGCAGCCCGCGACCCCTGGTCATTCGCCAGCCGACCGGCGCCGGAGCGAACCGTTCCCGAAGCGACGGTTCCGGAGCCGAAGCCGATCGCCGTTCAGCCCGTCGTCCCGGAGAGACCGAGGCCGCAGGCGCCGGCGCCGACACCGATCGGCCCTCGGCCTCCCGCCGTCGACATCGTCTACCTCGGGACCTTGGGACGCGACGACGATCCAGTCGCCGTGTTCTCGGACGGCTCGGCGATCTACAACGCGCTGACGGGCGACCTGGTCAAGGACCTGTTTCAAGTACAACGGATCGGCTACGAGTCGGTCGACCTGCTGTTCGTCGGCTTCCCCGACGAACCCGCGGTGCGACTGGCGATAGGTGGTCGGCCGAACGGCTGAGGATCAGAGGACATGGCACAACGAAACGGACAACGGCTGCGCTCCCTGGCGCTGGCTCTCCTGGCTCTGGTGGTCTTTGCCTCCTGCAGCGGCTACCGGAGCTTCCGCGAAGCCCAACACGCCGAACTCGCGGGCGACTGGGACGCCGCCGTCCTCCGCTACATGGAGCTGGTCGCCACCGATCCTTCGGATCTCCGCTACCGGGCCGGTCTGCTGCGCGCCAAGACCCAGGCCGCTCATGCTCACTTCGAGGAGGGAAGGAAGCTTCAGGAGGCCGGCCGTGACCGCGACGCCCTGCTGGAGATGCAGCGCGCCGTGCAGCTCGACCCGACGAACCAGTACGCCCTCACCGAACTGGAGAAGATCCGGACCCGGATCGAGAGCAGCGGCCGTGGCCCGCGAACCATCTCCCAGCTCAAGGAAGAGGGCCGCGGCGCCGAACCGATGCCGCCGGTCTTGAGTCCGCGTTCCGACGAACCGATCACCTTCGACTTCCCGAACGCGACCTTCATGGAGATCTACCGCGCGATGGGGCAGGCGTTCGGCTTCAACGTCGTGTTCGATCCCCGCCTGCGGGACGCGCAGATCGCAAGCCCCATCGAGCTGCGCGAGGTGACCGCGCTTGAAGGCCTCGAGATCCTGATGCAGAGCCTTGGCCACTTCTACAAGGTGCTCGACGAGCAGACGATCATGATCCTGCAGAACACGCCGGCGAACCGCCAGCAGTACGAAGACCGGATCATCCAGACCTTCTTCCTGTCGAACGCCGACGTGAAGGACGTGATGACCGTCCTTCGCAGCCTGCTGGCCACCCGGTTCATCGCCGCGAACGAGCGGCTGAACGCGATCGTCATGCTCGACAGCGTCGAGAAGGTCAAGGTCGCTGAGCGCATCATCGAGCAGGCCGACAAGGCCAAGGCCGAAGTGGTCATCGACGTCGAGTTGCTGGAGATCAACACGACCAAGCTTCAGGACCTGGGCCTATCGCTCGACACGAACACCCTCGGCATCAGCCTCGACATCGGCGGCGAGGACGTGCCGCTCAGGATGTCGGATGTCGAATCGCTGAACCAGAACAACTGGGTGCTGACCGTTCCCGGCTTCCTGTTCGACTTCGTGAAGAACTCGACCGACGCGCAGACGCTGGCCAAGCCCCAGGTCCGGATCACCGAAGGAGAAGAGAGTTCGTTCTCGATCGGCGACCGGGTCCCGATCCCGGTGACCAGCTTCAACACGGCGAACACCGCGGGCAGCAACGTCGTGCCCATCACGTCGTACCAGTACCAGAACGTGGGCATCCAGGTGGACATCACACCCCGCGTCCACCACAACGAGGAGATCTCCCTGGACCTCGACATCGAGGTCAGCGATCTGAGCGGCCAGATCGGCGACCAGCCGATCATCGGCAGCCGCAACATCACGACCAGCATCCGACTGCGCGACGGCGAGACGAACTTCCTCGCCGGGCTCATCCGCACGAACGAGTCGAATCGACAGGACGGAATCGCTGGACTGTCGGAGATCCCGGTGCTGGGGCGGCTGTTCTCAAGGAGGCGGAGCGACAACCGGCGCACGGACATCGTGCTCACGCTGACACCGCACATCATCCGCCGGGCGGACATCACCGAGCAGGACCTGGCGCCGATCTGGGTGGGCACGGAGCAGAACGTCGTGTTCAGAGGTTCGAGTCCGCGGATCGACTCGGGGATCGACGGTCCGTTCGACGAGCCGGCGCAGGAAAGCGACGACACGCGGCAGCAACTGGAGGAGCGGCTCCCGCCGGGCCTGCGCGACGCGGAACCCGAAGGCGGTGGAGAGGGCGAAGATCAGCCTCCCCTGGGCGTCGAACTCGTCCCGCCGCCGAACGGTTCGTTCAAGAACGCCGGTCTGCCCGACCTCCCCCCCGCGATCGTCCTCGCTAGCCTCCAGCCCTCGCCTCCGGGCGCCAACGCCGAGATCCAGCTCTCCTTCGCGCCCCAGGCGCTGCGCGCGAGGGTCGGCGACAGCTTCGAGGCGCGCCTGGACATCAGTGCCCGAACTCCGCTCTCCCACCTGCCGCTACGGCTCCAGTACGACCCCGAGCGAATCGAGGTGACCGCCGTCAGAGCCGGGTCCTTCCTCGGCGATCAGAGCGAGGTTTCCCTGATGACGGACGACTCGACACCAGGCACGGTCATCGTCGGCCTGAGCCGGCTGGGCGATCGGGCGGGAGTGGCCGGCCGGGGCCACCTGCTGGCTCTAGAAGTCCGGGCCGTAGGACCCGGTCAGGCAACGATCGCGGTCGAGCGGGCGAAGCCAAAAGGCCCCGAACTCGAAGCGCTGCCATCGCCGACCGTTTCCCCCCTGGAAATCCAGATCCAGGACGACGGGCCGCCCGACCGGGGGCCGGAGACGGTCGCGTGAGGGCGAGGATGCCGAACGGCGCATGGCGAAGGGCCGGGTACACCCTGGTGGAACTGGTCACCGTGTGCACCGTGATGTTGACGCTGGCGGCCGTCGCCCTGCCGACCGCCGTCTACACGAACAAGCGGATCAAGGAGGCCGAACTCCGGGCGCACCTGCGCACGCTGCGCAACGCGATCGACGAACACAAGCGCTACAGCGACGTCGGCCTGATTCCGATCGAGATCGGGACCGACGGCTATCCGAGTGAACTCGAGCTCCTGATCGAGCCGGTTCAGTTGATCGGCCAGGCCGACGGCGAGATCCGCTTCATGCGCCGAATTCCGGTCGACCCGATGACCGGCGAGGCGGACTGGGGACTCAGGAGCTACCAGGATGAACCGGACGACAGGAACTGGGGTGGAGAGAACGTCTACGACGTCTACTCCCTCTCGGAAGGCGTCGGTCTGAACCGTGTTCCATACCGGGAGTGGTGACATGAATCGGAGAATCATGGGCCAGCGCGGCATGTCCCTGCTGGAGCTGATCATCGTCATGGCGATCATCGGCATCCTTGCCGCCGTCGCGGTTCCCCTGCTGAAGAACGCGCCCAGACGGGCGCAGGAGGCGGCGCTGAAGCAGAACCTCCGGGTCATGCGCGACGCCATCGAACAGCACTACGCCGACAAGGGGCACTACCCGCCGAGCCTCCAGACGCTCGTCGAGGAGGAGTACCTGCGCGCGATTCCGCTCGATCCGATCACCCGCACCAGTGAAACCTGGGTTGAGGTCTTCGCCGAGTTCCCCGCGCTCTCCGACGAGGACCCCTGGGCCGAGACCGATCTCTCACCCTTCGGCGATCCCGGTATCGAGGACGTTCACTCCGGCTCGGAGGAGAACTCGCTGGAGGGCACCGCCTATGCCGATTGGTGACCCGGCAAACCGCGGCGCCTGTCCCGCGGACCGATCCTCCGAGGCCGGCTACAACCTCGTCGTGCTCGCCGTTCTGATCACGGTGATGAACATCGCGGTCGCCGCGGCGCTGCCGTACTGGAGCAGTTGGGCCAAGCGGCAGAAGGAAGAGGAGCTGATCTTTCGGGGGCTCCAGTACGCCGAGGCGATCCGCCTATTCCGGGTTCGCCAGGGCCGCCTGCCGACGGCGCTCGAGGAACTCATCGAGGTCGAACCGCGGGTCATCCGGCAGTTGTGGCCGAATCCGATGGACGAGGAGGGGCGCTGGGGCCTGCTGATGCAGGGAGCTCCAAGCAACGCCGGCGAGGGGAACCGCCGGACCGGAGGCGCCGGGCCAGCCAATGCGGGCGCGGCAGGCGGCGCCGGTGGCGGGGGGCTCACCGCCGTGCCGCCTCCGAACGAGGAGGAGGGCGAAGGCCCGACCGTCGGACCGATCCTGGGCGTCTACAGTGCTACGCCCGGCCCCTCCATGAGGATCTTCAACGGCCAGGAGGACGTCGAGAACTGGTACTTCACCAGCGAGTTGATCCAGCTCCGGCCTGGCAACGTCGCGGAGGGCCGTCCGCCGCCGCGTCTGACCAGCGCCTGGATCGGCAAACCGTTCCCACCCGGCGTGCTCGGGGAGGGACAGATCCAGGACGGCGCCGCGCCAGGAGAACGCAACCGTTGACCGTCACCGTCGGCATCCGCCGGCTGCCGCACTCCGCCGGACCGCCCGAGCGCGCCTCGGCGGGAAGCGCAGGCTACGATCTGCGCGCCGCCACGGATGCCCCGGTCCGGATCGAACCCGGCGCCCGCGCACTGATTCCCACCGGTCTCATCCTCGGCCTCCCGGCCGGCTACGAGGCCCAGATCCGGCCCCGCAGTGGACTCGCCTACCGGCGCGGCCTGACCGTGCTCAACGCACCCGGTACGATCGACAGCGACTACCGCGGTGAGCTCAAACTGCTGCTCGTCAATCTGGGCCGGAGCATGATCATGGTTGAGCGCGGCGAAAGGCTGGCCCAGATGGTGGTCGCCGCGGTGCCCGAGATCGCGTTCCGTGACGACGACACGCTCGGCGCGCATCCGGTTGCCGGAGAGCGCAACGACGGCGGCTTCGGCTCCACCGGCCGCTAGGGAGTCAGTTTGACGCGCCGTCGCCGGACGTCCAGCTCGGCAGAGTCCCCGGATCGATTCCAAGGGAGGCGAGCGCCGTCGACCAGGCGTCGCCCGGATCGGGCGAGAACACGATCGACTCCTCTACCGGCGCCGTCAACCAGTCGCTGCGACTGACCTCCTGCATCAACTGACCCGGCGCCCAGCCGGCGTGACCGAGCAGGAGCCGCATGCGGTCCGGAGCGCTGCGCGCCAGTGTCCGCAGCGCGAGGATGTTCTGCGTGGCGCCCACGCCCGGCGCGATCCGGGTGATTCCATCCGCCTCCAGGCCGGTCAAGCCATCCAGGGACAGCAGCACGGTGCCTACTTCCGGTTGCACCGGGCCACCGACGAACGCCGTCGCCTCGGAGCCGCCAAGCCACTCGATATCGAGTTCCTGGAGCACCTCGTTGATCTTGAGCTGGCTCGGTCGATTGACGACGAAACCGAGACTTCCCCCCTCGCCGCCCTCCTCGTGGGCCGCCAGCAGGACGACCGCCCGGAAGAAGAACGGGTCCAGAACCTGGGGCATGGCGATCAGGAGACTTGGCGTCTCGAGATCATCCAGTCCGGACATGGCGCGACTCTACACGCCGGCACCTGATGGATGCGGCCGGACACTGACGCCCGCGCCGCTTTGGGTTATCTTGTGGACATGACGAACAGCTTCGGCGCCAAACGAACCATGAGCGTGGGAGGACGCACCTTCCGGATCGCCCACCTGCCGACACTGGAAGCCGCTGGCCTGCCGGTGACACGCCTTCCATACGCGCTCAAGATCCTCCTGGAGAATCTCCTGCGGCGAGAGGACGGGCGCATCGTGCCGGCCGACGACATCGAGGCCGTCGGACGCTGGGAGCCCGCGGCCGAACCGCATGTCGAGATCGCCTTCATGCCCGGCCGCGTGCTGCTGCAGGACTTCACCGGCGTGCCCGCGGTGGCCGACCTCGCCGCCATGCGCGACGCGATCGCGCGGATGGGCAGCGATGCGGCGAAGATCAATCCCCTGCAGCCCGCCGAACTCGTGATCGACCACTCGGTGCAGGTCGACGAGTACGGCTCCGCGGCCGCACTCCTGATCAACGCCGAGCGCGAGTTCGAGCGCAACGAGGAGCGTTATCTCTTCCTGCGCTGGGGCCAGACCGCGTTCGAGAACTTCCGCGTCGTGCCGCCGGCGACCGGCATCGTCCACCAGGTCAACCTGGAGTACCTCGCCCGCGGGGTGATGACCTCCCAGAATGGCGCCGCCGAACCGCCCTTTGCTTATCCCGACACCCTGGTCGGTACCGACTCCCACACGACGATGATCAACGGACTCGGGGTCCTGGGCTGGGGCGTGGGAGGCATCGAGGCGGAGGCGGCGATGCTCGGACAGCCGATCGCGATGCTCGTCCCCCAAGTCGTCGGCTTCCGCCTGCTCCGACGGCTGCCGGAAGGCACGACCGCGACGGACCTCGTCCTGCGGGTCACCGAGATGCTCCGCAACCACGGCGTCGTCGGCAAGTTCGTCGAGTTCTTCGGGCCCGGGCTCCGTGAACTGCGGCTGGCCGACCGGGCGACGATCGCGAACATGGCGCCCGAGTACGGCGCTACCTGCGGCATCTTCCCGATCGACCGGGCCGCGGTCGACTATCTCCGCTTCACCGGCAGAAGCGAAGCTCAGGTGGAACTCGTCGAGGCTTACTGCCGCGAACAGGGTCTGTTCCACGGACCGGATACGCCGGAAGCCGAGTACAGCGACACGCTGGAACTCGACCTGGGCACGGTCGAGCCCTCGCTGGCGGGACCGCGCAGGCCACAGGACCGGGTCCGGCTGTCCGAGGTCAAGGAGTCCTTCCTGAGCCAGTTGCCGCAACTGTCCACCCGCTCGAGCGGACTACCCGTGCTCGACGGCGACGGAAAGGGCGGAGCGGCCCGACCGGCAGCCGCGGACGACGGTGAACAAGCCGGGGTGACGGACGGCTCCGTGGTCATCGCGGCCATCACGAGTTGCACGAACACGTCGAACCCCTCCGTCATGCTGGCTGCCGGCCTGCTGGCGAAGAACGCCGTCGGCGCCGGACTGCGAACCCGGCCCTGGGTCAAGACGAGTCTGGCCCCGGGCTCCAAGGTGGTGACCGACTACCTCGCGGAAGCCGGCCTCACACCCCACCTGGAGGAATTGGGTTTCCACACCGTCGGCTACGGCTGCACGACCTGCATCGGCAACAGCGGTCCGCTGCCGCCGGCCATCTCGGCCGCCATCGCCGAGGACGAGCTCGTCGCCGTTTCCGTCCTCTCCGGCAACCGCAACTTCGAAGGCCGGATCTCGAGCGAGGTCCGGGCCAACTACCTCGCCTCGCCACCCCTGGTCGTGGCCTACGCCCTGGCCGGCCGCATCGACGTCGACCTGTACAACGAACCCCTCGCCAGCGGCTCGAACGGCCCGGTGTACCTCCGCGATATCTGGCCCGCCCAGGCGGACATCCAGGCGGCGCTCGAGAGTTCGCTGCGGCCCGAAATGTTCACGCGCCAGTACGCCGACGTCTTTGCCGGCAGCGAGACCTGGCAGGCGCTCGACGTTCCCTCCGGCCAGACGTTCGACTGGCAGGCCGATTCGACCTACGTCAAGCAGCCTCCCTTCTTCGTCGACATGCCGCGGCAGCCGGAGCCGGTCGAGGACATTCGCGGCGCCCGGGTGCTGGCCCTGCTCGGCGACACGGTGACGACCGACCACATCTCCCCCGCCGGCCCGATCAGTCCCGACAGTCCGGCCGCCGCTTACCTGCGCGACCTGGGAGTCGAGCGCGCCCAGTTCAACTCCTACGGCGCCCGGCGCGGCAACCATGAGGTCATGATGCGCGGTACGTTCGCCAACGTCCGCCTCCGCAACCACCTCGTGCCCGGCACGGAAGGCGGGTACACCGCGCTCCTCCCCGAAGACGAGCACACGACGATCTTCGACGCCGCCACCGCCTACCGCGAACGCGGTGTGCCGCAGATCATTCTGGCCGGCCTGGAGTACGGGACCGGATCCTCGCGTGACTGGGCGGCCAAGGGACCACGACTGCTCGGCGTACGCGCTGTCATCGCCAGGAGCTACGAACGGATCCACCGCAGCAACCTGGTCGGCATGGGGATCGTGCCACTGGAGTTCCGGGACGGCGAAGGCGCCGAGGAACTCGGGCTGACCGGCCGCGAGGAGTACGACGTCGAGGGGTTGGCCGCGGGTCTCGCAGCGGACTTCGAGCCCGGGCTGGAGGTCACGGTGCGAGCGACCGGCGAGAACGGAGCGACCACCTTCCGGGCCCTGGTGCGCCTCGACACCCCGCAGGAGGCCGAGTACTACCGCCACGCGGGCATCCTGCAGTACGTGCTGCGCCAGCTCCTTGACGACGACGCCTGATCGACTGCGGCACGTCGACCCGGTCGCCGCACTGCCCGCAAGGGAGCGGCTCAAGGTCAACGAGATCTTCTACTCGATTCAGGGCGAATCGACCTTCGCCGGCCGCCCTTGCGTACTCGTGCGCCTGACCGGCTGCCAGATGCGTTGCAGTTGGTGCGATACCGAGTACAGCTTCTACGAAGGCTCCTGGATGCGGGTCGAGGACGTCATCTCCGAAGTGCTGGCATTCGACTGTCCGCTGACCGAAGTCACCGGCGGCGAACCCCTTCTCCAACCCGGCGTTCATCCGTTGATGAGCGCGCTCTGCGACCGAGGACTGGTGGTTCTGCTCGAGACCGGCGGCGGGCTGGACATCTCGGGAGTCGATCCCCGCGTCCGGCGGATCGTCGACCTGAAGTGTCCCGCCAGTGGCGAGGCGTCGAACAACCACTGGCCGAACATCGACGCGCTGCGTCCGACCGACGAGGTGAAGCTCGTGCTCGCCGACCGGGGAGACTACGAGTGGGCGCGCGACACGATCCGCAAGCACCGGATCGACCGCCGCTGCACCGTCCACCTGTCACCCGTCTGGGATGCTCTGGAACCCGCCGAGCTCGCATCCTGGGTGCTCGAAGACCGGCTTCCGGCAAGAGTTTCGACGCAGTTGCACAAGACCCTCTGGGGAGCCGCAACGCGAGGCGTGTAAACGCTGCCCGGCGCGGCCCGGGAACGTCCCAACGGGCTGCTACACTCCGCGCCGAATGCGGCCCGGCACAAGGCCAACCGCGGGTAACACACGAAGTGAGACAGACGTTATGAGTGTGGCGAAGCTGACGTTGGACGACCAGGAGGTCGAGTTCCCAGTAATCGTCGGCTCCGAGGGCGAGGTGGCGATCCAGAGCCACGCGCTCCGGAGCCTGACCGGCGCGATCACACTGGATCCGGGCTATGGCAACACCGGATCCTGCCGCAGCGCGATCACGTTCATCGACGGTGAACAGGGGATCCTGCGCTACCGCGGCTACCCCATCGAGCAGCTCGCGGAGGAAGCGTCCTTCGTCGAGGTCTGCTACCTCCTGATCTACGGCGAGCTGCCCAACCAGGAGGAGCTCGACGACTTCCGCTCCAAGCTGCGCCGGCACACCCTGATCCACGAAGACATGAAGAAGTTCTTCGAGGCCTACCCGCCGACGGCGCACCCGATGGCGATCCTGTCCTCGATGATTTCGTCGCTCGCCACCTTCTACTCGGAGGATGAGGACGTCGACCTCCATGTGGTCCGCCTGATCGCCAAGCTGCCGACGATCGTCGCCTTCTCGTACAAGAAGTCGATCGGCCAGCCCTTCGTGTACCCGCAGAACGACCTCGGTTACGCGGAGAATTTCCTGAACATGATGTTCTCCGTTCCGTGCGAGTCCTACGAGCCGCCGGATGTGCTGTCTCGAGCGTTGAACATGCTGCTCATCCTGCACGCGGACCACGAGCAGAACTGCTCGACATCGACGGTCCGCATGGTCGGCAGCTCCGGCGCCAGCCTGTTCGCCGCCATTTCCGCCGGCATCGACGCCCTGTCCGGGCCGCTCCACGGCGGCGCCAACCAGCAGGTGATCGAGATGCTGGAAGCGATCCGCGACAGTGGCGACGACTTCAGCAGCTTCGTCGACCGCGCAAAGGACAGGAACGACCCCTTCCGCCTGATGGGCTTCGGGCACCGCGTGTACAAGAACTTCGATCCGCGCGCCAGCATCCTGAAGGGCGCCGCGGACCAGGTGCTGGCACAACTCGGCGTCGACGATCCCCTTCTCGCGATTGCGAGGAACCTCGAAGAGGTCGCGCTCCAGGACGACTACTTCGTGGCACGGAAGCTGTACCCGAACGTCGACTTCTACAGCGGCATCATCTACCGCGCGATGGGCCTGCCGACCGACATGTTCACCGTCATGTTCGCCCTGGGCCGGTTGCCTGGCTGGCTGGCGCACTGGAAGGAGATGCGCGGCGACCCGGAGAACCGGATCAACCGGCCGCGCCAGGTTTACACCGGCGCAACCGTGCGCGAGTACCAGGCGCTCGCCGACCGCTAGTAGGAGCTTGCGCCTACGCGCGCAGTTCCGGCCGCACCGGCTTCGCCGGCACGTGGCCGCGGCGGTAGACAAGGATCGTCCGGTCGAACGTGATGACCGGCCTGCCATCCTGGTTGTAGCCGACCGTACGGAAGCCGACGATGCCCTGGTGCGGGCGCGACTTCGACTCGCGAACGGACAACACCTCACTCTGGGCGTACAGCGTGTCGCCTTCGAATACCGGATACGGCAGACGGACCCGGTCCCAACCCAGGTTGACCGCGTTCTGGGACAGATCGCCGACGGTCAGCGCGGTGACCAGGGACAGGGTGAAGCAGGAGTTGACGAGGGGCCGCCCCCATTCCGTCTGACCCGCGTACTCGCGGTCGAAGTGAATCGGGTTCGGATTCAGGGTGATCATCGTCAACCAGACGTTGTCGCCCTCGGTGACCGTCCGGCCCAGGGCATGGCGGAAGATCTGGCCGACCTCGAAATCCTCGAAGACTCTTCCCGCTCCGCCTGGAGGCGGTTCGTTGTGCGTCGGTGTGTCGTTCATGCTCTCAGGATCGCTCCATTCTGTTCGAGCCCCTCGATCTCCTCGGAGCCGTAACCGAGACCTCGAAGGACTTCTCCGGTGTGTTCCCCCATCCGCGGTTCGCGCCGGCGGAGGTCACCGGGTGTTCGCTCCAGTCGCGGGGCGGGCGCGATGTGGATCTCTCCATCCGGGCCAATCGGGAACGTGCCGCGCTCAGCGTTGTGCGCATGGCGCGGCGCCTCGTCCAGGTCGAGCACCGGTGCGACACAGGCGTCGAGCCGGCTGAAGACCTCGGTCCACTCGTCCCGGGTGCGGGTCAGGAAGGCCCTCCGGAATGCATCGATGTGAGTCGGCCAGCGTTCGGTGTCCATCTGCTCGTGCGCGACATCGACACCCGTTCCCTCACACAGCGCGGCAAAGAACTGCGGTTCGATCGCGCCCACCGAGACGTAGCCTCCGCACTTGCACTCGTAGCAGCGGTAGAAGGCGGCGCCACCGCCGAGAAGGCCTTTGCCAGGCGTCGAGCGAGCCCCCTTCTGCGCGAAGTGCACGGCCATCAGGGACGCCGCCCCGTCGATCATCGCGGCGTCGAGGTACTGGCCGCAGCCGGACCGCTCCCGCTCGAACAGGGCGCAGAGGATGCCGAAGGCCGCCATCAGACCTCCGCCACCGAAGTCGGCAACCAGGTTGAGAGGCGGAAGAGGCGGTTCCCGGCCGTTGCCGATCTGCGACAGAACACCTGCGAGCGCGATGTAGTTCACGTCGTGGCCGGCGGCCTGGGCCATCGGCCCGGTCTGGCCGTAGCCGGTGAGTGAGCAGTACACCAAGCGCTCGTTGAGCGCAGCGAGCGTCGCGTAGTCACATCCCAACCGGGCACACACGCCCGGCCGGTTGCCTTCCAGAAAGACATCAGCATCCGCGGCGAGTTGCTGGAGGATGCGCTGGCCTCCCGGTGTCTTCAGGTTGAGCGCGATGCTGCGCTTGTTCCGGGACAGCATGTCGCCGGACCTCACCGGACCGCCCATCGCATTGTCGACCCGCAGCACGTCCGCCCCCATGTCCGCGAGCAGCATCGAGCAGTAGGGCCCGGGCGCAAGCCGCGACAGGTCGAGAACCCGAAGTCCGTCCAGGGCGCCCACGGCGGCGCAGCCTAGCAGCCAGCCGGGCGCGCGCCACATCGGCTATCGCGATACCCTGACCCGATGGAAGCGCCGGCCCCGGCCACCGTTCTGCCGCGCTCCAAGCACCCGATCGTCTCACGTCGACTCTCTGCCGGCGCCCAAAAGGTCCTCCGCCGGCTCCACCAGGCCGGCAGAAACGCCTGTCTGGTCGGCGGCAGTGTGCGGGACCTGCTTCTGGACCGGCGGCCGAAGGACTACGACATCGTCACCGACGCCCGGCCGGAGGAGGTACGCCGCCTGTTCCGCAACTCGCGGATCATCGGACGCCGCTTCCGTCTCGTCCACGTCCTGTTCAGTGACGAAGTGGTCGAAGTGTCGACGTTTCGCGGCGCGCCCGATCCCGACCATCAACGTCGTTCACCGGGTGAACTCCTGGTGACCAGCGACAACACCTACGGCACACCACGCCAGGACGCCTTCCGCCGCGACTTCACCGTCAACGCCCTGCTCTACCGGGCTTCCGACCGCGCCGTCGTCGACTATGTCGAGGGCCTCGAGGACCTCGACCGCGGCCTGATCCGCGTGATCGGCGATCCCAACCTCCGCTATCGGGAGGACCCGGTGCGCATGCTGCGGGCGTGCGAGTTCGCCGCTCGCCTGGGGTTCGACCTCGAGGCCGCCACTCTCGCCGCCGCCCTCGAGCACCGCCGGGAGATCGCCAAGGCCTCGCCGCACCGCCTGATCGAGGAGTTGATCCAACTCCTCGCCAGCGGCCGGAGCGCGGCGGCTTTCGACTGGATGCGGCGTTCGGGGTTGCTGCCGGTCGTCCTGCCCGAAGTCGAGGAAGTGCGGGGCTCGACGGCCCAGACGGCCGGCTTCTCCCGACTCGCGGAGCAACTGGACGAACGCGTCAACAACGACCCGGACGTGCCGCTCGCGGTGCTGCTTTCCACCTCGCTCCTACCACGGATCGTCGTTGGCAGGGAACGGCTCGAGGCCGGCGGGAAAGCGGTTCAGCGCCGGCGCCTGCAACGACTCGTGGATGACGTGGTGGACGACTTCGGCACCCGCTTCGCGCTCTCCGCCAGGCGGCGCGTCCGGATCACCCGTGCCCTGGAGACATTCCAGCGGCTGTGCGAACCAAGCCACAGCCCCGGAGCCGTTCACAACCTGGTCCGTCGCGATGCGTTCCGTCCCGCCCTGGAACTCTTCGGCCTGCTCTCGGCTGCCACCGGCAGCGGCGGCAAGACGCTCGGATTCTGGCAGCAGGTCGGCGAGCCGGCTCCGTCCCCGGCCTCAACCGGGACCACGAAGCGGCGCAGGCGGAGGCGAAGACAGCGCAGAGCGCGACGGCGCCACCTCTAGGCGGCTCGCCAACTCGCCCAGCTCCCCAGCCGGTCAGGCGGTCAGGCGGTCAGGCGGAACCAGCGGTCGAACACGCGTTGGACGGCAGGACTGAGCCTCGTCCTGCGCCATTGGTTCGCGGCCCTCTTGAGCACCTCCGCCTGGGTCGGATACGGCAGGATCGTCGAGGTGAACTTCGAGAGTCCCAGCCGATGCGTCACCGCCAGCGCGAGCGGTGCGATCAGATCGCCGGCCCCGGTCGCCACCACCGTGGCGCCAATCACGCGATCGCTGCCTCGCTGAAGCAGGACCCGCAGGAACCCATCCTCCTCGCCGTCGAGCAGGGCCCGATGGTTCTCCTCGAGCTGCACGTCGATCACGTCGACGTCGATCCCGCGCTGCGCCGCCTCCTGGCGATCCAGGCCGACGTGCGCCACTTCCGGCGACGTGTACGTACACCGCGGCACGACCAGCCGGTCGGCACGGGCGCTCGGGAAGAACAGGGCGTTCTGGACAACGACACCGGCGTGGGCATCCGCCAGGTGAGTGAACTTGGGCGCGGGTGTCACATCGCCGGCGGCGTAGATCCGTGGATTCGTCGTCCGCAGCTTCGCGTCGACCACAATGCCTCCCGCGCCACTGTGGACGCCGATCTCCTCGAGGCCCAGGTTCTCGACGTTCGGAAGCCGCCCGACGGCGACCAGCAGCTCGTCGCTCGTCGTCTCCCGGCGCTCGCCCTCGCTGTCCCTGTAGATCAGGCGGACACCCGTGGCAGACGAGGAGACCTCCTCGATCCGCACACCAAGGGCAAACTCGACCCCGTCCCGCCGAAGGGATCGCTCGACCAGAGCAGCCGCGTCCGGGTCCTCGCGCGGCAGGATGCCGGGCAGAAGGTCGAACGTCGTCACCCGACTGCCGAGTCGCGCGAAGGACTGCGACAGCTCGCAGCCGATCGGGCCGGCGCCGATGACGGCCAGGCGCTCGGGCCGCTCGGTCAGCGAGAAGACCGTCTCGTTGGTCAGGTAGTCGGAGCGGTCGAGTCCGGGAATCGGCGGCGCCTGGGGACGCGCGCCAGTGGCGATCACGGCCCGCCGGAAACGGAGCTCCCGGTCGCCGGCGGGGCCGGTCACTGACACCGCGCGATCGGACAGGAATCTGCCCTCGCCCAGGTAGACATCGACCCCAGCGTCACGAAAGCGCTCGGCCGCGTCGTCCTGGCTGATCGCCGCCCGGATCCGCCGCATGCGATCCATCGCGGCGCCGAAGTCGCCCGCGCGATCGGGCCCCGGCGCCCCGAACCCGGTATCGGCGTGGCCGGCCTGCCATCGCCTCGCCGCGGCGATCACGCCCTTCGACGGGACGCAGCCGAAGTTCAGGCAGTCGCCACCCATGAACCGGCGCTCGATCAGAGCCACCCGGGCGCCCAGGCCGGCGCTCGCGATCGCGGTCACGAGCCCGGCGGTTCCCGCCCCGATCACGACCACGTGATAGCGACCGTCGGGTTCCGGGTTCGTCCAGTCGGCGGGCGCCACCAGGGCGGTCAACGCCTGGTCGTACCGGTTTCCCGCGAGCATCTCCGGTCTGGTCACTCTCCCACCTCCTCCTGGAGCGCGCGGCGCGCGATGCGGGTGACGAGCACGATCACTGCGACGGTGGCGACCAGTCCGACTCCCGTGACCACGTGGGTTCCCCAACCCCGCTCGTCGCCGACGCCGGCAGCGATTTCGGCCAGATCACCGATCACCTTGCCGTAGTACACGTACAGCAGGGTCGCCGGGAGCATGCCGATGAAGGCGCCCGCGTAGTGCCCCAGCTTCACCCTGGTCAACCCCAGGGCGTAGTTCAGCAGCACGAAGGGAACGATCGGCGTCAGCCGCAGCAGCAGGACGATCTTGAAGCCCTCGCGGCCCACCGCCCGGTCGATCGCGGCGAAGCGCGGTTCCGCCGCCACCCGTTTCTCGATCGCTCCGCGGAAGAAGTACCTGGACGCGATGAAGGCTCCGGTCGCCCCCAGGCACGCTCCGACGAACACCAGCGCGGTGCCTTCGGCCAGACCGAAGATCGCGCCGCCGGCGACTGTGAGCAACGATCCCGGAATGAAGGCGACGGTCGCCACGGCGTAGCCCAGCACGAACACGATCGGTCCCCACACGCCGAGCCCGTCGACCCAGGCGCTGAACCCGGGCAGGTAGCCGGCGATCCGGCGGCCGAACAGCAGCAGGGCGGCGACGACCAGGACGACGACCGCCACCCTCACCAGAATCCGCAACTTCGAGGCCTTCGCCGGCCTCCCACCGGCGGCACCGCTCCCATCCGGCTGTGTGACCTGACTCTCAGCTCCACTCATCGAAGTTCCCCTTCCGCGGACTGGTGCTCGGCTCCGGCGAGATCGAACACGCTCTTGACCGGTGTGTACACCTCGCCCGGCAACTCCACGAACTGCGTTTCCCAGCCGGCCATCGATCCGTTCCACAGACCGGGACGTTCCAGAGCGGTCAGCTCCCGGCCGCCATGACTCTTGCGGACCACGAAGCTGGTGTCATGGTCGACGTAGTCCTCCAATCGGTACGCCCTACCGGCGGGCCGGCGCGCCGCGCAGACCAGGAACACCGGGTTGAAGTGCGTGGACCGAGCCAGGATCGCCGCCTGTTCGCCGTCCTCGAGGTCGATCTGGGAGGTCTCGACGATCTGAAGTCGCACCTCGCCATATGTTTCCTGAACCCAGAAGGGGCCTCCGCCGGCAGTACCGGTCGCGGGAACGACGCCGCAGACCCTGGCTGGCCGGTGTGAACGTCGCGCCAGTTCCAGTGCCATCCCAGCCAGGATCCGCATGGCGCGAACCGCCGCGCCCTGGGCCTGCTCGGGCTGGACGTTGTCGATGTTCTTCACCCCGATCAACTCGAAACCCCGATCGGCCAGGGACTGGAGGTTGCCGAGCAGTGCGCCGTGCCCACCGGGCCGGACCAGCAATGAAGCTTCGGGAACATTGGCCACCCGGAACGGCTCGCCATCCGCATCGACCGCGACGCTGTCCGTCGCCGGCGACTGGTGGGAGAGCGAGACGTCGAATCGGCACCCCAGCCGCCGTTCGAGTACGGAGAGCCGGTCGCCGAGGAGCGCCTCGAAGGCCGCCCGGTGATGGACGGCAACCGAGAAGTGCGCCGCCGCGGAGCCGCTGCCGCCCACCAGCGCGGCCGCCTCCACCAGGTGCTCCTCCAGCGCGGTCCGCTGCTCGCCATCGGCGTAGCGGTGGAACGGGATCAGGGCCTTGGGTGCATCGCCGTACCGCTCCAGCAGTTCGGAAGGACCGCAGTCGAACGGAAGCTGGCGCCGGGTCTTCTCGAAACGGACCAGAACCGGGTCGGTCGCGGCAAAACCGCCGGCCTGGGCTCGTCGAAGCTCCGCGAACAGCCGCGATGCGGCCCCCGACGCCGGCACGAACCGGATCAGCCGGCCCGCCCGCGCGGCGGATCGCCCCTCCTTGGCCAGCCGAGCGCCCTCGGCGCCTCGAGGCAGTGGGAGGATGCCGTCGCCGACCAGGGCCGGACGCACGAGCTTCGTCGGGGGCGGCGGATCGCGCAGCAGCGCCAACTGCCGCCTGGCCTCCTCAACACCGATCTCGTGCGCCTCGAGCTGCTCGTGGTCGGCGGCTATCAGACCGTCCTGATCCGGCGGCGGCTCCAGTCGTTCCGCTGCTGCACTCATGAAGTTGGACCGCAGTCGATCTCCGCCGCGCCGTTAGAACTCACAGCGACTCAATACGAGAACGTCGGCAGCTGCTCGAAACATCCCGCGATGGTCGGCGCCGCCCGGTCGCGGTCCGAGAGCAGCGGCTCCTCGACCGGCCAGTCGATCCCGATCTGGGGGTCGTCCCAGGCAATCGAGAGTTCGTCGTCCCGGTCGTAGTAGTCGTCGCACTTGTACTGCACCTCGGCGCTCTCGCTGATCACGCAGAAGCCGTGGGCGAAACCGCGCGGGATGTAGAGCTGGCGGAAGTTGTCCTCCGACAGGACGCAGCCGGTCCAGCCCAGGAACGACGGAGAGCCGCGCCGCACATCCACGGCGACGTCGAAGACTTCGCCCCGGGTGACGCGAACGAGCTTCGTCTGCTGCCGGCGACACTGAAGGTGGAGGCCACGCAGCGTCGCGCGGCCAGACCGCGAGTGATTGTCCTGAACCCAGGGCCTCTCCACGCCGGACACCCCGAACGTGGACGAGTTATGGCTCTCAAGGAAGAAACCGCGGCCGTCCCGGTGAACAGCGGGTTCGACGATCAGCACATGGGGCAACCCGGTCCGGTGGACCCTGGGCGGCGCGCTCAACGTCCCTCCTCCAGGACGAGGCTCAGGTAACGACCATAGGTGTCGTTCGTCGTTTCCGCCAGCCGCGCCAGCTCGTCCGCGTCGATGTACCCCATGCGATAGGCCACCTCCTCCAGGCAGGCGACCTTCAGTCCCTGACGTTCCTCGAGCGCCTGGATGAAGTTGCTCGCCTGAAGCAACGCCTCGTGCGTCCCCGTGTCGAGCCAGGCGACGCCGCGACCGAGGAGCTCGACCTGGAGCGTGCCCTCAGCCAGGTAAAGGCGGTTCAGGTCGGTGATCTCCAGTTCGCCGCGCGCCGAGGGTTCAAGCGTCCGCGCCAGGTCGACCACCCGCTCATCGTAGAAGTACAGACCTGGAACCGCGTAGGGCGACTTCGGCGCCGCAGGCTTTTCCTCCAACCCGATCACCCGCCGCTCGTCATCGAACTCGACCACTCCGTACCGCTCGGGATCCCGGACGCGGTAGCCGAAGATCACTGCACCCGGCGAGGAGGCGTTTCGGTTCGCGGCCCGCTGGAGCACCCGGGCCAGGCCGTGGCCGTGGAAGATGTTGTCGCCAAGCGCGAGCGCCGCCCTCGCTCCGCCCAGGTGCTCGGCGCCGATCAGGAACGCCTGGGCGATGCCCTCCGGCGCTTCCTGCACCGCATAGGAAAGCTCGAGGCCGAGCTCGCTGCCGTCGCCCAGCAGGCGCCTGAAGGCTGCCTGGTCCTGCGGCGTCGTGATGATCAGAACCTCTCGCACACCCGCCACCATCAGGCTGGACAGCGGATAGTGGACCATCGGCTGGTCGTACACCGGCAGCAACTGCTTGCTGACCGCGCGCGTCACCGGATGGAGCCGTGTGCCAGCGCCGCCCGCGAGCAGGATTCCTCTTAGCGGACTCATGTCGCAGCCGTCAGGCGGGCCTGTGTCCCCATCCGGGTCCTGGACGCCCCAAGGGCCACCGCTTCGCACCACTCGCGGTGCTCCAGATACCATCGCACCGTCTCGCGCAGCCCGGTCTCGAAATCGTGCCGCGGCCTCCAATCCAGTTCGCGCCGCACCTTCGAGGCATCGATCGCGTAGCGATGATCGTGACCCGGTCGATCTTCGACGAAGGTCATCAGTTCCCGATAGCTGCCGATCCCCTTAGCGGCAAGCGCGGCGTTTCGTTCCGCCGGGACCTCCGCCTCCACCGCCGCACAGACAGCCTCCACGACTTCGAGGTTCGTTCGTTCCTCGTCGCCCCCCAGGTTGTAGCTCTGGCCCGGTTCGCCACGCCTCAGCACTGAGAGCAGACCGGCACCGTGATCGTCGACGTGCAACCAGTCCCGGACGTTCCTGCCCTCGCCGTAGATCGGCAGCGGGAGTCCCTCGATCGCGTTCAGGATCATCACCGGAATCAGCTTCTCCGGATACTGATATGGACCGTAGTTGTTCGAGCAGTTGGTCACGATCGCGGGCAGACCGTACGTGCGCCAGTAGGCGCGCACGAGGTGATCGGCGGCGGCCTTGGACGCGGAGTACGGCGAACTCGGATCGTAGGGTGTCTGTTCGTGGAACCGTCCTTCGTCGCCGAGGCTGCCGAACACCTCGTCAGTCGACACATGGATGAACCGGAACGCGGCCCTCTCCTCTGCGGAACCGCCGCTCAGGGCGATCCGGGCTGCTTCGAGAAGTTCGAACGTGCCGACGATGTTCGTGCGGATGAAGTCGCCGGGACGGTCGATCGAGCGGTCCACGTGACTCTCGGCCGCGAAGTTGATGACCGCGGTGGGACGGTGCTCGGTGAAGACTCGCCCGACGGCCTCGCGATCGGCGATGTCGCCATGGACGAACCGGTAGCGCGGATCGTCCTCCACGGCCTCGAGGTTGAGGAGACTGCCGGCATAGGTCAGCTTGTCGAACACGACTACGCGGCTGTCCCGACACGAACCGTCGGCCAGGGCGCCGGCGGTGAAGTTGCTGCCGATAAAGCCGGCGCCGCCGCAGACAAGCAGAGTCTCGCTCACAACCAAGAGATAGGATCCCGTCTCAACCTTCCGGATTCGGCGGCGACGCTGCCGGGCTCTGCGGCAGCACGGCGGCCGCCGCATCCAGGACCACGCCGTGAAGGCGGCCGTTGGTCGCCACCACGCCACGGTTCCCGTCGAGAGTCCGCCCCCGACTGAAGTCGAGGTTGCGCCCGTAGGCGTCCGTCACCGCGCCGCCGGCTTCGGAGACCACGATGAAGCCCGCCGCATGGTCCCAGATCTTCTCCCGATAGGTCCTGGACGACGGTAACCGGAGGTAGATCGAAGCATCGCCACGGGCGATCGCCCCGTACTTGCACTGACTGTCCATGCGCACGGGAGGGGCCGTCACCCCAAGCCGCAGGGCAATCCTGGCGTGCCGATCACGGTCCGAGTGCATCGCTTCGGCCGACTCGCAGAAGGCAGCGTCACCCGACGCGGCCACCGCGGAAACCCCGATCCGCCGCGCCGTCCCCCGATCCTCGTCGAACGGTAGTTCCCAGGCGCCCCGGCCACGGGCGGCGACGAACAGGCAACCGCGGCCGGTGTCCGAAGGCAGGTTCGGGCAACCGAGCACACCGCCGACGACCGCGCCGTCCTCCATCAGGCCCAGGGCGATCGCGTACTGGTCGCCGCGCAGGAACCCCTTGGTGCCGTCGATCGGATCGAGGACCCAGAACCTCCCGCTGGCACCGCCCGCATCCGAGCAGCGGTCGATCGCGGCTCGCACGTCGGCGGCGGTGACATCGGGCAACTCGGACCGGACGGCGTGGGCGACCTGGTCCAGGATCTCCCTCCCTCCGGGAGCGCCCAGAGCCTCCGCGGTCTCCTCGCCGACGATGGCCTCGCCAGGCGGCAGCGTCAGGCTGACCAGAGCCTGGGCCGCGTAGTCGGCGACCGTCACCGGCGACCGGTCCTCCTTGGTCACGAAGGACCCCTGGAGCGATTGCTGAAGGCGCCGCGTGACCCGGCCCGCGATCCGCACGGACTGAACCGCGGCCGCAAGTCGACCGTAGTTCTCCGTATCCAGGTGATCGCCTCCGTGTTCCACGCGGCAATGATACGGAGCAGCCGCGATGCATGCCACACTGTCATCTTGACGCATCGTCAGAAAGATGAAGCTGGACTCATCGCGGAGGCTGTCGCAGGCTCCGAGCGCGCCTTTCAGACCCTGGTCGAGCGTTACCAGCGCCCCGTCTTCAGCCTGGTCGTGCGCATGGTCCGGGACCACGGCATCGCCGAGGACGTCACCCAGGAGGTCTTCGTCAAAGCCTGGATGGCCCTTGCCCGCTACGACCCCCGGCGGCGCTTCGCGAGCTGGCTGTTCAAGATCGCAAGCAACGCGGCAATCGACCACTTGCGGCGAAAGAAGCTACCCACCGTTCCGATCGAGAGCGGCGACCCCGACGCATGGTCCGTCCTCGACCGGATCGAGGATGAGCGGGCGGAGGCGGCCGACACCCTGGTGAAGCGGCATGAACTGGCCGAGGCCCTCGAGGCAGCCATAGCAGCCCTTAGACCCGAGTACCGGCTGGTCGTGCTGCTCCGTTTCAAGGAGGAACTGCCCTACCGGGACATCGCGGAAGTCACCGGCATGCCGCTCGGAACCGTGAAGACGAACCTTCGCCGGGCCCGCCGCGAGATCGAACAGCGCCTGCGCGCGGGTGGCGTGGTTTGAAACCGCGGCGATCTTCGCATCGTAGGGCGAAGGACATGGTGAACGCCGCAATCAAGCCGCCGTCATACAATCGCACCTGCCGCGAGGAATGAACATGCGGAACCGAATCGACCTCCGGACCCTCTTCCAATCGCTCGACGATCCCGCCCCGGGGGAAGGGTTCGTCGAACGGGTGATGCGGGAGGTGGCGGCGACGCATCGCCCGGTTGAGGTGGCGGCACCGGTGACGCATCTGCTCCCGTTCCGCATGCCTGTCTGGGCTCAGGCGTCGGTTGGCGCCATCGCCGCCATGGCGATGCTCCTGCTCGGCGGCGTGACGCTGCTCGTCCCGTCGACCTGGCTGACCATGCTGAGCGCGCTGGAGGCAACGCTTTTCACCGCGGTCTGGATGCTGACCTGGACTGCCGGCGTCCTCGCCGAGAGCCTCCCCTTCCTGAGCGGAGCAGTGCAGGTCGGCGAGGCTCTGGACTTGATTCTGCGCACCCCGCAGGTCACCGCGGTCGTCGCCGTCGCGACGCTGCTCAGCCTGGCGGCGGTCTTTTTTCTGCACCGGTTCTCTTCGAGACCGGGCGGGCGCCGTCGGGTTCGTGGAGCACGACCCGTCGCCTTGCTGCTGGTGGGTGGACTGTGCTGTACGGGCTGGGCGTTTGGTCAACAAGAGGACGCTCCGGAAGCCCAGGAAGAGGCGAGCGCGACACTGGAGGAAGCCCGGGAACGTCTGGACGAGGCACTCGAGGAAGCCGGCGAAGACGCCCGGGGTGCCATCGAGGAGACGATCGAACGGTTGGACGATCTCGAGCGCGACCTGAACGGGGACGGGGGAGTCGAAGTGGTCGTCGACCTCGACAACCGGGTCGCGTTCGGCAGCACCGTGCGGGTCGGCGAGGGCGAAGTGGTCAACGACATCGTGTCGGTCGGGGGCGACGTCAAGGTCGATGGTCAGGTTCGCGGCGACGCGGTGGCGGTCGGCGGCGAGGCGAAGATCAACGGCCGCGTGACCGGCGAAGTGGTCGCTTTCGGCGGCAATGTGGAGCTTGGCCCCGAAGCGGAGGTCTGGGGCGACATCCTGACGGTCGGCGGCAGGGTACGTCGGGAAGACGGGGCGTCCGTGCTCGGCGAAGTCTCCGAGGTGGCCTGGGACGACTTCGACTGGAGTTTCGGTGACGACTGGTTCGATGGTTGGGACGGCTACTGGTTCCCACGCGTCGGCGACCGGCCGCCGTTCTTCCGCCTCGGCAAGGTGTTCGAGTTCGTCCAGTCGATCATCTTCACCGTCCTGCTGATCGCGCTCAGCGGCCTGGTCCTCCTGGTCGCGCCGAAGGGAGTCAGCCGGGTGCGAGCGGCGGCCTCGTCCGACCTGTGGGTCATGTTCGCGGTGGGCCTGGGTGTAGAGGTCTTCTTCCTGCCCGTCCTGATCCTGGTCAGCTTGTTGCTCACCGTGACGGTCATCGGCATTCCCTTCGCCATCCTCCTCTGGCCCGCTGCGTTGATCGGTCTGACGGCGGCCTTCGTGTTCGGCTACACGGGCTCCGCGGCGGCGGCAGGCGACTGGTGCAGGCGGCGGTTCCAGGGCGCCGGCCAGGTAGCTGCCGGCAGCTTCGGCGCTCTGGCGCTTGGCGTCCTGACGATCCAGGCGATTGCGCTCGTGGCCGACCTTCTCGGCTTCCTGGGTCTGCCCTGGTTCTTCCGCGCCATGTTCCGTGTCCCGGGCGTGCTGATCTGTTATCTGGCCTGGACGATCGGCCTCGGCGCCGTCTTCATGACCCGTTTCGGCAGGTCCGACTATGCAGTCGCGTCCGCTTCGGCGTTGCCGCCGACACCTCCCCCTGTTGACGACGCAGACACGGGCGACGCATCTCCGGGCGACTCCGAATCGTCGCAGGGTACCGACGACGGCGACCCCAAGCCGCCGATACCGAAGCCGCCCGCCGAATAGCGGCGCGCAGGCGCACGCCCGGATCGTAGTAGGCTCCACCCATGCCGGCCCGCGGGCTCGCCAGTATGGTCCTGCTCGTAGCGCCAGTCGCCGCTGCCGCGGCCGCCGACGACTTCTCACACTCCTGTCAGCAGCTGCAGGACGGCTCGAACCCGTACTTCGGCACCAGGCTCGCCGACGAGCTTCGAGCCGAGTTGTCCTCGACCGGTTCCAACCCCGAGACCCTGGCCCAGCTCGGTAGCGAGCTGCTTCGGCTCGGTGACACCGAGGGAGCGATCCAGTACCTGTCCGCGGCGACGAGGGCGATCGCTGCTTCACCCGACGTCCGACCGACCGTCCCCGAATGGAACCTGGCCCTGGCGCATCTCCAGCGGGCTGAGGATCTGAACTGCGTCCATCACACAGGCGCCATGGCGACGGCGGACGACCCGGTCGCGGACCGGGCTCAGGACCGCCCCGTCCGCCGTTCGGCCGACAGCTGCATCCTGCCGCTTGTCCCCTCCGCGGTCCACGCCCGCCCCGAACACGCCCGCGCCGCGGGCGACCTGTTCCTGGCCATGCTGCAGGAAGGGCGGCCAGGCGGTACCTGGAGGCACCGGGCGAGGTGGCTGCTCAACGTCACGAGACGGCTGACCGGCGACTTCCCCGAGGGCGTGCCCGACCACCTCCGCATCGACGAGAGCGTCTTCGTCTCCGCTCGGTTCGCGGGCGGGCGCTGGCGCAATCTCGGACCGGAACTCGGAATCGACGCTCTCGATCTTGCGGGCGGCGCCGTCGTCGACGACTTCGACGGCGACGGCGTTCTCGACATGGTTACTTCCACGTGGGACCCATGCGGCCCTCTCCGAGCGTTTCGAGGCGACGGCCGCGGAGGTTTCGAGGACACGGGCGAAGCCTGGGGCCTCAGCGCTCAGCTCGGTGGCCTGAACCTGATCCACGCCGACTACGACGGTGACGGCCGCCTCGACCTGCTCGTCCTGCGCGGCGCCTGGTTGCTGGAGGAGGGCCGCATCCGCAACTCGCTCCTGCGCAACGAACTCGACGGCGACGGCGGGCGCTTCGTCGACACCACCAGGGCCGCCGGTCTGGCCGAACCTGCGTATCCGACCCAGGCCGCCGCCTGGGGCGACTACGACGGCGACGGCGACCTGGACCTCTATGTCGGCAACGAAGCGAGTGAGGCCCACGAGTACCCGTCGCAACTGTTCCGCAACCTAGGCGACGGCACGTTCGAGGACGTGGCGGCCACTGCGGGGGTGAGCAACCTGCGCTACGCAAAGGGCGTCGCCTGGGGCGACGTGGACAACGACGGCGACCTCGACCTCTACGTCTCGAACTTCGGCGCCAACCGGCTCTACGTGAACGACGGCGGCCTGTTCCTGGACGTCGCGATCCCCGCGGGCGTCACCGAGCCGGAGCGGGAGAGCTTCGCCACCTGGTTCTTCGACTACGACAACGACGGCGACCTCGATCTCTTCGTCGGTGACTATCGCGACCAGGCGACCGAAGTCGTGGCCTCCTACATGGGGTCGGATCCCGGAGTGGGCCAGCCGCTGCTCTACCGCAACGACTGCGGAACAGAGCCAGGCTGCAACGGCAGGTTGCGGATGACCGAAGTGTCGCGCGCACTGGGCATCCGCCGGCCGGCTCTGCCAATGGGAGCGAACTACGGCGATCTGGACAACGACGGATGGCTCGACTTCTATCTCGGCACCGGCGAACCGGACCTCGCCAGCCTGATGCCGAACGTCATGTACCGCTACAACGGCCGGCGCTTCGAGGAGGTCACCTTCGCCGGCGGCTTCGGCCACCTCCAGAAGGGCCACGGCGTCGCCTTCGGCGACCTGGACCGCGACGGAGACATGGACCTCCTCCATCAGCTCGGCGGCTTCTACCCGACCGACACGTTCGGCAACGCGCTGTTCGAGAATCCGGGCAGCGACAACGCCTGGATCACCCTGCGCTTCGCGGGCGCCGGCAACGCGGGCTCGGGCGCCAACCGCTTCGGCGTCGGTTCGCGGGTCGCCCTCTCCGTCGACGGTCCGGGCGGCAAACGCACGATCCATCGTCTGGTCGGCTCGGGCGGCTCCTTCGGTGGCAACAGCATGCAGCTCGAAGTGGGTCTGGGAGACGCAACGAGGATCGACGAGATCCGCGTCCGATGGGCCGGTAGCGGCACGGTGCAGGTCTTCGAAGACGTCGAACCGCGAGCGTCGTACCGGGCCAGCGAGCGGGTGGAGAGTCTCGAACGCGTCGAGGAGGATTCCTTCCGCCTCGGCGGCGACGGATGAGAACGGGGCCCACCGGCGTCGTCGCGTGGGTGGCGTCAGCGCTTCTGCCCACCCTCACCGGGGCAGGAGAGAGCGACGTGGTCTTCGTCGACGCAACAAAGAGCGCCGGCCTCGACTTCCGACACTGGAACGGCATGAGCGGCCAGCTCTACTATCCCGAAGTCGTGGGCGCCGGCGCGGCGCTCTTCGACTACGACAACGACGGTGACCTCGACCTCTACCTGGTCCAGGGCAACCTGCTGGGCGCGGACGGGGATCCCGGTCGGGCAACCGTTCCCTGGGCCGGCGACTGGCCGCCCCGCGATCGCCTCTATCGCAACGACCTCCAACCCGGAGAGGACGGCGCGACCGTCCGCCTGGTCGACGTCACCGCCGAGAGCGGTATCGAGGCCACGGGCTACGGCATGGGCGTTGTGGCCTCCGACCTCGACAACGACGGCTGGATCGATCTCTACGTGCTCAACCTCGGCGCCAACCAGCTCTGGCGAAACGAGGGCGACGGTACGTTCAGCGATCGGACCGAGCCGAGCGGCACCGGCGACGCGCGCTGGAGCATCGCGGCCGCCGCCGCTGACTATGACGGCGACCTCGATCTCGACCTGTTCGTCGTCAACTACCTGAACTTCTCGCTGGTCACCCACAAGACCTGCCTTACAGAGCGCGGCGAAGTCGACTACTGCCTGCCCGGCGCCTACCAGCCCGTCCCCGATCTCCTGCTACGCAACGACGGCTCCGCTCGTTTCGAGGACGCGACGGCAGACGCCGGCCTGACTTCGGTTCGACCCGGCAACGGCCTGGGCGTCCTCGCCGCCGATCTGGACCTCGACGGCCGTCTCGACTTCTACGTCGCCAACGACCTCATGCCCAACCACCTTTGGATCAACGCCGGAGACGGCGCCCTGGTCGAAGAAGGCCTGATCAGCGGTGCTGCCCTCAACGCGGACGGCGAAGCCGAGGCCAGCATGGGCGTCGCCGGCGGCGACTACGACGGTGACGGCGACTTCGATCTCTTCCTGACCCACTTCAACCGGGAGACGAACACCCTCTACCGGAACGACTCGGAACCCGGCGCACCCACCTTCCGGGACCGCACGAACGCGGCGGCACTGGCTCGACCGAGTTGGGACGCGACTTCCTTCGGCACCGCCTTCGTCGATCTCGACCACGACGGCTGGCTCGACCTTGCGGTGGTCAACGGCGCCGTGACGTTCGCGGCCGGCAGACCGCGCACGGAGGACGACCCCTTCCCCCTGGATCAACCGAATCAGGCGTTTCTGAACGTGACCGGAGGTTCCGCTGGGCGCCGCTTCGATCCGGCGCCGGCGGGCATCCTGGACGGTGCCGCACCCCTGGTAAGCCGCGGCCTTGCGACCGGTGACATCGACAACGACGGTGACACCGATCTGATCATCACGAACAACAACGGACCCGCAAGACTGCTGCTCAACCAGGGGGCTGCCGGCGACGACTGGATCGGTCTGGCGCCGCGCCTGGACGCCGCGCACGGCCACCGACCGGCATCGGGCGTCACCGTGCGCATCCACCGCGGCGCGGCTTCGCCGCTCGTCCGCCTGGCAGGCTCGAGCGGCAGTTACACGTCGTCGGGAGACCCCCGGATCACGGTGAGTCCTGCCGGCGCCGAAGTGTCGCGCGTAGAAGTCCAGTGGCCGGACGGAAGGGTCGAGGAGTGGCCGGCGCCACCCCCGGCGGCTTACACTGACCTCGTCCGAGGCACGGGTCGATGGACCGATGGACGGGAAGAAGACGAAGAATGACCAGGCGGACCAAACCACGGCGAGCGAGCCCCTGGGCCTGGGTTCTGCTGACGCTCGCGGCGGCGGGTTTCGGCGCGCAGACCGAGATTGCCGGCCGGCTCGTGCCGGTACCCGAAGTCGATCTTCGCGGTGTTGACGAAGCGGTCCGCACGCAGATCGCCGAGCAACGCCAGTTGCTCGACGACGCCCTGGCGGCGGGATCGCCAACCGCGGAAAACGCCGATCGACTGGGGCGGCTGTTCGGCGAAGCCGGTCAGCTCTACCTCGTGTACGACCTCCTGCCGCCGGCGAGAGCCTGTCTGGCGAACGCCGCGGAACTGCATCCGCAGAACTTTCGTTGGCGCTACCTCCTCGGCAGCGCGGCCGAGCACCTGGGACAACTCGAGGAAGCGGCCGCCTCCTACGAACAGGCCAGAGCACTTGAACCGGACGACCCGGCGACCGCCATCCGCCTCGGCCGGGTCCATCTCGAGTTGGGACAAGGCGAGCCGGCACGAATCCACTACGAGCGCGCGCTGAACCTGCCCGGGGCGAGAGCGGCGGCGCACTTTGGCCTCGGACGTCTCGCCGCGGAAACGGATGACCCGGCCGCGGCACTCGAACACTTCCAGGCCGCGTTGCGGGAACAACCCCGGGCGAACGCGCTTCACTACCACATTGCCCTCGCCCACCGCGCCCTGGGTAACGACGACGCCTCGCGCGCGGCGATGGAACTCCGCGGTGAGGCGCCAGTCGCCTTCGCCGATCCAATCGCCGCGGAGATCAAGGAGTCAGCCACGGGAATCGGCGCTCAACTGCTGCTCGGGCGCGTCGCCCTGGCGGCAAACGCCTTCGAAACCGCAGAGCAGCGGTTCCGCGAAGCCGTCGAGGACCATCCCCGGAGCGCTGTTGCCAGAAGGTCCCTCGCTGCGGCCCTGGAGCAGATGGGGCGCCGCGCCGAGGCCGCCATGTGGTACCAGGAGGCACTGAACCTGAGTCCGGACGATGCCGCGCTGTACTTCCACACAGGTCGGCTCTACAACCAGGAAGGCCGATTCCAGGCGGCGGCCGAACGACTCAGGCGAGCCGTCGAGCTCGAACCGTCCTTCGGGCCGGCCTGGGTGGAGCTGGCAAGGAGCCTGGGCGAGACAGGCGAGCATCTCGAAGCCGCCGAGGCCTTGACCCAGGCTCTCGAACTGGCGCCGGGCGACCAGAATCTCCGCTTCCATCGGGCAAGCAACTACCGGCTGGGCGGCCGCCGCGAACTCGCGCTACGGGAGTTCGAAGCGCTCCTGGCCGACTTCGGACTCAATCGCGAGATCGTGATGCAACTCGGACGGATCGAACAGGAACTCGGTCGGCCGGCCTCGGCGGCTCGTCGTTTCGAGCAGCTCATCCGAGCGGGCGGCGATCCCGGCCTGTTGAGCGCCGCCCACTTCGAACTCGGCAACATCCGCACCCAGCAGGAACGCTACGAGGAAGCGATTCCTCACTATCAGCGGGCGATCGTCGGCAACCCAACGTCAAAGGAGGCCTACCTGAACCTGGGTACGGCGCTGGGCCGGCTCGGCATGTTCACCGAGGCGGCCCTCGCCGCCCGCCGTGCGCTCGAACTCGACCCCTCGGACACCAGGGCCCGCGCCGCCGAGGTCACCGCGCTGCTCCTCGCCGGCGAGGATGCCAGGGTCCGCCTGATGCTCGAACAGACCCTGGACCTTCCGGACCAGGGTGGAAGCGGTTTCTTCGCCCTGCTGCTGGCGGAACTCCTGGCCGCCTCCGAGGACGACTCGGTGCGAGACGGCGCGATGGCCCTGACCCTGGCCACCGACCTGTTCCAGCGTGCCCAGACCCCGGCCCACGGGGCGCTGGTCGCGCTCGCCTACGCCGCGACCGGCGACTTCGAACAGGCCGTCGCCTGGCAGCAGCGGCTGATCGACAACTTGGAGCGCGCCGGCGCTTCGGAAGCGCTCCCGGCTGCCCGCGAACGCCTGGCGGCCTACCAGGCGGGGCGTCCGGTGCGGGCGCCGTGGCGGCGCTGACGCGCGACGGTGGTGCGTAGGCAGCGGCGGTGCGTAGCGCAGCGGCGGTGGCACGCGGCGGCGGCGGGGCGGTGCCTGCTGCCGCCTCGGCTGGACGGACCGAAGGGAAGGGGTCCCAGCGGACGCTCCCGCTTTCTGAGTAAGGGAAAGGTCTGCGCTCGCTTCGGTCGGCTGCGCTCCGGTTCGGCGTCAGTTGATGGCAGGGCGTCGGCCGTCGCTTGCCGACAGCCCGCTGGGACCCCTTCCCTTCGGTCCTGGCCGAGGCTGGGGGCGTTGCGCCGCGTAGGAGCCGTCTGCCGACGGTCAGACTCCCTGCGATGAGAACTCGCCGTAGCGGACCTGGCGGCTCACCCTTTCCCGGGATCTGTTGTTCCCCGCTGGCGTCTCGTCTCCTGTACGGCCAAGTCCATGGCCCGATCGGAATCGAGCCCCGAGTTCGCGCCTGCCTTCTTGACCAGGTCCCCAACGTCTTGTCCTTCCGCCGCCTGGGAATACCGGCCGGGCTCGGTCTCCTTCACCTTGCCCTCTTCGACCAGCGCATCCAGGTGTGCCCGTAGCGAGAAGGCGGCGGCGCCGTGGAGTTTGGGGTCGACATCGGTGTAGATGCGTTCGACCATCTCGGGGATCGTGGCGACGCCGGCGGCGATGGCGTCGAGGGCCTGGTCGGTGCGTTGCTGGCGGTGGCGGTGGATCTCGTGGATGCGGTCGAGGGGCGGCTTGATCGACTCGCCGTGGCCCGGGTGCAGGATGTCGATGCCGTCATTGCCGAGTTCGATCAGCCGCTCGAGGGAGGTCATGTACTGGTTCAGATTGCCGTCGGGCGGGGCGATGATCGAGGTTGACCAGCCCATGACCAGGTCGGCGGTGAAGACGGCGCGGTCTTCCTCCAGCAGGAAGCAGAGGTGATCGCTGGCGTGGCCCGGGGTGTGGAGGGCTACCAGCGTCGCGCCGCTCGAGGACAGGCGATCGCCGTCCTTGAGGCGGGGGCCCGCGGTGAACGGTGGATTCTCCCTGAAGGCGCGGATCTCGGCACCCGTGTGCTCGGCGACGCGGGGCGCCAGGGGCCAGTGGTCCCGGTGGGTGTGGCTGATCAGGACGGCGGCGACCTCACGGCCGCCGAGGGCGCGCAGGATGGCGTCGAAGTGGGCGTCGTCCTCCTCCCCTGGATCGAGCACGAAGACCGGGCCGCCGGCGCCGCCGATGACGTAGGTGTTTGTTCCTGGACCGGTGAACATGCCCGGGTTGTCCTGGGTGACGCGCAGCACCCGCCCGGAGAGCGCGACGGGCGTGCCCTTTGGGAGACCCGGCATGACGGCGCTAGCGGCTGAACGCCCGCTGCCAGTCCTTGACGTTCGCCGCGGAGGGGCGCATAGCCGCTTCCTCGTAGCCCTCGTCGCCGGGCAGCACGGCTCGCGCCGGTTCGTCCGGCGTCCGGCCCATCAGCACGCGGGGCTGCATGACGGGGAACTCCGCCTGGGCGTCGACGGCGGCGATGGCGGCGCCGGCGGTCTCGAACTGGGCCAGCTTTTGGAGGTTGCGGATGGTAGGAAAGATGATCATCCACTCCTTGCGGCGCGCGTGGCCGAGCGCTTCCCGGGCGGTGACCCAGGCGGAACTCGTCAGTTCGTGGTCGTCGTGGGCGGCGGTCTGGTTACGCGGCGCCCGCGTGACGAAGAAGCGGGTGTCGTAGCGCCGCGGCTGTCCCTCGGGGGTGATCCAGTGCGCCCAGTAGCTGATGCGGTCCGTGGCAAGGGTCAACCCCTCGGCGGCGGCAATGTCGAGCAGGGACCGTTCGCCCGCGTTCAGCTCGGCTCGCAGACGTTCGAAGTGCTGCTCGACCGACGGGTCCGAGAAGTCGAGAATCTGCCCGTCACGGTCGTAGGCCAGCAGCACGCCGGCCTCCTCGAAGCACTCGCGGATCGCGGCGACGTAGAAGGTCAGGCCGCCCTCTTCGAGCGCGAGCCGGGCGCTGGCCTCGCGGTCGGTGAGGCCGTGGCACAGCGCTTCGTCGACCCGGTCTTCGGGGTCGACGCGACCGCCCGGGAAGACGTAGGCGCCCCCGACGAAGTCGGACTGGATGTGGCGGCGTTCCATGAACACTTCCACCCCGCGGTCGCTGTCCCGCAACAGGAGGACGGTCGAGGCGTGCCGGGCCACCACCGGGGACGTCGCCTGATCAACCATTCTCGCCATCCAGTTCTTCGATCAGGTCGTCGGCCGGCGGTTCCGTGGCCTGCACCCGTCGGGCCGTCGCCTCCGCGGCGCGCATGGCGCGCAGGAAGCTGCGGCCCGCGATGTCCTTCAGTTCGTCGTCGCTGTAGCCCCGCCGCACCAGTTCCACGAACAGATCGGGAAACGTCGAGGCGTCCTCGAGGCCGACCGGCACGGTCGGGATGCCGTCGTAGTCGGAGCCGATTCCCAGGTGCGCGGTCCCGATCAGGCCACGGATGTGGTCGATATGGTCGGCCACGTCGCTGAGGGATGCCTGGGCGCCCGGGTTCTCACTTCGCCAGGCCATGAGCCGCGTGCGGATCTCCTCCGGCGCGGTTCCCGCGGTCATCAGTCGACGGCGTTCGGCATCCAGCCGTTGAAATGACGCCCGCACCTTCTCGTTGACGAAGGACGGTACGAAAGTGACCATGACCACGCCGCCGTTCTCGGCAAGCCGCCGCAGGACGTCGTCGGGCACGTTGCGTGGACTGGCTGTGACCGCGAATGCCGAGGAGTGCGAAAAGATGACCGGCGCTTGGGACTCGTCCAGCGCATGGTGCATCGTCTGCGGCGAAACGTGGGAGAGGTCGACCAGCATGCCGAGCCGGTTCATCTCCCGGATCACGCGCCGGCCGAACGCCGTCAGCCCGCCGTGCGCCGGCTGGTCGGTCGCGGAGTCCGCCCAGGCGACGTTGCTGTTGTGGGTCAGCGTCATGTAGCGGACGCCGACCGCGTAGAGCTGCCGCAGGACTCCCAGGGACGACTCGATCGAGTGCCCGCCCTCGGCGCCAAGCAGGGACGCGATCCGGCCGGCGCCGTGGACGCGCTCGATGTCGTCCGCGCTGAGGGCCAGCTCCAGGTCGTCCGGATACCGCTCGATCAGCCGCCTGGTCAGGTCGACCTGCTCGAACACGACCCGGGCCGCGCCGGCGCCGGTGTAGGAGGTCGGAACATAGACCGACCAGAACTGGGCGCCCACTCCCCCCTGCCGCAGACGCCGCAGGTCGGTGTGCATCGGCGGCTCGAGCGCGGTGGTGTCCCGGAAGTCGATCTCGTCGAGGTGGTTCGAAACGCGCGTGCGGTACTGCCACGGCACGTCGTTGTGGCCGTCGATCAGCGGCACCTCCCGGAGCAGGCCGAGTACGTGCTCCCGGCTGGCGCGATCCTCCTGGGCGTCGGTCACGGGCGGTGAACCATAGCTCACCGCCACGGCCACGACGGCGCCGAGAACAGCGCCGGTTGTCCTTCTCATCCTGGTTCCCTCCTCCCGCAGCACGCGATTGTAGGGGAACCCGGCAACGTGTGCCGGTGCTAGGGTGGGCCCGGTGCAAGGCTGCTGGGCAAGGACGATCGGCATCGTCGGTCTCGGCAGCTTCGGTCGCTTTCTGGCGCGGCACCTGGGCGCCCGGTTCGACGTGCAGGTCTGGGATCGCCGCGACCTGAGCGCCGAAGCCGCCGCGCTGGGCGCGCGCTGGACGGGCCTCGAAGGCTGCGCCGGCTGCGACATCGTGATTCCGGCGGTCCCGGTCCAGGATCTCGACGGGCTGATCGCCGACCTGGCCCCGTGCCTCGCACCGGCCACGCTGGTCGTCGACGTCGCCTCGGTCAAGGTGAAGCCGCTCCGGATCCTCGAGCAGCGCCTGCCCCGGCAGGTCCAGTTCATCGGCACTCACCCGATGTTCGGCCCCCAGAGCGGTCGCGGCGGGATTCGCGGTCTGAAGGTCGTGCTCTGCCTTCCCGAGCGCCCGGTCGACAGCGAACGGGTGCAGGCGGTGAGAGCCTTCCTGGAGTCGGACCTGGAGCTCCAGGTGCTCGAGATGTCAGCGGAGGAGCACGACTCCGAGATGGCCTACATCCAGGGCCTCACCCACTGGATGGCCAAGGCGCTCAGGGAGATTCACGTCCCGGACCCGGCCCTCGGCACGGTCGCCTACCGGCACATGATGAAGATCGAAGAGAACCTCCGCGACGACTCGGACGATCTGTTCCTGACCATCGCCCGCGAGAACCCTTTCGCCGCCGACGCCCGCCGGGAACTCCGCGAGAGGCTTCGAGAGATCGAGGAGGCGATCGAGCAGGACTAGCTACGACAGCCAGCGCTTGCGGCGCCGGTAGTGCTTGACGTCGCGGTAGCTCTTACGCTGGCCGACCTGGGTCAGTCCGAGGTAGAACTCCTTGACGTCGGCGTTGTCCTGGAGCTCCGCCGGAGTCCCCTCGAGGACGACCCGGCCACCCTCCATGATGTAGCCGTAGTGGGCGATCTCGAGTGCGCGGGTGGCGTTCTGCTCCACGAGCAGAATCGTCGTGCCCTCGTCCCGGTTGATGCGCTGGATGATCTCGAAGATCTCCTGGACGAGGAGCGGCGCCAGGCCCAGTGACGGTTCGTCGAGCAGCATCAGTTTCGGCCGCGCCATGAGGGCCCGGCCGATGGCCAGCATCTGCTGTTCGCCGCCGGAGAGGAACCCGGCCATCGAGTTGCCCCGCTCCTTGAGACGTGGGAAGTAGCCGTACACCCGTTCCAGCGCTTCGTCCGTGCCGCCCTTGTCCCGGGCCGTGTAGGCGCCGGCCAGGAGGTTTTCCTGCGGCGTCAGATGCTCGAAGACCCGACGCCCCTCCATGACCTGGAAGATGCCCCGGCGCACGATGTCCTCGGCGGGCAGCTTGTCGATCTGGATGCCCTCGAACTCGACGTTGCCGTCCGTGACCTCGCCGTCCTCGGGATGAAGCAGTCCCGAGATCGCCTTGAGCGTGGTTGACTTGCCGGCGCCGTTCGTGCCCAGCAGCGCCGCGATCTGACCCTGCTCCACCTTGAGCGAGAGCCCCTTGAGCACCAGGATGACGTCGTTGTAGATGACCTCGACGTTGTTCAGGGACAGCATGGCGTTCGGGCCTGCCCTACTCGGCCGCCCCCAGGGTGGAGGCCATCCGCATCTCGGTCACGGGTTGGAACTTGCCTTCCCTGATCTCGAAGATCCTCATGCCCTTGATGCCGCGATGGTCGGTGGACGTGAACGTGACCGGCGCGGTCACACCGCCGGTGTCCCAGTCGTCGAAGGTCTCGAAGGCAGCGAAGATGGAATCGCCGGTCACTTCGCCGGCAGCGGCCGCGCGTTCGATCGCCTCGGTCACCAGACTGGCGACCGCCCAGCCCTGGCCATAGAGCAAACCCTCCTCGTCGATCGACGCGCCCTTGGACGCGAGGTACTCGGCCGCTTCGTTCAGGCCGTCGATCCCCTCGCCCGGCGGCGAGTAGATGATCGAAGCCAGAACACCTTCCGCGGCGTCGCCCGCCAGATCCAGCAGCACCTCGTTGCTGCAGTAGTTCAGGCAGGCGAAGCGCAGGTCCAGGCCCAGGTCCCGCGCGTTCTTGACGGCAATGGAAACCGGTCCCGACGTGTTCTGGAACACGACCGTGTTGGCGCCGGATTCGGCGATCCGGGTCAGCGTGGCGCTGAAGTCCGTGTTGCCCCGCGCCATCTCGTGCGGCGCCATCTCGATGCCGCGCTGCTTCGCGTACTCCTCGCCTCCCTGGCGCCACGGCGAGAGGCCAAACGGACTCGGGTGGTGCATCAGCGCGACGTTCGGCATCTCGCCTCCCGAGGCTTCCGCCTCTTCGATCAGGTAGTCGAGCAGGATGAAGAGCTGGTCGCTGTAGGTCGTGCCGACGAGGAAGTTGAAGGGGGCCTCGGACGGATCTCCCAGTACGTGGGAGAAGGATGCCGAGACGAAGGGAATGCGGTCGGCCGCGATCCGGCCGCGCAGGGCTTCGGTGTCGCCGGTGCCCCAGCCCATGAACATGACCGCTCCGGCCTGGACGTACTCGGAGTAGAGCTGCTCGGCCTTCGCCACGTCGTAGCCGTAGTCGTTCCACAGCAGGTCGACCTCGCGGCCGGCGATGCCGCCGAGTTCGTTCAGGCGGTCGTAGTAGTCGCGGATCGCCTCGGCGTACAGGGTACCCACGTCCGAGGTCGCGCCGGTCAGGTCGAAGATCGCACCGATGGTGATCGGAGCATCCGCTTCCGAAACCGGGTCGCCGCCTCCGCAGGCGGTGAGAAGCAACAGAGCTACAGCAGCAAGGCAAGCGAGACGGTTCATGTCGTGGTCTCCTGAAGGGGCATGGCCGCCCCGGAACAGCCGGTCCGTAAGCAACGAATCATACCGGCGCAAAGGCGCCTAGTACGAGAACGGCCAGACGCGGAAGTAGTCCTTCACGTTGCGCCAGAGTTTGGCGAGCCCTTCCGGTTCGAGCACCAGGAACAGGATGATCACGAGTCCGAAGACGCCCTGCTGCACATACGGCAGGACCGTGGCCGCCCAGGGCGCCGTGTCCTGCAGCGAGCGCCCCAGGGTATTGATCATCGCCGGCAGGAGCACGATGAGCGACGCGCCGAAGAACGAACCCGAAATCGTCCCCAGTCCGCCGATGATGATCATCGCCAGGTAGGAGATCGAGACCTCGATCGTGAACCGCTCCCAGGTGACGATCGACCGGTAGTGGGCGAGCAGTGCGCCGGAGAGGCCGACCAGAAACGACGACGTGGCGAACGCGAGCAGCTTGTAGCCGAACACGTTGACGCCGATCGCCGAAGCCGCGATGTCCTGGTCCCGGATCGCCACCCAGGCGCGACCCACCCGCGAACGGAACAGGTTCGCGGCAAAGAGCGCGACGGCGAGCGCGACGACGACCAGGATCCAGTAGAACCGTCCGTCGGTGTTCATCCGGGCGCCGAACAGTTCGGGCGCCGGCACGACGAGCGCCTCCGTACCGCCGGTGAGGCCGTCCCAGTGCGTGACGACGAACTCGACGATCTGCTGCGCCGCCAGCGTGGCGACGGCCAGGTAGAGGCCCTTGAGCCGCAGGGAAGGCAGGCCGACCACCAGGCCGGCAACGGCGGTGATCGCGGCCGCGGCCGGAATGCTCAGGTAGAAGGGAACGTCGAGCCGGACCGTCAGGAGACCGGACCCATAGGCGCCGACCGCCATGAAGGCGCCCTGACCGAGGGAGATCTGGCCGGTGTAGCCGACCAGGATGTTGAGTCCGATCGCGCCGATCGTGGCGATCGCGATCTGGTTGGCCAGATTGAGCCAGTACGGCGTGGCCAGGAACGGAAACACGACGAGGCCGACCAGGAGCAGGCCCGTGCGCACCTTCTGCAAGGGCATGCGCCGCAGCGCCATGTCCGAGCGGTAGTCGCTGAAGAAGATTCCGGACTCCATGCCCTACACCCGCTCGATGATCTCCTTGCCGAACAGGCCGTAGGGCCGGATCATCAGGACCAGGATCAGCACGATGTACGGGACGATGAGCTCCAGGCCCGACGTCGTGTAGCCCGCCGTGTACGACTCCAGCAGCCCGATCACGCCGCCGCCGACGATCGCGCCGGGCACCGAGTCGAGACCGCCGAGGATGACCACGGGGAACACGCGCAGTCCGATGAAGATGATGTCGTGGCTGACGCCGACCGTGTTCGCCAGCATGATGCCGGCGACCGCCGCGGTGATCGCCGCCATCGCCCAGGCGACGGCGAGGACCCGCTTGATGCTGATGCCCATCGACAGCGCCGCTTGCTGGTCGTCGGCGATGGCGCGCATCGCGATGCCGTCCCGGGTGTGACGGAAGAACAGCGTCAGAACCGTCAGCAGGATCGCCGCGATCGCGATCACGAGCAGACGGTCGATGCCGACGATCGCGCCCAGGAACTCGACTTCTCCCGAGGGGATGAAGTTGGGGAAGGCCTTGGGCCGCACCCCCCAGATACCGTTCACCACCGCTCGCAGCAGGCTCGAGAGACCGATCGTGACCATGATCATCGAGATCACCGGTTCGCCGATCAGTGGCCGGAGAACGAGACGCTCCACGATCAGGCCGATCATGGCCGCGGTGAGCAGCGTCGCCAGCACGCCCAGACTCCAGGGCAACCCGAACTGGGCAATGAAGGCGAAGGCCAGGTAGGCGCCGAAGAGCAGGAACTCGCCCTGCGCGAAGTTGATCACGTCGCTCGCCTTGAAGATCACGACGAAGCCGACCGCCACCAGGGCGTAGACCATGCCGTTCGAGAGGCCGGAAACGGTGAGTTGAAGGAAGACGTCGGATCCCATCGTCCCCTCCTCAGGCGGTGGCGGGCTGAGCGATGCGCAGCCGGGTCTGCAGGACCGCGGTCGTGCCGTCCTGGTAGGTGATCTCGTTCTCGATCTCGACCGCCTCGTCGCCGCCGTAGAGCGCATTGACGAGCAGGCGGTACCGATCGGCGATGAACCGGCGCCGCACCTTCCGGGTACGGGTCAGTTCCTCGTCATCCGCGTCGAGTTCCTTGTGCAGCAGCAGCAGGCGCTGGATGCGGGCCGACTCCGGCAGATCACCGTTGATTCCGGCGGTGTGTTCCAGCACCAGCTCGTAGATCTCCGGCTTCTGGGCGAGGTCGGTGAACGTGGTGTAGGGGATCTGCCGGCGTTCGGCCCACTTTCCCGCGTTGGCGAAGTCGATCGTGATCAAGGAGGTGACGAACGGGTAGTCGCCGCCGCCGAACACGACCGCCTCCTTGATGTAGGGGCTGAACTTCAGCTTGTTCTCGATGAACTGCGGCGAGAACTGCGTTCCGTCGTGCAGCTCCATCACGTCCTTCTTGCGATCGATGACGATCAGGTGCCCGTCGTCGTCCATGTAGCCGGCGTCGCCGGAGTAAAGCCAGCCGTCGCGAAGCGCCTCTTGTGTGGCCTCCTCGTTGTTGTAGTAGCCGAGGAAGACGGACGGACTCCTGGTCAGGATCTCGCCGCCTTCGCCGAGCCTGACCTCCGCCCCTGGCACCGGCGTGCCGACCGTCTGGAACTTGATGTCGTCGTCGCGGTGCGCCACCGAAATCCCGGACACCTCGGTCTGGCCGTAGATCTGCTTCAGGTTCACGCCGATGGCGTGGAAGAAGCGGAAGATGTCGGGCCCGAGCGCCGCGCCGCCCGTGTAGGCGCGCCGGATTCGCCGCACCCCGAGCTTGTCGCGCAACCAGAAGAAGCAGACCGCGTTGGCGATCCAGTTCTGCATCGCCAGCAACCTGGGCAGACCGCCCTCCGCCAGCCGCGTGTCGGCCGCTCTGTAACCGACGCCCAGCGCCCAGTTGTAGACCTTGCGCTTGAGCCAGGAGGAGTCCTCGATCCGTACCTGGACGTCGGACACCATGTTCTCCCAGATGCGGGGCGGCGAGAACATCATTTGCGGTCCGATCTCACGGATGTCGTGCTGCACCGTCTCCGGCTCTTCCGGGAAGTTCATGGTGAAGCCGACCAGCATGCCGCAGGCGGCGCCGATCATCTGCTCGCCGATCCACGCGAGCGGCAGGAAGGAGACGAACTCGTCGTCGCTCCGCATCGGATCGATGCTCTGAAAGCTGTGCGCCATGGTCAGCAGGTTGCGGTGCGAGAGCATCGCCAGCTTCGGCTTTCCGGTGGTTCCGGAGGTGGTCGACAGCAGGGCGACGTCGTCGCCGGTCGTCGCTTCGACCCAGCGTTCGAAGTCGTCCTCCGTGCTGCTCGTGGCGGACGCCCCTATCTTCTCCACTTCGGAGAAGCCGAGCAGGAAGTCGTGCGGGTAGGAACCGAGCCCGCGGGGGTCGTAGTAGATGACCTTCGCGATTCCCTGCCCGTCCCCTTCCCCAGTGCCACTCAACTGGTCCCAGACTTCAAGCAGCTTGTCGACCTGCTCCTGGTCCTCGGCAATGACGAAGCGGGCGCCCGCGAACTCGACCAGGTACTGCACTTCGCTCGCCACGGAGTCCTGGTAGACGCCCAGGGAGCGGGCGCCGACCGCCTGGGACGCGAGCTGGGCAATCAGCCACTCGGGCCGGTTGTCCCCCAGCACGGCGACGATGTCGTCCCGCTCGAGTCCGAGTTCGACCAGTCCGCGGGCGAAGTTCCTGACCCGCTCGGCGTACTGCGCCCAGGTGAAGCTCTGCCAGATGCCGAACTCCTTCTCACGGAGCGCCGCTTCGCCGCCGCGCTCCCGGGCATTCCGGAGCAGCAGCTTGGGCATCGTGTCCGCGTCTTCCGGCAGTTCCGCCAGCGCGGTCATTCGGCGTCCCCCAGATACGCGTGAATCACGGCGGGATCGGCGCGCACCTCGTCCGGCGTACCGCAGGCAATCGATCGGCCGAAGTCGAGCACCGCGACGCGATCCGAGAGGTCCATGACGACTCCCATGTCGTGCTCGATCAGGACGGTCGTCACGCCCCACTCCTCGTTCACGTCGAGGACGAAGCGGGCCATGTCCTCCTTCTCCTCCACGTTCATCCCCGCCATGGGTTCGTCGAGCAGAAGAAGCTTGGGATCGAGCGCCAGCGCGCGGGCGAGCTCCACCCGTTTCTGCAGACCGTAGGCGAGGGTGCCGACCGCCTGGTGGCGCAGGTTCTCGATCTCGAGGAAGTCGATCACGTCCTCCACCGCGGCCCGATGCCGGATCTCCTCGCGGCGCTGTGGACCCCAGTAGACGCCACAACTGAGGACGTTGCCGCGCATGTGGATGTGCCGCCCCAGCATCAGATTCTCGAGCACCGTCATGCCGCGGAAGAGCTCGATGTTCTGGAACGATCGGGCGATGCCGACCTGGGCCACCTTGTGGGGCGCGCGGCCGACGAGCGAGACCGGCGCCGCTTCCGGCGTTGGCGTGTAGGTAATCGAGCCCTGTTGCGGCCGGTAGAGACCGCTGATCGAGTTGAGGAGGGACGTCTTTCCCGCGCCGTTCGGCCCGATGATCGCGAACACCTCGCCGTGGCGCACGTCCAGGGCGACATCGTCCAGGGCGTGTACGCCGCCGAACGAGAGCGTGACACCGTTGACCTCGAGGCAGGTCGAGGCCAACGGCTCCTGGGCTTGGGCTTGGGCCACGGCTGCGCGATTGTATGCGCCACGCCCGTTCCGCCATCTGCAAAGATCGCCGCGCCGTAAGCAGTCGACCGACCAGCCAATCAAAGGATCCTCCATGCCGGCCCGACCCGTCCTGGTTTCAGCACCCCCCGAACTCGACCTCGCGCGCCCCGAGGAGGTTGGCCTGAACGCCGCGCAGTTGGCGCGTATCGACGATCATCTGCGGCGCCGCTATCTGGAGCCGGAGAAGATTGCGGGCTGCCTCACCCTGGTCGCCCGGGGCGGCAAGCCGGCCTACCTCTCGGCGCAGGGTCTGATGGACCGCGAGCGCGGCCGCGCCATGCGGACCGACACGATCTTCCGCATCTACTCGATGACCAAGCCGATCACCTCGGTCGCCCTGCTGCAGCTCTACGAACAGGGCCACTTCCAGCTAGACGACCCGGTCCAGAAGTTCATCCCCGAGTGGCGGGATCTCAGAGTCTTCGAGAGCGGGAACCACCCGAACTTCCTCACCCGACCGGTCGATCGCCCGATGACGATCCGCGACCTGTTCACGCACCAGTCGGGGCTGACCTACGGCTTCATGGAGCGCACGAACGTCGATGCCGCGTACCGCAAGCTCGGCGTCGGCGGCCCGCCGATCGGCGGCAGCCTGCGGCAGATGATCGAGCAACTCGCGGAATTGCCGCTCGAGTTCTCGCCCGGCGACGCCTGGAACTACTCGGTCGCCACCGATGTGCTCGCCTACCTTGTCGAGGTCTTCTCCGGCCAGCCGTTCGACGAGTACCTGCAGGAGCACATCACCGGGCCCCTGGGCATGGTCGACACCGGCTTCACGGTGCCCGCGGACAAGGTCGACCGCTTCGCCGCGAACTACCGGCGGGACCGGAACAAGAAGCTGGTCCTGTTCGACGATCCCCTGACCAGCCACTACACAAGCGAGGTCAGCTTCTTCTCGGGTGGCGGCGGACTCGTGTCGACGATGCACGACTACTACCGCTTCTGCCAGATGATGCTGGGCGGCGGCACGCTGGAGAACACGCGCATCCTCGGCCGCAAGACGGTGGAACTCATGACGATGAACCACCTGCCGAGCGGCAGCGATCTGACCGACCTGGCGGTCGGCACCTTCAGCGAGACGACTTACGAGGGGATGGGCTTCGGTCTCGGCGTCTCGGTCACCCTGGATCTGGCGGTCGCTCAGGCGATCGGCTCGGTCGGTGAGTACGGCTGGGGCGGCGCCGCGAGCACCGCCTTCTGGATCGACCCGAGGGAGGACCTGATCGTCATCTTCATGGTCCAGTTCTGGATGTCGGGCACGTTCAACTTCCGCGGCCAGCTCAAGTCGATCGTCTATCCGGCACTGACCTGACCAGCAGGGTCGTGGACAACCCGCGCCCGACTTGCGAACGCCGAGCCGAGCGGCGCGGCGCCCTATTGCGGCGAACGAGGCGGTTCGAGAAGGCCGTTTCGTGGTCGCGGCTGGCCACCGTGCTTGCGGCAGCCGTGCTGGTCTGGCTGTCGGTCCAGGCAAGGCTCTTCCCCCTGATCTGGGCGGCGGTCCCGGCGCTGCTCTTTCTGGTTCTCGTCGTCCTTCACGAGCGGGTTCTGAGACGGGCCGAACGGCTGAAGCGTGCGCAAGCCTTCTACCATCAGATTCTCAACCGGCTCGACGGCGACTGGCGGGCCGGCGGACGGCCCGGCTCGCGCTTTGCCGACGAACACGCCGAGCACGTGTACGCCGCGGACCTCGACCTGTTCGGTCCCGACTCGCTGTTCCAGATGTTGAGCCGCGCCCGCACCCGAGGCGGTGACGAACTCCTCGCGTCCTGGCTGCTGGAGCCCGCGCGACCCGACGCTGTACGCAAGCGGCAGGAGGCTGTGCGCGAACTGGCGCCTCGACTCGACTTCCGCGAGCGTCTGGCAGTACATGGGCGGCTCGCGCGCACCAACATCGATCCAGGGGCCCTGCGAACCTGGGCGGCGGGGGAGGGGAGGCCTGCCCTGCCCGGCGCCGGCGGGCGCGAGTTCCTGATGCGCGTCCTGCTGACGGCAGCGGCCGCCGCCAACCTTCTCACCGCAACCGGCTGGATGATCTGGAGCTGGGGGCCGTCGCCGTTTCTGGCCGTGGCGGTGCTGGAAGTCCTCTGGATGATCGCAAAGCGTCGTGCTATCGCGGCTGCCACAGGTGGCGTGACGCGAGCGAGCCGTGACCTCAATCTGGTTGCGGCCCTGCTGGAGGTCATCGAGCGCGAGCCGTTCGAAAGCGACCTCATGGTCGAACTGCAGGAGCGGTTGCGGGGTGGCGATGGAAACACCGCCTCCCGGAACGCCACACGGCTACGCCGTCTCGTGGATCTGCTCGACTCCATGCGGAACGCCCTGTTCGTGCCCTTCGGCCTGCTGCTGCTGTGGACGCCCCAACTCGCCTACGCCATCGACGCCTGGCGCCGACGCCACGGGCACCGCGTGGCCGTCTGGCTCGACGTGCTCTCCAGCGTCGAGGCCCTGGCCAGCCTCGCCTCCCATGCGTTCGAGCACCCGAACCACATCTTCCCCACGCTGGTCGAGCCGGCCGGGAAGCGGCGCCCGCTGCTAGCCGCTCGACAACTCGGGCATCCCCTGCTGCCTCCGAAGGACTGTGTGGCGAACGATGTCGTACTGGAAGCCTGCTCCAGGAAACCGGGGTCGCCAGCCCAGTGCCTGATCGTCAGCGGCTCGAACATGTCCGGCAAGAGCACGCTTCTCAGGACGGTCGGGACGAACGTCGTCCTGGCGCTTGCCGGTGCACCGGTGCGCGCGAGCTCGCTGGTCCTCTCACCGCTGGCCATCGGATCGTCCATCCAACTAAGGGACTCACTCGCCGAAGGCCACTCCAGGTTCTACGCCGAGATCAGGAAGCTCAAGTCGGTTCTCGACCTCACCGAACAGGAGACGCCGGTGCTGTTCCTGCTCGACGAGATTCTCCACGGCACGAACTCCCACGACCGGAGAGTCGGCGCCGAGGCCCTGGTCCGCAGCCTGGTTGATCGCGGCGCGGTCGGACTCGTGACCACCCACGATCTCGCCCTGGCGCGGATCGCCGACGACTCGCCCGGGCCGTCACTGCGCAACGTCCACTTCAGAGACGACCTGGTGGATGGGAAGATCCTGTTCGACTACCGCCTGCGCGAGGGCACCGTCACTCGCAGCAACGCGTTGGACCTGATGCGCCAGGTCGGCCTCGACGTTTAGGACCCCTCCATTCCCCGTCTCCTTCGTGTAGACTCGACGTCCTAATGACTGCGACGGTTGTTCCCTTCCAGTCGTCGCCTGAGGCGACGTACATCCCCGAGGGCGTTCCCGCGCCCGGTGTGGAGCCGTGCGCGGTCGAGGTGACCGAAGACTTCGAGACGCTCCGGGACCGTGGGCGGGAACTAGTTGCGAAGGGCTCGTACCGGGAAGCCGCCGTTGTCTATCGACAGGCTGCGCAAGCCGCCACGGCAGCGGGTGAAGCCGACCTGGCCGATGAGGCGCTGTGCGGTTGGGGCGCGGCCGAAACCGAACTCGGCAACGGCGCTGAAGTCATGCCGGAGCTGCGACGGATCCTGCTCGGAACAACCGTCGACAACAACTCCTGTCTGGCCGCCTACACCTTGGCGCGCGCACATGAGTTGGAGGGGCAGATCAAGAAGGCACTGTTCTACGCTCGATTGTTCCGTGATCGTGCGGACTACGTGGAGCGTGAGGGACTAGCTGGTATGGCCCAGAATCTCCTGGGCAACCTCCTGGCGGCCGAGGGTCGGGAAGCTGAAGCTGCTGAGTGCTATCGCACGGCCCTCCGCTACACGAGAGAAGCTCCGCCAATGTGGACCGCGATCGCCGAAGGGAATCTGGGCTATTGCCTGCTGTCCCGAGCGACCGCAGCCAAGCAACTGCGCAGCGCCACAATGCGCGAAGCCCTTCGGTTGCTCTATCGGAGCATGCGGACCTTCCGGCACGGAGGGGCCATTCAGTACACGATGCTGCCGCATCAGGACCTGTGTTTCGCCTACCTTGAGTTGAAGCGTCCGAGGTTGGCAAGACAACACGGTATCCGTGCACTTGAGTTGGCCGAGAAGTACCAAGACCTAGCCGTAGTCAAGAACTGCCTCTACCTGCTGGGCCAGGTGGCGATGCAGGAGCACGACAACGAAGCGGCCAGGGGATTCTTCTGCAAGCTGGAACGGCGCTTCTATCCTGAGCACACCGGGCTCTCAACCGTGCTGATGTCCCTGGATCTGCGCCAGGTGGTGAATCTGAGGGCATGATGAAGAGCATCCTCCCCAGGTTCTCAACGGGCAAACGGGCAGATCGCGCCGCCCTCGTGGGGCTGATCGCCCTGCTGCTCGGCGCCGGCGCCCTACACGCCGCGTCAAGTGCTCCGGTCCTCGGGAAGAGCGGAGACATCTATCTGGTCACCGTCGGCACCTATGGAGAGCTCTTCCCCGACGGCGCCGAGGCCTCCGCAGACGCCGAAGTCCTCCGTCTTGAAGCTCGTCGGGGGTCCGGAACTGTCGAGCACTACCTGGTTCCCGGCAGCGAAGCGGACGACAGCGACAGGACGCCGTCCCTGTCCTTCGACGCCTCTACCGGCCAGCTCTACGTCGTGTGGTCTAGCAACAGTGACTCGACCCTTACCCGGATCAACCTGGCCTCTTTCAACGGCAGCGAGTGGTCCGACACGATCGAGGTCTCCGGCAACATCTACAGCAACAAGTCGGCACCGCGCCTTGCCGTCACTCACGACCGGTTTGAACTAGCAGCAGGAAGTTCCGACCAACCGAACACGCGCACGGTCCTACACGTCGTCTGGTCCGAAGACACCACCGACGGCGACAAGGTCATGTACGCGCCCGTGGTACTGATCGACGGAGAACTGGCCTCGACGTGGCGTCGCGTTCACCGGCTCAACGACTACGTGTCGCAGGAGTTGATCGACCAACCCTTCGATAGTGAGGTGCCGGCACGTCTGCTCAAGGCGCCGACTGTTGACGCCGCCTCAGAGGCCAACGCAGTTGTCATCGGTTTCGCCGACAGCGACAGCGGAGCCTTCGTCCAACTGGAACTCTCCACTCCAGCAGTCGAACTCGCCGAACTCGCCGACAGTCTTGCGGATCACCTGAACTCCTCGAACCTCTGCCAGAAGATCGAGGACGAAGAGGAGAACGCGCTCACATCCGTCGCGGAGGCCGCGCGCATCCACCTCGTACTCGTCGGCCGACGGATTCGTAGTCGGGCTCTAACGCCACTGGCGCATGACACCAAGCAGATGCTGATCCGACGCGCAGAGAGTCTCTGCGCCGAGGGTGGACTCAATGGGGTTTCCAGCGCAGCCCGCATTCACCTCGTGCTCGTCGGTGCCCGATCTCAAGAAGGCGATCTCCTGGAAGAAACCGCGACTGCAGAAGGTCACGTTCTACTCGCGGCGGCCCAACCGCTCGACAACGGCTACGTCCAGCACCTCGCCCGCCTACAGGTGAAGTCGGAACGGGCAGCGCCTACGATCGGGACCGGACAGCCGACGATCTTCGTCTCGCCCAACGGCAACGGCGCGGTCGTCGTCTGGGAAACCGGTTCATCGCTGACCTACGTCGAGACGACAAGCGACGATGCCGAGGCAGCCTGGAGCGAGTCCTTCACTCTCCTCCTCGACGACAACCTCTCCCGCTCCGAGGCTTACCCGATCCTCCACGAGCGCGCTCGCTCCCTCGAGTAGATCCTCGCAGGGACATCCCGACGCCGTCCAGCCCGTGCCGGGGCTCAGGGGGAGGGGTCCCAGCGGACTCGAAGCGAGCGACGGCCGACGCCTTCCCAGCAACCGACGCCTGACCGAAGCGAGCGTAGTGGAGTGCTCTCTGATCGGGCGATATCCCATGAGGTCCAAAGAGCGCAGGAGAGAGTCGAGAAATGGCAAAAAACTCCAATGAATACGGTAACTTGTGAGGGTTCGCGAAGCGTTATCTCAGGTACTGGGAGCGGGTGACAGCGTGTGGCTGTAGAGGCAGGATTGGGGGACATCGTGAGGGAATCCGATACGGGGGTCTCTGCTACCATCCCGCCATGCCACTCACCCAACGACAAGTTGACGCCATCAGACCCACAGGCAAGCCCTTCAAGAAGTACGACCGTGACGGGCTCATGGTCAGAGTCACCGCCGCCGGCAAGGGCCGATGGGTCTGGAGAGGCGTCGTCAAGGGGAAGCGGATCGAGGTCGGCATGGGCTCGACAAGGTTCCGATCGCTGAAAGAGGCTCGGGAGGTCGCCTTCGAGCATACGAGAACCGCTCGACTGGGAGGCGATCCCAGGGCGCCCGTCGCCACCGATGCCCCGACCTTCAGGGAGGCCGCGACGCTGTACCTCGAGATCCAGTCTCCCGACTGGGGAGAGGAGCACGCGAAGCACGTCCGGCGGCTGCTGGAGCAGCATGCGTTCCCGGGTCTTGGGGACCTGCCGGTCGACGAGATCCAGACCGCCGACCTGATGCGGGTCCTGGTGCCCCTGTGGCGCCGTCAGCGGCCGACCGGACGGCGGCTGAGGCAGAGGATGGCGGGCGTTATGGCTTGGAGCGTGGCGGCCGGCTATCGGGCCGACGACCCGACGAGCACACTTGCGGCGGTGTTGCCGGCCGGCCGGAGAAAGCGGAAGCACCATCGCTACCTGCCGGCAGAGGACCTGCGCGAGGCGCTGGCCAAGGTGCAGGCGTCCGGGGCATGGATCGGGACGCGGCTGGCGATGCGCTTCCTGGCGCTGACGGCGGCGCGGAGAGGCGAGGTTCGGGGAGCCAGGTGGCGGGAGATCGATCTGGAGTCGGCCACATGGACCGTTCCTGCCTCGCGCATGAAGTCCCGCAAGGAGCACCGGGTTCCCCTCTCCACCGCCGCCCTTGTGGTCCTTGATCGGGCGGACCGGTTGCGTGGCCGGGGTGGAGGTCTGGTGTTTCCCGGCATCCAGGGGAAGATGGTCGGGGCGGCGGTGTTCGGACGGCTGTTGAGAGACCTCAAGATCGATTGCAGCCCTCACGGCTTCCGCAGCTCGTTCCGGTCGTGGTGTTCGGACGAGGGGATCGACCGGGAGTTGGCGGAACAGGCCCTGGCCCACGCGGTCGGGAGCCAGGTCGAGCAGTGCTACGCCCGCAGCGACGTGCTGGAGCGCCGCCGCGAGGTCATGGAGGCATGGGGAGCGTTCCTGGTCCGGTAACGGACGAACACGCGCGCCATGGGCATCCTCATCACCTGCATTCAGGCCGACCAGGTCGCGGCCGGCTGACAATGGCCCTCAAGCTCCCGGACGTCCCGCACCTGGCCGGCCGCGACGCCGCCCTCCGCGAGTTCGGCTTCCGTCCTCACGAAGCGGCCTGGCTCACCCTCGTCTGCCTCCACTCCGGCGTCTTCACCCGGACCCAGTTCACCGGACACCACCGGTGTCACCGCAAGAAGACCTCACGCTTCCTCCGCGCTCTGACCGAACGCGGCTTCGCGCGCGAGCACCCCGTCCCCGGCGTCGGCACCAGGCTGCGATACACCCACGTGCACAGCCGTTCTCTCTACAGCGCTCTCGGCGTCGAAGACACCCGGCATCGCCGGAAACCGGAGGAGGACGTGGTCCTCTTCCGCCGCCTCCTCTCTCTCGATCACGTCGTCCGCCACCCTCGCCTCCCCTGGCTCGCCACCGAGGCGGAGAAGGTCGCCCACTTCGAAGCGCGCGGCATCCCCCGCAACCACTACCCCAGCCGCATCTACGGCGGCGCGGCCAAGCGCACCCGGCGCTACTTCCCGCTCAGGCTGCCGATCGCCGCCGACCTTCGGTCGGCTACCTTCGTCTACGCCGATCCCGGCCGCCACACGGACACGGAACTGCGCAGTTGGGCCGGCGGCCATCGCCACCTCTGGCCGTGGCTTCGCGTCTTCGGAACCAAGGTCCACGTCGCCGTCGTGACGCGCACCGTGCCGAAGCAGCACCAGCTCTCCCGCAGGGTCGCCGCCTGGGCCAGCCCTCCGGTCCGGCCGCTGACCCCGGAGGAGTGGCAAACGGTGGTCGCCGTCAGGGCGGCGCTCCTCTCGGCCGACCCCGCCGCGCTCGAGCAGTGGGGCGGCTTCCATGCCGCTCGCCGCGTCCTGATCCGGCTCCGCCAGCGAGGGGCTCCGGAGGCCGCCGGCGGTACGTCCGGCCCTGCGATCGACGGCTACTCGACGCATCACGCTCGCGGCCTCGCGCCGCAGGCCTCTCGGGGGTGAGTGGGCACCTGCCGGGAATCGAACCCGGAGCCCCGTAGGACTATCCCAACGCTCAGGCGCCCTCAAAGCATTCAGCAGCTCTCGACCCATGCGGCCCGCAGGATGGGCTAGTGGGCTCGGTGGTCGCCGCGTAACTCCGGGTCGCTCCAGGATCCGCACCAGAAACGGACAAGGACAGCACCCCCTTTGTGCCGTTTTCGACTCTCCGAATGTTACATCGTCCTCTTCTGAGGACATCGCCCGAATGTCCTTGAAACGCAATGCGTTTCTCGGTCGCCGCTCGGGGAAAGCGCCCCACGAGCGCGGTGACCGGGTCGTACCAGGCGATTCGGGTTGGGACGTGAGCTCCCATGTGCCGGCCTGTTTCAGGCCGCCGGGAGGGTCGCTCACGTCCAGATTGATCCCTGCGGGAAGGCTCGGAGGGCCGCTGATACGGAGGAGCCATGTCGGATGTGGATCGGAAGGCAACACCTCTGGTCCATCAATCCTCCGGGCGTATCACGGCACCCTCGACCACGACTCCCGCCTGTGCGCGTACGAACGAGCCACCCTCGCCGTGGAACACGATCGTCTTGAACCCGCCGCCGGCCTGGACCGTTCTGCCCAACTCGAAGAGCGCCAGGGCGTCGGCGTCGTCGAACTCGGTGGTCTTCAGGGGCACGTAGTGTCCCGTCCCGTCGTTCAGCCAAGCCAGCACGTTCGGGCTCCCGTCGCCGCTCCAGAACAACTGGGGAACGATGTCAACCGCGCCGTCACGGTTGAAGTCCAGGAAGCGATACGCCGTATGCGCGGCTTCCCTCGCCGACCAGGCGCTTGCGCCGAGGCGGCGCGACGTCTCGTCGACGAAGACGCGCCCACCATGGTTCACGAGCAGTTGCACGCCCCTCCCCTGAAGAGCAAGGTCGTAGCCGCCCAGGAGAATGTCAGGCCGCCCATCTCCGGTTACGTCGCCGACCGCAGTGGAAACCACGTGTCCACCGCCAAAGGCGGACAGGAAGGCCGCTTCCCGCAGCGCCGTTGCCCTGCCGTCCCCGTAGACACCCTCGACAGACCCCCAATGCACGAAGGACTCTCCCGCCGTGTCTCCCCTGGGTCCGGCGACCAGGTCCGGGTGACCGTCGCCGTCGAGATCCGCCAGTTGAACCGCCCAGGGCGCGCCGTCCCAACTCTGCGGCAACCTCCTCTGATCCCGGACGAAGTGACCCTTGCCATCGTTCATCAGGAAGTACGGCGCCGGGTGCAGGGAATGCGAGAAGGCGTTGGCCACCAGGATGTCCACGTCGCCATCGCCGTCGATGTCGCCGACGGCGGCGCGGTGGGTGAAGCCGTCCGGGTCGGTCGGCAGCCGGTCGGTGGCGTCCACGTAGCCGCCCGCGGTCCACAGCAGCAACTGGTTGTGCCAGCCGGGGAAAGGCGGAAAGTCGTAGCCGTGGTCGGCGATGAAGAAGTCGTTCCTGCCATCTCCGTCGAAGTCCGCCATGAGGACATGTGAGGGATGCACTCCGCGGGGTCGGTCCCCGGCGGCGACCTCAAAGGTGAAGTCCCCGTTGTTGACGAGGATGAGACCGGTCCTCGTGTCCGACGGGTCGGCACCCTCCGGTGCGGCTTCGGGCACGATCAGCACATCGTCGTCGCCGTCGCCGTCGAAGTCGTCCGCGAACGGAACATCGCCGAGACTCTCGTGCGCGATTTCGGCCTCCCACACGTCCCACTCGACGGCAATCGACCCGGGCGACACCAGTTCCGGCAGCGGCCTCACGTCGCAACTGTCGGGGAACGCCTTGCTCTCCGTGATCGCCGGCGCCGGCGGCCCCGGCGGCTTCTCAAACGTCCAGGCCGCGCCCGTCGCAGCGTCCGTCACCGTGATGTCGAGCCCCAGGTCCGTGGCGGCCGCCGAGTACACCCAGTGGTGGCCGTTGATCGCGCAACCGTCCAGCACCTTGATCAGCATCTCCCAGTTGTTCGGATCGAAGAAGTAGAAGAGCCCCGAGTTATTCGTCCCGCCCGGCACTGTGTTCGCGGGACCCTCGGCCCCGCCGGCCGTCGACCAGTCGACGGCCACCTCGAAGCGGCTATCCGCCAGGCACAGCGACGTGCCGTTGGGAACACAGCCCGAGTCCGATCCGCCGACCAGCCGAACAGGCGCCAGTTCCTCGCCCGGCGTGCCCTGAAACCTCCAATCGGGGAAAGCGAGCGGCGGCGACACACCTGCCGCGCAGGCGCCAGGGAACGCCTTGCCGTCCGTAATCGCGGGTGCTGGCCGGCCGGGCTCGTTCCGGTACACCTTGACATCGTCAGTCGCCGTGTCCCTGACGCGGATCTCGTAGCCCAGGTCCGTCGTCGAAGCGCCATACACCCAGTGATGGCCGTTGACCACGCAGCCGTCCAGTACCTTGATCAGAACCTCCCAGTTCTCGGCGTCGAAGAACCGGAACAGGCCGGAATCCCTGGTCCCCTTCGGCACCACCTTCGCCGAGCCGCTGTTGCCGTCGCCGGTCCGCCAATCCGCTTGCAGCTCGTACCGGCCGCCGTGCAGGCAGAGAGTCTCGGCATCCGGCTCGCAAGGGCCGGGAACAGAGAGTTGGGCGGCCGCGAACTCGGTCATGGCCATCAAGGCAACGACACACCCACTCGCTCCAAGAGACCGGCGCCCGATGAGGTGCGTACCCATGGTGCTCTTGAGACTACGTGAAGCGCCGGTCCGTTGGGCAGGTAAGACTGCGTGGCCGGAGTCGAGGTCTGGTCTTCCCCGGCATCCAGGGGAAGCTGATCTACATGAGCCGCGTGATGGATCCCTATCAGCCGATCGAGCGCCGGCTCCGCCTTACTGGGTGACTGGCCGAGAAGCCGGGGACCAGCCCCTGGTGACTTCCGAGCAGCCATACGAACGACACTACGGGGCGGTACGAGAGGAGACTGAGCCAAGGCGTCGCCCTGGCATCTCCAACGCCCGGGCCGACCCTTTCAACCAACCAACTTGACTGGCTGGGGGACTCTCAGGGCAGGTGAAAACCAGCGACGAAGCGCTCGATCGTCGTCTTATGCTCGGTGTAGAGGTTTCGCGGAGTCCAGCCTACGATCTGAATCGTGCCGCGCTCGCTGCTGAAGAAATGGGCAAGGTAGATGACCGGTACCCCCTCGGCTGTGGCGAGGACTTCTGAGTACCCAAGTTCAATCCCGCCTACGAGGCGCTTGCCGCTTCGAATGCCCTCCACGTCCTGCAATCCCGCAACGACCAGATTCTGGCGAAACAGTTGCACCATTGCCTCTACCGGAATCTCCCCTCGTTCGGTTATCAGAGACATCCAGACTTCCTTCGACGAGTGCTCCAACTGCAGGAGCACGTCGTCGTTCAACGCAGGGATCTCCGACCACTCGCGCGGATCGAAGCGCACTGCGTGGTCCAGGAGATCCACCGATGCCGTCTGTGCAGCAGGTGCCTCTGTCAGCGCAGAGGCCATGGTGCTCGAGCCGGAGGGCTCGGGCGCGTTCATCATCCCGGCGACATCATCAGCCGCCTCACCGACGGAGTAGGCGCCAAGGATGAGAGAGTGTTCGTCGGTCGTACGGAGCTCAAGCTCGAGCATGGTTCGCAGCGAACCATCAGAGTCTGCTACGAGCTTGGCGAAGTTCCAGTTGAAGCTGAGCTGGAGCAGAGACACGACCTGTCTGGACGTCCAAGGAGATCCTGGGCTTGAAAGCTGCTGAGTGTGAAGCACTACCATGGCTCGATCAAAACCGTCTTCCAGGAGCTCCACATAACCAGGAACTTCTGCAACGTGGTCTCCGTCCTTGTAGAAGAACAGCCACAGGCCATCGCCGGCGTCTCGAAACTCCACGAACTCGTGTAGGTCCTCGTCGGCTGAGATCGCCTGCATGAGGTCGTTGAACCGATCGGCGTCAGCAGAACTGATACCAGTAGAGGAGGATGTCGGCTCCGCAACCCGGGAACTCGCGTCGGCCGAGGTGCTCAACCGCTCGGTCAAGTCGGAGAGGGTCATCGTCGGCTCCGTGGAGAGCAGACCGCGAGCGTAGTTGAAGGGGACGGCGAAGTTCAGGTTCTGGCCCTCGCGTGCTTGAGATGTGACGATGCCGATAAGCTCCGCGTAGGCATTGAACATGCCGCCACCGCTGCTGCCGGGGGAGGCGGGGGCACTTGTCTGGATGACGCTGTAGCCTGCTCCGGTGTCGCGCATGGCGCTGATGACGCCTTCGCTGACGGTGGAGTCGAAGCCCTCTGGTGAACCCACAAGGACGACGCTGTCGCCGACCCGAATGTCGTCTGAGTCCCCCATGGCCGCCGGCACGAGGTTGTAGGCCTTGAGCTTGAGCACGACCAGGTCTCGCCGCTCATCAACGTCCACGACGGCGATGTCGTCGTAGATGTCGCCGTTCGCCAGGACGACTTCCAGATCCGTCTCGTTCTCGATGACATGGAGGTTGGTGACAACGATGCCGGTCGAATCGACGATCACGCCGGAACCGTGACCGCTTGCGGTGTGGATGGTGACGACACTGTCAGTGACACGGCGCGCGATCTCTGCGGTGGAGAGCGGTTGGTCAGGGCGCACGTTCTGGGCGGCGCTCGGGCCGGTAGCGGCGGGCAGAAGGAGCGAGAGAGCGCCGGCGCCGAGAAGCGCGGTTCCACTCCGATATCTGCGAGGAGATTCGTGTGGCATGGTTCCGTTGGCGAGGCGGTCAAACGTCCTTCGGCTGACTCGGCCTACTCTTGGAGTGGAGCATTCCGAGGGCTGTCTCATGGTCTGTCGCCCCTGAAGGCTCCGGCTCGGAGATGGAGCCACGTAGCGTAACAGCCTCCTCTGCGCGCGGCAGGGTTCCGAGTCTTCGCCAGGGCGGTGACGGAGCGCCACCTCGGAAGTCGATCCGCAAGTTGTACTTCGGGTTGCCCACCACCCGCACAGCAGCCTCATACCGAACCGGTCACGCTCTTGAACGGGTCGTCTGGCGAACAAGGACCACATTGGGGGACAGTCGCTCACCGTCATGTGCCACAAGTCCCTGCGTTCTCTGACACTTCTCTGAATTGAGAGCGGGAAGGAGTGCTGGTCAAGGTGCAGGCGTCCGGGGCATGGATCGGGACGCGGCTGGCGCTTCGCTTCCTGGCGCTGACGGCGGCTCGCAGCGGTGAGGTTCGCGGAGCCAGGTGGCGGGAGATCGACCTGGAGTCGGCCACCTGGACCGTCCCCGCCTCGCGGTTGAAGTCGCGCAGGGAGCACCGGGTTCCCCTCTCCAGCGCCGCCCTTGTGGTCCTTGATCGGGCGGAACGGCTGCGCGGCCGGGGCAAAGGGCTCGTCTTTCCCGGCATCCAGGGGAAGATGGTCGGGGCGGCCGTGTTCGGCCGGCTGCTGAAAGACCTCAAGATCGATTGCAGCCCGCACGGGTTCCGCAGTTCGTTCCGGTCGTGGTGCTCGGACGAGGGAATCGACCGGGAGTTGGCCGAACAGGCCCTGGCCCACGCGGTGGGGAGCCAGGTCGAGCAGTGCTACGCCCGCAGCGACGTGCTGGAGCGCCGGCGCGAGGTCATGGAGGCTTGGGGAGCGTTCCTGGTCCGGTAGCGGGCAGGTGAGGAGGATGTCCATGCCGTGCGATCAGGTCGCGGACTTCTGACAATGGCCCTCAAGCCCCCGGACGTCCCGCACCTGGCCGGCCGCGACGCCGCGCTGCGCGAGTTCGGCTTCCGTCCTCACGAAGCGGCCTGGCTCACCCTCGTCTGCCTCCACTCCGGCGTCTTCA